>JBAUJO010000122.1:0-6447 GCA_049683875.1 Ornithinimicrobium sp.
GCTGGCGGCCCACCTCGGCCCGGCCCGCGACACGGAGGTGATGCGTGCGCGCCTGGAGCACATCGCCCGCACGGAGGGCTCGCAGGGCCAGGCCGCCCGGTGGGCCCGGGCACGCGCCCGGGCGCTCGGGCAGGAGTACCGGACCCACCACCGTGACGCGGTCCGGGCGATGGACACCGAGCGGTATGACGCGCTGCTGCGAGACCTGCTAGAGGTCGCCACCGAGCTTACCCAGACCGCCATCGGCGGGCAGCCGGCCGGCCAGGAGCTGCCCGGCCACGTCAGCCGTGCCTACCGCGCCTTGAAGCACTCGATCGATGCGATCGAGCGATCCGCAGCAGCCGAAGCCGACCGGAGCATCCGCGACGAACGCCTGCATGAGGCGCGCAAGAAGGCCAAGCGAGCGCGCTACGCGGCCGAGGCCCTCGTCCCGGCCTTCGGCGAGCCCGCGCTCGAGCTCGCCCGGGCCATCGAGCAGGTGCAGGCCGATCTGGGTGAGCACCAGGACACTGTCGTGCTGCGCGAGTGGCTCCGCGGCGAAGCCCAGGGTGCCGGCGCGGCCGAGGCCTTCGCCTTGGGTCGGTGGTATGCCGGGGAGGAGCAGCGCGGCCAGCTGGCCGAAGAGCGGTTCGCCCACTCCTGGCAGGTGGCACGGAAGAAGAAGCTTCGCCGCTGGCTGCGCTAGGGCGACAACACCCCCCTTCGGCGGCACCGGGGAGCGGAACCGGGAGCCGCCCCCGCTCGTCCTACCGGTGCGTGGTTCACTGAGAGAAGCGATCGATCTGAGGAGGTGCCGACATGCTCGCAGCGCTCACCGGCACCGGCCTGTCTGCGGCCGCCGGGCTGAACGCATACATCCCGTTCCTCATCGTGGCCCTGACGGCACGGTTCACCGACGTGATGACCCTGCCCGCTGAGTTCGCGTGGATCGAGTCTAACTGGGCCATCGGCCTGGCTGCGGTCCTGCTGCTCAGCGAGACGGTGCTGGACAAGATCGCCATCGTCGACCACATCAACGACGCGCTCGGCACCTTCATCCGACCTGCCACCGGTGGGCTGATCTTCGCCGCGACCCAGGCCGCCGACGACTTGGAGCAGGGGTCCTCGTTCATGCAGGACAACCCCTGGGTCGGCGTCGTCGCCGGTGTCGTGACCGCAGGCATCATGCACGGCGGCAAGGCGCTCACCCGCCCACTGGTCAACGGCACCACCATGGGCCTGGGCGCACCGGTGGTCTCCGCGGCCGAGGACGGCGCATCCATCGGCCTGAGCCTGGTCGCCATCTTCCTGCCGGTCCTGGTGATCTTCGCGATCCTGGGCGTGTTGTGGGCGCTGTTTGCCGTATGGCGACGATCGCGTCGCAAAGGCCGTTACCGGGACAGCGCCATGGCTGCGGCGGGCTACTACTCCTGACCCGTCGACGACGGCTTCGCCGGGGACACCACCTTGGCGTACAGCTGCCGTGACGACATCCCTGTCTGCGCGGCCACCTCTCGGCAGACGTCCTTCAGCCGCTCTCCGCGCTCGACTCGATGCCGGATTCCCTCGACCACGACATCTGGGTCGACCTCGGCTGGGACGCTGGGCGCGCCCTCGACGACCACCGTGACCTCCCCGCGGACCTCGCCGGTGGCCCAGTCGGCCAGCTCGGCCAGGGCGCCCCGCCTGACCTCCTCGTAGGTCTTGGTCAGCTCACGGCAGACGGCAGCGCGGCGCTGCGGGCCGAACCGCTGAGCCAGCGACGTGAGCATCGCGGCCAGACGATGCGGGGCCTCGAAGAACACCATCGTGCGCGGCTCGTCGGCGAGCTCGGCGAGCACCCGCTCCCGCGCGCCCGTCTTGCGCGGAAGGAAGCCCTCGAAACAGAACCGGTCCACCGGCAGGCCCGACACGGCCAGAGCGGCCAGCACCGCGCTGGGGCCGGGCACGCAGGTCACGGGGATGCCGTGACGCACCGCTTCGGTCACCAGTCGGTAGCCGGGGTCGGAGACCGAGGGCATCCCGGCGTCGGTGACCAGCACCACCCGCTCACCGGAGTGAAGGGCCTCGACGAGCTCGGCGGTTCGGCTTGCCTCGTTGTGCTCGTGGTAGCTCAGCACCCGGCCGCTGGGGGTGATGCCCAGGCGCTGGCACAGCCGCCGCAGCCGGCGGGTGTCCTCGGCGGCCACCACGGAGGCGGTGGACAGCTCGTGCACCAGACGCGGCGAGGCATCCTGCGCGTCGCCGATCGGCGTGGCGGCCAGCACCACCTGACCGGTCACGGGAGATCAGTCGCGGGTGTGCAGGGCGGCGCGCTGGCGGTCGCGGTTGAGCTGGGAGATCACGTTCAGCGGGATGCCCTTCGGGCAGGCCACCGAACACGCACCCAGGTTCGTGCAGCCTCCGAAGCCCTCGGCGTCGTGCTGCTCGGTCATCGCGACCACCCGCGCGTCGCGCTCGGGCTGGCCTTGGGGCAGCTCGCCCAGATGGGTGATCTTCGCACCCAGGAACAGCATCGCCGAGGCGTTCGGGCACGCAGCCACACACGCCCCACAGCCGATGCACTCAGCCCCCATGAACGCTCGGTCGGCGTTCTCCTTCGGCACCAGGGTCGCGTGCGCGTCCGGCGCCGCCCCGGTGTTGGCCGAGATGAAGCCGCCCGCCTGCACGATCCGGTCGAAGGAAGCGCGGTCCACGATCAGGTCCTTCAGCACCGGGAACCCCTCGGAGCGCCACGGCTCGATGACGATCTGCTCGCCATCGGCAAACGAGCGCATGTGCAGCTGACAGGTCGTGGTGACCTCCGGGCCGTGCGCCTTGCCGTTGATGACGACCCCGCATGACCCGCAGATGCCCTCACGGCAGTCGTGGTCGAAGGCAACCGGCTCCTCACCCTCGGCGATGAGCTGCTCGTTGAGCACGTCGAGCATCTCCAGGAACGACATGTCCTCCGAGACATCGTCGAGAGAGTAGTCGACCATGGCTCCGTCGGCATCGCGCTTGGGCTGGCGCCAGATCTTGAGGCTGATCTTCACTTGTAGCTCCGTTGCTTCATCTCGACGAACTCGTACTCGAGGTTCTCCTTGTGCAGCACTGGCGGGCCGTCCGGCGCGAACTCCCAGGCGGCCACGTAGGCGTAGTCGTCGTCGTTGCGCACGGCCTCACCCTCATCGGACTGCGACTCGACACGGAAGTGCCCCCCGCAGGACTCACGACGGTGCAGCGCGTCGATGCACATCAGCTCACCGAGCTCCAGGAAGTCAGCCACCCGTCCGGCCTTCTCCAGCGACTGGTTGATGGTGTCGGAGTCACCGAGCACTCGCACGTTCTTCCAGAAGTCCTCGCGCAGCTCGCGGATCTCCGCGACTGCCTCGGTGAGACCTTCCTCGGACCGCTCCATCCCGCACTTGTCCCACATGATCTTGCCGAGCGCCTTGTGGTAGGTGTCCACGCTGGTGGTGCCCTTGATGTCGAGGAAGTGCTCGATCCGCTCGCGGACGGCCTGCTCGGCCTCCACCACCGCGGGGTCGTTGGGTTCGATCTTCTTGTACGGCCCGTCGGCGAGGTAGTCGCGGATGGTGTTCGGGAGCACGAAGTAGCCGTCGGCCAAGCCCTGCATCAGGGCCGAGGCGCCGAGGCGGTTGGCGCCGTGGTCGGAGAAGTTGGCCTCCCCGGCCACGAACAGCCCCGGGATGCTCGACTGCAGGTCGTAGTCGACCCACAGCCCACCCATGGTGTAGTGCACGGCCGGGTAGATGCGCATCGGCACCTCATACGGGTTGTCACCGGTGATGCGCTCGTACATGTCGAACAGGTTCCCGTACTTGGACTCCACCGCCGAGCGTCCGAGCCGTTCGATCGCGTCCGCGAAGTCCAGGTACACCCCGAGGCCGCCCGGGCCCACGCCCCGACCCTCGTCGCACACGTTCTTGGCCGCCCGGGACGCGATGTCCCGCGGGACCAGGTTGCCGAACGCGGGGTAGATGCGCTCCAGGTAGTAGTCGCGGTCGTCCTCACCGAGGTCGCGCGCGTCCTTGTCGCAGTCCTCGGCCTCCTTGGGCACCCAGATCCGGCCATCGTTGCGCAGCGACTCGCTCATCAGGGTCAGCTTGGACTGGTAGTCACCCGAGACCGGGATACAGGTCGGGTGGATCTGCGTGTAGCACGGGTTGGCGAAGTGAGCCCCCTTGCGGTGGGCCCGCCAGGTGGCGGTGACGTTGCAGCCCATGGCGTTCGTGGACAGGTAGAAGACGTTGCCGTATCCGCCCGTCGCCAGCACGACGCTGTCGGCGAGGTGGGTCTCGATCTCGCCGGTGACCATGTCTCGGGCGATGATCCCGCGGGCGACGCCCTCGACCACGATGAGCTCGAGCATCTCGTGGCGGGTGTACATCTGCACCGAGCCGGCGGCGATCTGGCGCTCCAGCGCCTGGTAGGCACCGATCAGCAGCTGCTGCCCGGTCTGGCCGCGAGCGTAGAAGGTACGCGAGACCTGCACACCACCGAAGGAGCGGTTGTCGAGCATCCCTCCGTACTCGCGCGCGAACGGCACCCCCTGCGCCACGCACTGGTCGATGATCTCGGTGCTGACCTCGGCCAGGCGGTAGACGTTGGACTCGCGTGAACGGTAGTCCCCGCCCTTGACCGTGTCGTAGAACAGCCGGTAGATCGAGTCGCCGTCACCCTTGTAGTTCTTGGCGGCGTTGATGCCGCCCTGGGCGGCGATCGAGTGCGCCCGGCGCGGGCTGTCCTGGTAGCAGAAGTTCTTGACGTGGTAGCCGGCCTCGCCCAGCGTCGCCCCCGCCGAAGCACCGGCCAGACCGGTGCCGACGATGATCACCGACAGCTTGCGACGGTTGGCCGGGTTGACCAGCTTGGCCTCGAACTTGCGGTGTGACCACCGCTCCCCGATCGGCCCCTGGGGCGCCGCCCCGTCGACGATGGGCTCGCCGGGCCGGAAGAAGTCGCTGTCCGTGCGCGGCTCCTCGGTCTCGGTCAGCGTGGCCTCGACGCTTCGCTGATCGTCGATCGTGTCAGTCATCGTGTCCTTTCAGGATCGCTCGCTGCGTCGTCCGTCGTGGCGTGGTCGCTCACGGAACCAGCCCGACGAGGATGGCCCACGGCGGCGCGAGGAAGCCGACGACCGTCACCGCCGCGACCGCCACCGCCGCGATCCGCAGCCGCTCGGCAGCGGCCAGGTTGGTGTTGAGTCCCAGCGTCATGCCGGCCGCCCACACCCCGTGGAGCAGGTGCATCCCCAGCGCCAGCACGGCCAGGGTGTAGATCAGCACCGCCCACCACACCTCGAAGCTGGAGACGAGCCGGCCGGCCGGGTCGGCGAAGTCGCCGTTGATCTGGATGGTGTTGGTCGTGAAGTGCAGGATGTGGAACACGAGGAACAGCAGTAGGGCCACCCCACCCCAGCGCATCGCCCGCGAGATCCACACCTGCCGCATCGCGGTGCGCACGGCGTACCGCGTCTTGCGCGCACCCGAGGCGCGCGACCAGAGGGCGAACGCGGCGTAGGCGTGCCCGACGAGGCTGAGGATGAGCACGATGCGCAGCACCCAAAGCACACCGGAGTGCGGAATGGTGGGGCTGCCGATCTCGCGCAGGTGCTCGGCGTACTCGTTGAAGGTGTCCTCGCCGCCGAAGATCATGAGGTTGCCGTACATGTGCGCGAGGATGAACCCGACGAAGATAAGCCCCGTGCCAGCCATGACGGTCTTCAGCAGAATGCTGCTGGTCTTGGTTGACCTCCCTGCTGAAACCGTCGACGTCGCCACCTTGTCAGGGTACAGCCCACGTCCGGCCTGACGGCAGGGTAGGTCGCCGCGATGCACTGCCTACGATGAGCGTCGTGAGCAGCCTCACGAAGCGACCCCACCGCACCGCACCGGTCGGGAACACCGCCGCCGACCTGCGGCGTCGTCTGCTCGGTGCCCCGGCGTCGGTCGCGCAGGCTCGGTGGGCGTGGGTCGGCGTGCTTCTGGTGACGCTCGCGGGCGGGGCGGGGCGCTTCTTCCGCCTCGGCCACCCCCACCAGCTGGTCTTCGACGAGACCTACTACGTCAAGCAGGGCTGGTCGCTGATGCGCTTCGGCTACGAACGCGACATCCGCGAAGGCCTGGAGAACCCCGACGAGCTGTTCACCGCCGGCGACCCCGACGTCTTCGGGAGCACACCCGACCTCGTCGTCCATCCTCCGGTCGGCAAGTGGATGCTCGGCGTCGGCGAGGCTCTCGCGGGGGTCGACTCCTCCTTCGGATGGCGCCTGGCCGCGGCCGTGGTCGGGACGTTGTCGATCCTGTTGCTCGGTCGCATCGTCTGGCACCTGTGGCACAACGCGCTGCTGGCCACCGTGGGGGCGACGCTGCTGGCCGTCGACGGGCATCACTTCGTGCACTCCCGCACCGGCCTGCTGGACGTCTTCCTCATGTTCTGGGTGCTGGTGGCCTTCTGGTGTCT
>JBAUJO010000123.1:0-12912 GCA_049683875.1 Ornithinimicrobium sp.
CCACCACTGCCTCGTCGGGGGCGGCCTGTGCGCCGACCGACCCGGCCGCCACCGACTGCCAGGGCCAGCCTGCGGCGCCGTCCGAGCAGGCTGGGCTCCGGGTCGGCGACGAGATCGTGGCCATCGACGGTCAGCCGGTGCAGGACTGGTTCGAGACCTCGTACGCCATCCAGAACGCGGGCGATACCGCGCAGGTACGCGTGCTGCGCGAGGGCACCGAACGCACGCTCACCGCTGACCTGGTGACACGGGAGCGCCCTCTGCTCAACCCCGACGGCAGTGTCCAGATGGACGCGGCGGGGGAGCCGGTCGTAGGAGAGGTCGGGTTCCTCGGTGCCAGTGGCTCGGTGGACTACGTGACGGCTCCGCTGTCGGAAGCGCCCGCGTTCGTCGGCGGTGCGCTGGCCGATACGGCGGGGATCTTCCTGAAGCTGCCGGAGAAGCTCGTCGGGGTCTACCAAGCCGCGTTCAGCGGGCAGGAGCGCGACACCGAGGGACCGATGTCGGTGGTCGGGGTGGGACGGGTCGCGGGTGAGGTGACCTCGAGCGACCTCGGCGGCCTGACCGACACCTTCGGCTCCCGACTGGTGTTGTTGCTGTCACTGCTGGCATCGCTGAACATCGCGCTGTTCGTCTTCAACATGATCCCGCTGCTGCCGCTGGACGGCGGCCACGTCGCGGGCGCGCTGTGGGAAGGGGTGAAGCGCACGTACGCCCGGGTGCGCGGCCGTCCCGACCCGGGGCCCGTCGACATCGCCAAGGCGCTGCCGGTGGCCTACTCGGTCGCCATCGGGCTGATCGCGATGACGCTGCTGCTGGTCTACGCCGACGTGGTCAACCCGATCCGGCTGGGTGGGTGAACGTCCAGGCCGGTGCGTGATACTGAGGGCATGTCTGCTGGTGCTCCCATCTCTCTCGGTATGCCGTCCGCGCCTCCTCCGGTGCTCGCGCCGCGACGGTCCAGTCGCAAGATCAAGGTCGGGACGGTCGACGTGGGCGGCGACGCCCCGGTCTCGGTCCAGTCGATGACCACAACGCCCACGACGGACATCAACGCGACGCTGCAGCAGATCGCCGAGCTGACGGCCACGGGTTGTGACATCGTCCGGGTAGCCTGCCCGACTCAGGACGACGCCGATGCGCTGCCGGTGATCGCGCAGAAGTCGCAGATCCCGGTGATCGCCGACATTCACTTTCAGCCGAAGTACGTCTACGCGGCGATCGACGCCGGATGTGCTGCCGTCCGGGTCAATCCGGGAAACATCCGCAAGTTCGACGACCAGGTCAAGCAGATCGCCGCCGCGGCCTCCGACGCCGGGGTGTCCATCCGGATCGGGGTCAACGCCGGGTCGCTGGACAAGCGCATCATGGAGAAGTACGGCAAGGCGACCCCCGAGGCGCTGGTGGAGTCGGCGGTCTGGGAGGCCTCGTTGTTCGAGGAGCACGGCTTCCGCGACTTCAAGATCTCGGTCAAGCACAACGACCCGGTGATCATGGTCCAGGCGTACGAGCTGCTCGCTCAGCGCGGTGACTGGCCCCTGCACCTCGGGGTGACCGAGGCCGGCCCCGCGTTCCAGGGCACGATCAAGTCTTCGGTGGCCTTCGGGTCCCTGCTCTCCCGCGGTATCGGTGACACCATCCGGGTCTCGCTGTCGGCGCCGCCGGTCGAGGAAGTCAAGGTGGGCAACCAGATCCTGCAGAGTCTGAACCTGCGCCCCCGCAAGCTCGAGATCGTCTCGTGTCCGTCCTGCGGGCGTGCCCAGGTGGACGTCTACACCCTGGCGGACGAGGTCACAGCAGGGCTCGAGGGGATGGAGGTGCCACTGCGGGTGGCAGTCATGGGGTGTGTGGTCAACGGCCCGGGCGAGGCTCGTGAGGCCGACCTGGGCGTCGCCAGCGGCAACGGCAAAGGCCAGATCTTCGTCAAAGGCGAGGTCATCAAGACGGTCCCGGAGTCTCAGATCGTCGAGACGCTCATCGAGGAGGCTATGCGCATCGCCGAGCAGATGGAGGAAGACCCCGCTGGTGAGCCCGTGCCCGGTGGTGCGCCGAGCGTCAGCGTCGGCTGACGGCACACCCTGCTGGCCGCCAGACCCGGCCGGCCACATTGCGCACCCCCAGCGCCGAACCTGTCTTCTAGCCCCGAACTCGCGGCTGGAAGTGGAGGTATCTGGCTGGGGGTGGCGAAAATGGGGGGGTGATGGCGATGTCTTCGGGGTTCGTGCCGGTGCGGCAGCTGGTGCTGGTCGACCTGCTGTCCATGGTGCTGGGGGTCCGGCCGGGGGAGCGGGCGGTGGTGGCGGTCGACACTGCCGCCGAATCGGGGACGTTCCACCTCTGTGCCGAGCTGCGAGCGCTGGCCGCGCACGTCGGTGGTCGCGAGCTGCGCACGCTCGGGCTGAGCGAGGTCGACGCTGGTCCGCGGGACGGCCTCCTGCGACGGTTCCGCGCCGGAGAACCGTTCGTTGCGTCGATGGACGAGCGCCGGGGTCGCACCGTCGAGCCGGAGCGAGATTGGCATCCGACGCCCGATGCGGTTCTGCTGGTCGCGGGATCCTTTCTGCTGCGGCCCGCCCTGGCCACGCGCTGGGACGCGTCGGTCTACGTCGAGACCGAGGTGACCGGCTCTGCGGCAGAACACCTCTACCGGGAGCAGGTCCCGGAGCAGCAGGCCACCTGGGTGCTGGACAACCGGCGCCAGGGCGCACCGACGCTGACCTACGGCGCCATCGTCGACCCGTAGGAGGTCTGCGCCACTCCTACCGCCCCGCGACGTCTGCCGCGCAACACGTGCGCCCGGGCCCTGTTGGACCCGGGCTCACCGCTGTGGTTCAGCGTCAGGCGTCGGCCTTCTCCACGTCGTCGTCCACCCAGTCGAAGGTCTTGGTGACGGCCTTGTTCCACTGGCGGAAGAGGCGCTCGCGCTCGGCCTCGTCCATGGACGGGGTCCACCGATGGCCCTCGTTCCAGTTGTCGATGACGTCCTGCTCGCCGTCCCAGAAGCCGACCGCGATCCCGGCGGCGTAGGCCGCACCCAGCGCGGTGGTCTCGGCGATCTCCGGCCGCACGACGTCGACCCCGAGGATGTCGGCCTGGAACTGCATCAGCAGGTCGTTGGCGATCATGCCGCCGTCCACCCGCAGCTCCTTGACGTCGACTCCGGAGTCGGCGTTCATGGCCTCGGCGACCTCACGGGTCTGGAAGGCGGTGGCCTCCAGAGCCGCCCGGGCGATGTGACCCTTGTTCACGAAGCGGGTCAGCCCGACGATGGCGCCACGAGCGTCGGACTTCCAGTGTGGTGCGAACAGTCCGGAGAAGGCGGGCACGAAGTAGGCCCCACCGTTGTCGTCGACGCCCTTGGCCAGGTCCTCGATCTGGGGTGCGTCGTCGATGAGCCCGATGTTGTCGCGCAGCCACTGGATCAGTGACCCGCTCACGGCGATGGAGCCCTCGAGGGCGTAGACCGCGTCCTGGTCCCCGATCTTGTAGCACAGCGTGGTCAACAGCCCGTTCTCACTGGGCACGACCTCGGTGCCGGTGTTCAGCAGCATGAAGTTGCCGGTGCCGTAGGTGTTCTTCGACATGCCCTTCTCGAAGCAGGCCTGGCCGAACGTGGCCGCCTGCTGGTCGCCCAGGATGCCGGCGATGGGAACACCCAGCTTCGTCGACGTGCCGTAGACCTCCGAGCACGACTTGATCTCGGGAAGCATCGACATCGGGATGCCCATGTCAGAGGCGATGTTCTCGTCCCAGGTGAGGCTCTTCAGGTCCATCAGCATGGTGCGAGAGGCGTTGGTCACGTCGGTGACGTGCACTCCGCCCTTGACGCCGCCCGTGAGGTTCCACAGGGTCCAGGTATCCGTGGTGCCGAACAGCAGGTCGCCGGCTTCGGCCTTCTCGCGAGCGCCGTCGACGTTGTCCAGGATCCACTTCACCTTCGGCCCCGCGAAGTACGTCGCCAACGGCAGCCCGCAGATGTCCTTGTACTTGTCCGGCCCCTCGTCTCCGCCCAGCTCGGCGGCGATCTTGTCGGTGCGGGTGTCCTGCCACACGATCGCGTTGTAGACGGGCTCACCGGTGTTCTTGTCCCAGACCACCGCGGTCTCGCGCTGGTTGGTGATGCCGATGGCGGCGATGTCGTCGTTGTTGGCGTTCGCCTTCCCGAGGCAGTTGCCGATGACCTCACGGGTGTTGTCCCAGATCTCGATCGGGTCGTGCTCGACCCATCCCGCCTTGGGGAAGATCTGCTCGTGCTCCTTCTGACCCGTGGCGTGGATCTTGCCGTCATGCGTGAACAGGATTGCTCGCGTGCTGGTCGTGCCTTGGTCGATCGACAGTACATAGTCGGCCATGGTGTTACTCCTCCACGTCGTTGTGTGGTTCTGCGTCAGGTGGTTCTGGGTGCATGTGATGCGGGATGGGGTTGGCTCAGAGCACGGCAGCGCCCACGAGGCCGGCGATCACTCCTCCGACGATCGGGCCGGCCACCGGGACCCAGGAGTAGGCCCAGTCGCTGGAGCCCTTTCCTCGGATCGGCAGGACGGCGTGGGCAATGCGTGGCCCGAGGTCACGCGCAGGGTTGATGGCGTAGCCGGTGGGCCCACCGAGGCTGGCACCGATACCGACGACCAGCAGAGCCACAGCCAAGGGGCCAAGCCCCGAGGGGGTGTTACCGAACGACAGGATGACGAACACCAGCACGAAGGTCCCGATCACCTCGGTGACGAAGTTCCACGGGTAGTTACGGATCTCCGGCCCGGTCGAGAACACGCCGAGCTTGACGGCCGGGTCGGCGTCCTCGTTGAAGTGGTCCTTGTGCGCGGCCCAAGCGAGCACGGCACCCAAGAAGGCGCCGACCATCTGCCCGGAGAGGTAGACCAGAGTGCTGACGAACGAGACGGCAACGTCGGCCTTCCCGCCGTAGGTCTCAGCGCCGTTGGCCAGGAGCCCGAAGGTGACGGCCGGGTTGATGTGAGCGCCGGACTGGTAGGCGACGTAGACGCCGGAGAAGACCCCGAGGCCCCACCCGAAGTTGATCATCAACCATCCGCCGTTGAAACCCTTGGTCTTGGGCAGGATGGCGTTGGCCACCACGCCGCAACCGAACAGGAGGAGGGTGGCAGTGCCCATGACCTCCGCGAGAAATACTTGACCCATTGGCTGTTCGCTCCGTTCGGTGAGGTGAGGCGGCGAGGGCGGGCGCCGACGCCGGGTCGTCGATGGTCGGCTCAGCCGGCGGCGGAACCGACTTCCTGCATCGGGGCGGGGTCGCCCACATGACCGCGTGCTTGTGCCGCCGCGGCGTCGTCGGGCTGTTGGGCGGCGGCCTCTTCGGCTTGCGCCTGGGTGCGGTAGGAGGTGATCTCGGCCTCCTCCTTCTCGCTGTCCCAGCCGAGCCGCTCGGCGGCGATGGCGGCGATCTCCGGCAGCGCGTTCATGCCCTTGCGCTCGACCTCGTAGATCAGCCGGGTCCGGCGCATCATCAGGTCCTCCATGTGCAGCACACCTTCATGAGTGCACGCGTACGCGATCTCGGCCCGCAGGTATGCCGGGGCCTGCCTGAGCGGCTCGGCGAGCGAGGGGTCCTCCTCGATGAGCTCCAGCAGCTCGCTGATCAGCGACCCGTACCGGTGCAACAGGTGGTCGACCATCATCTCGCTCCACCCGAAACGCTCGGCGAGCGCCGGCATACGGCGCCGCATCGCGCCCTCACCCACGGCCCCGAGCAGAGGGATCTCGTGCGTAATGCACGGCAGATCCTCGGCGCGCTCACCCAGCGCGAAGTCGACGGCGTCCTTGGCCATCACCCGGTAGGTCGTCAGCTTGCCCCCGCCGATGACGGTCAGCCCGGGCGTGGGGCTGGCGACGGTGTGTTCCCGGCTGACCTTGGACGACCCGGTCCCCTCCTTGGTTCCCGGCTGCAGCAGCGGGCGAAGGCCCGCGTACCAGCCGACGATGTCGTCCCGAGTCAGCTCGGTGCTGAGCACGCTGTTGGCGTGCTCGAGCACGTAGTCGATGTCAGCGGACGTGGCGACCGGATGCTGCTTGCCCTCCTCCCATGCGGTGTCGGTGGTCCCGACGATCCAGTAGCGGGACCAGGGCACGAAGAACAGCACCGAGGTCTCGGTCTGGATCAGTACGCCGGAGGTGCCGCTGAGCCGCTCGCGCGGAATGACCAGGTGGATGCCTTTGGAGGCCAGCACGTTGAGCCCGCCCTCGGTGTCGGCCAGATCGCCCACGTCGTCGGTCCAGACCCCGGTGCAGTTGATGATGTGCTTGGCGCGGCAGGTGAGCTCCTCACCGGTCTCCAGGTCCTTCAGGACGGCGCCGGTCACCCTCTCCTGATCGTCCTTGGTGATCCGCACGACCTGGGTGCGGCTCGCCGCCTGCGCGCCGTAGGACACCGCCGTGCGCACCAGCGTGGAGACCAGACGCGCGTCGTCGACCGTGGCGTCGTAGTACTCCACCGCTCCGATGGCCGAGTCGTGGTCCAGGTCCGGGAACTTCGCGTGCAGGCCCTTGCGCGAGCGGTGCTTGTGGATGGGAAGCGCGCGCCGCCCGGGCATGACGTTGGCCAGGGCGTCGTAGAGCGTCACTCCTGCCCCGTAGTACGCCCGCTGCCACACGCGGTGCTCCAGGGGGATGAGGAAGGGCATGGCCTTGACCAGGTGGGGAGCCAGGCGAGTGAGCAACAGGCCGCGCTCGGTCAGGGCTTCGTGGACCAGCTTGAAGTCCAGCATCTGCAGGTAGCGCAGGCCCCCGTGCACCAGCTTGGTGGACCACTGGGAGGTTCCCGATGCCCAGTCCTGAGCCTCCACGATGACCGTGTCCAGCCCCCGCGTGGTGGCGTCGAGAGCGACCCCGGTTCCGGTGACCCCTCCACCGATGACCAGGATGTCCAACGGTGTCCCGGACTCACTGCTGTCGGCGAGTCTTGTCAGGGCCTGGCGGCGGGATTCAACGGTCAGCGGCAGTGCTTTCACGGTCAGTCCTCCTGGGTGACGATCCTGCTGGCAACGGACGGTTTCCGCAAGCCTGGGACGAGCGGGGCGGAACGTCACCGTACCGCGTGGGCCGGATCGACACTCTCGTCGGACGTGCGGCAGGCTTGGCCCCATGTTGGGCGGTGGCACGGTGGCGAGGCTCCTCGACGAGCAGGACCGTGAGTTCGCCCTCTCCGTGTGTGCCGCGGACCCGACCATGCACGTCTTCGTCGCGGCCCGCATCCTCGAAGGTGGCCTGTCGGACGGTCGGGCAGCGACCTACGGGTACGACCGCGGGCGGCGCTCTGCGCTGTGCTGGTCCGCCGCCAACGTGGTGCCGGTCGGGGGTGAGCGCAAGGCGGCCGCCGCGCTGGCGGAGCGAGTCGTGGGCCGGCGCCGATACGCATCCTCGTTGTTCGGGCCGGCCGAGCAGGTCCACACGATGTGGGAGCACCTTCAAGGCGACTGGGGCCCGGCCCGCGAGGTACGCCAGGTGCAGCCGGTGATGGCCATCGGTGACCTGCCCAGCGAGAGCGGCCAGCGGGTGGACCCCCAGGTGCGGGTGGCGACCGACAGCGAGGTGGACATCGTGATGCCGGCCGCGGAGGCGATGTTCACCGAGGAGATCGGCTACCCGCCCTACCGTGGCTCGGGCTCGACCTACCGCTCCGGTGTGGCGGCGTTGATCCGCCGCGGGCACACGCTGATCCGGGTCGAGGGCGGTCAGGTCATCTTCAAGGCCGACTTCGGGTCGGTGGCCCTGGGAGTGGCTCAGGTGCAGGGTGTATGGGTGCACCCCGACTACCGGGGCGCGGGGCTCGCAGTCCCGGCGATGGCGAGTGTGGTCGAGCATGCGCTGAGGCACGTCGCCGGCACGGTGACGTTGTACGTCAACGACTACAACACAGCCGCGCTCGCGACCTACCGTCGCCTGGGCATGGCGCAGGCAGGCGAGTTCAGCACCATCCTGTTGTGATCCCGAGCGCTAGCGTGGGTGCTTCGGACCGCAAGGCTCAGGACCGGACGGTCCAGGAACGGATGGTGCAGAGGTGATGGACGTGGAGCAGGTTCGGGCGCAGTTCCCTGCCCTAGCCAGCGGCGTGGCCTTCTTCGACGGGCCCGGTGGCTCCCAGACTCCTGCGTGCGTGGCCGAACGCATCAGCGAGGCGATGCTGGCTGGGCTGTCGAACCGTGACCGCGGCACGCCAACCGGCCGTCGGGCCGACGAGATCGTGCTGCAGGCGCGCGCCGCCATGGCCGACCTGCTGAACGCCGAGGCGGACGCGGTGGTCTTCGGTCGCAGCATGACCGCGTTGACCTACGACCTGGCCCGCACGCTGGGTCGGCAGTGGGCTCCCGGCGACGAGGTCGTGCTGACCTCCCTGGACCACGACGCCAACGTGCGTCCCTGGATCCAGGCGGCCCAGGGTGTGGGTGCCGTCGTGCGCTGGGCCCACTTCGACGCCGGCACCGCCGAGCTGCCTACCCCGACCGTCGTCGACGTGCTCTCGGAGCGGACGCGGGTGGTCGCCCTCACCGCCGCCTCCAACGTGCTCGGCACCCGGCCCGACGTGGCCGAGATCGCCGCCGCGGCACACCGCGTCGGCGCGCTGGTGGTCATCGACGCGGTTCATCTGGTGCCGCACGCACCGGCCGACCTGCTGGGGTGGGACGCCGACGTCGTGCTCTGCTCGCCCTACAAGTTCTTCGGCCCCCACCTGGGGGTCCTGGCCGGGCGCGCCGACCTGCTCGCGTCGCTGCACCCGGACAAGCTGCTGCCCTCCCCGGACCGCGTGCCGGAGCGTTTCGAGCTTGGCACCCTGCCGTACGAGCTACTGGCCGGGACCTGCGCGGCGGTCGACTTCCTCGCCGGGCTCGGTTCGACGGCGTCCACGTCGGGGACCCGCCGCCAGCGCCTGCTCGAGAGCTACCGCGCGATCGAGACGCACGAGCAGGAGATGCTGCGGTGTCTGGAGTCCGGCCTGGAGACCGTCGAGGGGCTGGTGCGCTACTCCAGAGCGGCCACCCGCACGCCAACGGCTTACTTCGCGCTCGCGCACCAGGACAGTGCGCGGGTGAGCGCGCATTGCGCTCGGGCGGGGCTCAACGTGCCCGCCAGCCACTTCTACGCCATCGAGGCCTCCCACCGGCTCGGGCTCGGTGACGCCGGGGCCATCCGTGCGGGAATGGCGCCCTACACCACGCGGGCCGAGGTCGACCGGCTGCTGGAGGCCGTGGCCGAGGCCGCCTGAGCGTTATCCTCACCGCAGCGACCGATGCCGTGCGGTCGCCACACCCCGATCGAGGAGCACTTCCGTATGGCCCTGCGCCTGTCCAGTCTCTTCCTGCGCACCTTGCGTGAGGACCCCGCCGACGCCGAGCTGCCCGGGCACCGGCTGTTGCTGCGTGCCGGATACGTGCGTCGGGTGGCGCCCGGCATCTACTCCTGGCTGCCCCTGGGCCTGAAGGTGCTGCGCAAGGTCGAGCAGATCGTCCGCGAGGAGATGGACGCGATCGGCGGGCAGGAGGTGCGGTTTCCGGCGTTGCTGCCCCGGGAGCCCTACGAGGCGAGCAACCGGTGGACCGAGTACGGCGAGAACCTGTTCCGGCTCACTGATCGCAAGGGTGCCGACATGTTGCTCGGGCCCACGCACGAGGAGGTCTTCACCCTTGCCGTGCGCGACATGTTCTCCTCCTACAAGGACCTCCCACTGACGCTGTACCAGATCCAGATCAAGTACCGGGACGAGGCGCGGCCCCGCGCCGGCCTGCTGCGCGGTCGGGAGTTCATCATGAAGGACGCCTACTCCTTCGACGCCACGGACGCAGGCCTGGAGGAGGCCTACCAGCGTCACCGCCGCGCCTACATCGCGATCTTCGACCGTCTCGGTTTCGACTACGTCATCGTGCAGGCGGACTCCGGAGCGATGGGTGGCTCGGCCAGTGAGGAGTTCCTGGCCCTGAGCGCGCACGGCGAGGACAGCTTCGTGCGCTGTGCCAGCACTGGGTATGCCGCCAACGTCGAAGCGGTGGTCGTGCCGCAGGCGGTGCCGGTCGACAGCAGCGACGTGCCCGCCGCGCAGGTGCATGACACCCCCGACACGCCCACCATCGAGACCCTGGTCAGCGCGGCCAACGAACGGCATCCGCGGGCCGACGGTCGGGCGTGGACCGCGGCCGACACCCTGAAGAACGTGTTGGTGATGCTCGCGCACCCTGACGGGACGCGGGTTCCGCTGGCGATCGGTGTGCCCGGTGACCGCGAGGTGGACCCGAAGCGGCTCGGGGCCGCGGTGGCACCGGCCACGGTGGAGCCGTTCGAGGAGAAGGACTTCGCCGCGCACCCCGTGCTGGCCAAGGGCTACATCGGCCCCGGGGCGCTGGGCACGCAGCGCAGCAGCGGCATCACCTACCTCCTGGACCCCAGCATCGCCGAGGGCTCGGCGTGGGTCACCGGGGCGGACGAGCACGGCAAGCACGTCTTCGACCTGGTCAACGGCCGCGACTTCACGGCGGACGGCACCATCCAGGCGGCTGAGATCCGCGACGGCGACCCCAGCCCCGACGGGGCGGGCCCGCTCACCCTGGCGCGTGGTATCGAGATGGGTCACATCTTCCAGCTGGGCCGCAAGTACGCCGAAGCGCTAGGCCTCAAGGTGCTGGACGATCGGGGCCAGCTCGTCACCGTGACCATGGGCTCCTACGGCGTGGGGGTCAGTCGGGCCGTGGCCGCGGTGGCCGAGGCGACCTGCGATGAGGTCGGCCTGTGCTGGCCGCGCACGCTGGCGCCCGCGGACGTCCACGTGGTCGCCGCGGGAAAGGACGAGGCCGTCTTCACTGCGGCCGAGACCTTGGTCGGCGAGCTCGAACGGGCCGGGGTCGAGGTGATCTACGACGACCGGTCACGCGTGTCGCCGGGCGTGAAGTTCAAGGATGCCGAGCTGCTCGGGGTGCCGACCATCGCCGTGATCGGTCGCGGGCTCTCCACCGGCGTGATCGAGCTCAAGGACCGGCGTACCGGTCAGCGGCGCGAGGTCGCCGTCGAGGATGCGGCGTCGGAGGTCATCGCGGAGGTCGCCCGGTGACCGATGCGCCGTCGGGGCCCGAACCCGTTGACGCCGGCCCGGAGCAGCACCCCTGCGCTGCGGTCATCTTCGACTGGGGCGGCACGCTGACCCCGTGGCACACGGTCGACGTCCGGGAGATCTGGCATCGCACCTTCGCCGACCCGACCCACCCGCAGGATCCGGGCGCGGCCCAGGCTCTGGCGCAGACGTTGGGCGATGTCGACGCGATGCTCTGGGAGCGTGGCCGGCGCGAGCACCGCAGCAGCACCTTCGAGGAGGTGCTCGCGATGACCAGTGAGCACACCGGCCTCGAACGTTCGTTGCTGGACACCGAGCGCAACCGCCGCGCCTACGAGCAGGCGTGGGAGCCGCACACGTGGACCGACCCCATGGTGTTCGGACTGTGGACCTGGCTGCGCGAGCAAGGGATCGCGGTGGGGGTGTTGTCCAACACGATCTGGAGCCGGCAGTACCACCGCGACCTGTTCGACCGCGACGGGGTCCTGCATCTCATCGACGGCGACGTCTACTCCAGCGAGATCGAGTGGGTGAAGCCGCACGCGGAGGCGTTCCGGGCTGCGGCAACGGCGGTCGACACCCCACCGGGCGCGTGCGTCTACGTCGGGGACCGCTTGTACGAGGACGTGTGGGGGCCGCAACAGCTCGGCATGCGGACCATCCACATCCCGCACAGTGTCCTGCCCGCGGAGCAGACGGTGGACGTCGATGTGCGCCCCCACGCCGTAGCGCACAGCATCGCCGAGGTGGCGGGGATCGTCGCTGAGTGGCGCGGGGACGCCGGCCAGGCCCCGGCGTCCAGGTGACGACCGAGGTCACCCTCAACCTGCTGGTCTTCCTGGCGCTGGCCGGGTTCACGGCCGGATGGGTCGACGCGGTGGTCGGCGGGGGCGGACTGATCCAGCTGCCCGCGCTGCTGCTCGGCTTCCCCGGCGCCAGTCCGGTGCAGATCCTCGCCACCAACAAGCTCGGGTCGATCTGTGGGACAACGACCAGCTCGATCACCTACTTCCGTCGGGTCCGACCGGACCTGCACACCGCGCTCCCGCTGGCGGCCGCAGCGCTGGGGGGCAGCGTGTGTGGCGCGCTGCTCGCCTCCCGGATCCCCGCGGCAGCCTTCGACCCCATCATCCTGCTCGTCCTGGTGGGTGTGGGGGCCTACACCCTGCTCAAGCCAGACCTCGGCTCGATCTCGGCGCTGCGGTTCTCCGGGAGGCGTCACCTCAGCGTGGCCGCACTGGTCGGCTTCGCCATCGGGGTCTACGACGGCATCCTCGGCCCCGGGACCGGCTCGTTCCTGGTCTTCGCGCTGGTGGGTCTGCTGGGCTACGGCTTCCTGCAGGCCAGCGCCCAGGCCAAGATCGCCAACTTCGCCACCAACCTGGGGGCCCTGCTGGTCTTCATCCCCCAGGGTGCGGTCATGTGGCAGATCGGGCTGCTGATGGGCGTCTGCAACGTGGCCGGTGGCTACCTGGGCGCGCGCACGGCGGTCGCCAAGGGCAGCGGGTTCGTGCGGGTGGTCTTCGTGCTCGTGGTCGGCGCCTTCATCGTCAAGATCGGCTATGACACCGTCGCAGGCCTCGGATGACCGGTCGAGCGCTCAGGCTGCGCTGAGCGCTCGGCGCAGCGCGGCCGGATCGGTGATCGGGGCCTGGCAGACCGTGCCCCGACACAGGTAGGCGGTGTCGTGGCCCTCGATCGGGTGCCTTCCGGACAGCATCGGGGCAGCGGGGGAGGTGTCGGAGCGGCCCGCGAGCACGGCCATCCCGGGGGGAGCCTGCCGGGCCGCCTGCTCGAGCGTGCCGTCGGCCACCGACACGGCGAGCACCGCCGGCCCGGTGAGC
>JBAUJO010000124.1:0-23940 GCA_049683875.1 Ornithinimicrobium sp.
GCCTGCATGACCTTGTCGGTCTCCAGAGTTTGGGAGTCGCCGCCGTCGGCGGGAGAGACCGTGACTTTGACCTTGTCACCGGTGTCGTCGATCGACTCGACCTTGGTCGATGTCATCAATTTCACGCCGAGCTTCTTGTAGTGCTTGGCGAGTTCCTTGGACACCTCGGGGTCCTCCAGCGGCACGATGCGGTCGAGGAACTCCACAATGGTGACCTCAACCCCGAAGTTGGCCAGCACATAGGCGAACTCCACCCCAATGGCACCGGACCCGGCGATCACGATGCTGTCGGGCAGTTCGTCGGTGAGGATCTGCTCCTCATACGTCACCACCCGTTCGGACAACTCGGTGCCGGGGATCAGTCGGGTGTACGCACCGGTGGCGATGATCAGGTTGTCGAAGGTCAGTTGCTGCGTGTCGCCTTCGTTGAGGTCCACATCCATGGACGTCGGACTGGTCAAGGTCCCCCACCCGTCGACCTCGGTGATCTTGTTCTTCTTCATCAGGTAATGCACGCCCTTGACGATGCCGGCGGATACCTGGCGGCTGCGCTTGTGCGTGGGCCCGTAGGCCATGGTGGCGTCACCCTCGATGCCGAACTTCTTCTTCTCGTGGGTGAGCGTGTGTGCGAGCTCGGCGTTGCGCAACAGGGCCTTGCTCGGGATGCACCCGACGTTGAGGCAGACCCCGCCCCAGTACTTCTTCTCCACGACCGCCACCGACTTGCCGAGCTGGGCGGCGCGGATCGCCGCGACATACCCGCCAGGACCGGCACCCAGGACAACGACGTCATAGTGATCAGCCATGTCGTCAGTATGCCGTGCGCCGTCTCGGGCGGCGACCCTGCCTGACCAGCACTCACGGGATGCAGACATGGCGTCGTGAGCCCTAGTCTTTGAGGGGGCGCACTGCGATAGGTGGTGAGCGATGGGCGAAGCCGCCCTACCGTTCGTCGGTCGCGCCCTCTTGCTCGAGACGGTGCAGGGGCTGCTCGGAGACGGTCGCAGCATCGTGCTTCAAGGCGAGGCAGGTGTCGGCAAGACGCGACTGGCGACTGAAGCGTTGCGAGACGGGGACGCCTCCGGGAGAGTCGTCGACAGGCTGCTCGCCGATGAAGGCCGATCCGATGTCCTGCTCGG
This sequence comes from Ornithinimicrobium sp., assembly GCA_049683875.1. Classification (GTDB taxonomy): domain Bacteria; phylum Actinomycetota; class Actinomycetes; order Actinomycetales; family Dermatophilaceae; genus Ornithinicoccus. The sequence goes on from JBAUJO010000124.1 coordinate 1,140, forward strand.
CGTCCTTGCCCCGCTCGGGCCGCCCGCGACCGTCGCCGTCGAGGACCAGGCCGCGGTGTTCGGCTGGTTCCTGCGCCACTGGCGCGCCCGGAGCATGGCCGGGCGTCCCGTGCTGGTCTGGGTCGACGACCTCCACCACTGCGATCCGCTGTCCGAGGCTATCCTGCGCCACGCGGTGACGACGCGAGTGGTGCAGCTGGTGGCTACGCATCGAACGTCAGAGCGGCTCGGTGGTGCTACCCAGTCGATGGTCACGGAAGGGCTTCTGCTCCCGGTCGCGGTCGGGCCCCTGGCCCGCCCGGCCGCCGACACCCTCGCACGTGCCGCGATGTGCAGGCGCCCTGACCCGTCGCGGCTCGACCCGCCGACGTTGGAACGGCTGAACGCACTCGCAGCCGGCAACCCTCTCTTCGTCCGCGAGCTCGTGGCTGGTCTCGACGGGGGAGTCGACCTGCGCTCCAGCACCACTGTGATCGACCTGGTCGAGCGCCCGCTCGAGGGGCTGTCGGTGTCCGAGCGTCGCGTCGTGGAGATCATCGCGGTGGCAGAACCGGCGCCCGAGCGCCTGCTGGTCTCTCGACGGCGAGACCTTCATGAGCTCGAGAAGCACGGGTTGGTCGTGCGCCGGGATGGCACGGTTCGGGTCGACCACCCGCTCAGGCGAGCGTGGGTCCGCCGGGACATCGGATCGGCGCTTCCCTTGGTCCTCGTTGAGCTGCTCGACCTGGTGGAGACGTCTGACTGCGAGGACGAGATCGAGCCCACCCGCCTCATTGACTGGCAGCTGAAGGCAGGACGCCAGCCAGACCCGGCCGGTCTGGAGCAGGCGACGCGCCTCGCGATCGCTCGCCGCGACGGCACCACGGCGATGCGTTTCGCCGAAGCAGTCCGCGGCCCTGAGGCGCAGCTCCTCCGTGGCCACGCGCTCGTCACCAGCGGGCGACTCGGGGAGGGGTTGGACGAGCTGGCGAAGGCCGCCAGAGGGGGGTGCCCGGCAGTGCGAGCAGAGGCTGCCTTCGCCCAGGCCGCCTACATCGGCCTGATGGTGGGGGACTTCCCACGGGCGCACGCCGCTCTCGACGCCGTCGAACACGCAGAGATCTCATCCGACCTGCGTCGGCACATCGTCGCCGGCCGGCTGTGGCTGTGGATCTTCGGTCCGGTCGGCGACGACCAGGCCCTGCAGTTGGCGCGCAGGGCGGCACTGGACGGACCCGACGACGCCCTCACCTTCGAGCTCTGCCACGGCGCGGCAGCCGTGCTTCACCACCTCTCCAGTGACCCGGGCGACATCGAACCCCTCATCGCTCGCTGCGCTGAGCTGGAGAGCCTGGTGAGTCTGAGCACGACATCCCTCGCGAGAGCGCGCACACTCCAAGCGTCATGGGCCCTCTGTCAGGGGGATACGGCTCACGCCCGACGGATCCTGCTGAGGGCACTCAGAACCGCCGAACACGACCACGACCCGGAGAGCACTGCGCTCTTGGTCGGCAACGCGATCTACGCGCTCGCGCTGATGGGCCGTCTGCGTGAGGCGGTCCGTGTGGGTGATGGATCCCTCGCGACCGTGCCGCCGACCGACGACTGGTACGCCATGCGCTCGATCGCTGAGCTGCTCCACCACGGCAACCGCTGGCTCGTTCAGGACACATCCGATTCACCGGACCCCCCGTCGTCCGTCGCTGACGGCCGCGTGAACCTCGAACGGCTCTTCGCCACCCGGGCCGAGGTGCTGCGTCGCGAAGCGCAGGGATCGCCGCGCGACGACAGACGCCTACAGGACACTCTGCGAATGCTGACCAACCAGCGCAAACACCTGTGGGCGGCCATGTTCAGCTTGGAAGTGAGCTCGCTCGCTACCGACAGGGCGGTGCATGAGCTGATGTGGGCCTCGAGCCAGCTGGTCACAGGGTACGGGTTGGTGGCGGTATCTGGCGCCGTGGCGCGAGCCCGACTAGATGGTGACGGCAGCACGCTTCTACGGTGCGCCGTCGACCTAGAGTGGGCGGGTCTGGCCGCGCTCGCCCTGCGGGTGGCAGCCGATGCCAGCGCGCTACTCGAGCCGTCGACGTCCGAAGGAAGGCAGGCCGGCGCCGCGGTGCTTCGCGCAGCACGTGACCGCGACGGGCAGTCCCCGAAGTGGCTCGAGGCGGTCGGCAGCCTTCCTACACCGCGCCAGATGAGTGTCGCCTGGAGAGTGGTCGACGGAGCCACGGCAGCGTCGGTGGCCAGCGAGCTCGTGCTGTCGCCCCGAACGGTCGAGAACCACCTGCAACGGGTTTACCGGGCGCTACGCGTCCACGGTCGTGATGAGCTCACCGAGCTGTTGCGGCCCCGGGTTCGACCATCGAAGTGGCAGCTGGGCCGTTGCTCGTTGGGCGATGGCTCCTCATCCTCCGCGCCCGGGTACTCCAGCTGAGCTCGAGACCTTGCCCGACCCCAGCTGGTGCGGCAGCGTCCAGGCGCCAGGGCTGCGGAGCCTACAGAGCGGGAAGGTTTGCCCATGAGACGAGTGATGATGGCGCCGGCGCCGGCGCCGGCGCTGGTGCTGGTGCTGGCCGCTGCGACAGCCGTGGCTGCGCCAGCGGCTCACGCAGGCGTCAGCTCCTACGAGGACCGAGTTCTCCTGCCATACTTCGAGAACGAGGAGTACGCGCTGTTCCCTGGCCCTGGCTTCGAGGACGGCTGCCGCGGAGAGGGCTACGTACCGCATCGGACTCACGTGATCCGGCCCACGGACGACCGAATCATCGCCTGCAGCAAGTTCACCGAAGACATCTCTCTCTACGACCTGTCGGAGTGGGGGGTCGACTCCGGGGCTGAGCTCCTCGATGTGGCCTGCGCGGCCGTCTCTACCGAGGAGGGCGCGGTGCCGACGCCGATCGCTTCGGGTATCGGCACCATCGTCTACCGCTCCGCGTTGGTCGACCTGGATGAGTCAGGTTTCGTCGACACGGTGCTGTGGAGAGTCAAAGGGACGGTGACCGGTGAGTCGAACGAGGTCTGGTCGGTCAGGGGCCTGGACAAGCTGAGCGAGACCTACGACGGCGTCCAGCAGGTAGACCAGGACGTTCTCATCAACGACTTCGACGTCAAGCGTCGACGGTAGGTCGACAGCGCTCGCGGTGTACCCGTCGAGTAGCCGTCGGCCCCGTGTCGCGGCACGATGAGAACGGTGACCGGGGCGAGCGAGCGAGTGGCCGAGGCGGTGCAAGCGGTGCCGCGGTCGGCCTACCTGCCGTGGTCCCAGCGGCGCCGCGCCGGCGCCGACCAGCCGCTGCGCATCGGGGACGGGGCCACCTGCTCCCAGCCCTCGACAGTGGTGCGGATGCTGGAGATGCTCGACGCGCGGCCCGGTGACCGAGTGCTCGACGTGGGGTCGGGCTCGGGCTGGACGTGCGCGCTCCTGGCCCACATGGTCGCCCCCGGTGGCCACGTCCACGGGGTCGAGGTCATTCCTCGGCTCGCCTCCTGCGCCGACCGGAGGCTGGTGGCCAACCACGTGACGAACGCGTCGGTCCTGTCTGCGGTCGAGGGGGTGCTCGGCCTGCCCGAGCACGGGCCGTTCGACCGCATCCTTGTCAGTGCGATGGCGAGCTCGCGGCCGCAGGCCCTCATCGACCAGCTGGGCGAGGGGGGGCGCATGGTCGTTCCGGTGGCCGGTCGCATGCTTCGCCTCGACCACAGCCCGCACGGACTCGAGGAGAAGGTCGAGGGGCATTACCGCTTTGTGCCGTTACACGGCAGCTGACCGCTCGCCCGGGGCTCGCGAGCAGTCTGCGAGGAGCGGCTCAGGCCCGTGCTGTGAGGGCGTTGACATCGCCCAGGGGCGGCGGGAAAGTAGAGGATGGCGCACTATCGATACCGTTGTGGCACAGACGGAGTGCACGATGTCAGCCGTCCGATCGGCACCGCTGTTGCGCATGAGCCTTGCCCGACCTGCCGCGAGGCCAGCGCCCGGGTCTTCACCTCCCCGATGATCTCCACCACCCCTGCGGGGGTGACGGCGGCGATGGATCGCGCGGAGAAGTCGGCGGACGCCCCGGATGTGCTCGGGGCGCTGCCGAGCCGAGGCCCCACCCGCAGACCGGTGCCCACCAACCCGGCGTGGGCGTCACTTCCACGACCGTGAAGGAGGCAACCCGTCCTGTCGAACCCTGACGAGGACGTGAAAGGAGGCCATCATGGCCAGCGTAGGGCTGCTCTACGTCGGGGCAGTGCTGTTTGTGAACGGACTGATGCTGTTGGGAATCGTGGATCCCAGGTCGGTCATCCCGCTCAACATCTTCGTGGGTCTTCTGCAGGTCCTCACCCCGACCTACCTGATCTTCACCGCGTCCGGGGACAGCGCCGTGGTCCTCAACGCCTCCGGGTTGTACCTCTTCGGCTTCACCTATCTCTATGTCGCCTTCAACCAGTGGATGGGTTTGGACGGCACCGGCCTGGGCTACTTCTCACTCTTCGTTGCTGTCTGTGCCGTCGTCTACTCCTTCCTGAACTTCGTCGAGTTCGGCGATGCCGCCTTCGGCGTGATCTGGCTGCACTGGGCTCTGCTCTGGTCGTTGTTCTTCTTGCTTTTGGGTCGCGGCCAGGAGAACCTCGGTCGCGTCACCGGCGCCGTCTGCGCGACACAAGGGTGGATCACCGGCGCCATACCGGCGTTCCTCCTGCTCACAGACCGGTGGGCGGACGTGAGCTCACTGCTCGCGGTGCTGCTCGCCGTGATCGGCGTCGTGGGCTTCGGCGCGCTCTACCCCGTCATGACTCGTGGTCAACGTCGGGAGGTGGCCGCCACTGGTTGACACTCACACCCTCTGCGCACCCACCCCGGACCAGGCCCGAAAGGACGCACCATGCCCACCAACCTCTTCCCCCTCGACTCGTCCAAGAAGTTCACCGACCAGGAGAAGGTCGGGCACAACCGTTGGCACCCCGACGTCCCGGCGGCCGTGACCGTGAAACCGGGAGAGTCCCTACGAATCGACTGTCGCGATTGGTTCGACGGTGCGATCGTCAACGACGACTCGGCGGACGACATCCGCGATGCGCCGCTGGACACGGTGCACGTGTTGTCCGGGCCGTTCGCGGTGGAAGGGGCTGAGCCGGGCGACCTGCTGATCGTCGACATCCTCGACGTAGGGCCGATTCCACAGGAGGACTCCGGGCCGCTGGCGGGTCAGGGCTGGGGGTATACCGGAATCTTCGCCAAGAAGAACGGCGGCTCGTTCCTGGTCGACCAGTTCCCGGACGCGTACAAGGCGATCTGGGACTTCTCCGGGCAGACGGCGACGTCTCGGCACGTGCCCGAGGTCTCCTTCACCGGCATCGTCCACCCGGGCCTGATGGGCACGGCGCCCTCGGCCGACCTGTTGGCTCGGTGGAACGCACGCGAAGGCGCGCTCATCGACACCGAGCCCGATCGGGTGCCGCCGCTGGCGCTCACGCCGCTGGCCAAGGACGCGGTCCTGGGTGGGGTCGACGCCTCGGACTTCGACCGCGTGGCCGGTGAGGCGGCCCGGACGGCGCCGGGACGCGAGAACGGTGGGAACCAAGACATCAAGAACCTCACCAAGGGGAGCCGGATCTTCTACCCGGTCTTCGTCCCTGGAGGGAACCTGTCCCTGGGTGACCTGCACTTCTCCCAGGGCGACGGTGAGATCACCTTCTGTGGCGCCATCGAGATGGGCGGCTTCATCGACCTCCGCCTCGATGTGCTCAAGGGCGGGATGGAGACCTACGGCGTCGCGGAGAACTGCATCTTCATGCCCGGCAACACCGATCCGCAGTACTCGGAGTGGATCGCGTTCTCGGGGGTGTCGGTCACCCTGGATGACGAGCAGCGCTATCTCGACTCCCAGCTGGCCTACCAGCGGGCCTGTCTGCACGCGATCGACTACCTGACCAAGTTCGGCTACAGCCCGGAGCAGGCCTACCTGCTGCTGGGTGCGGCACCGATCGAGGGCCGGTTCTCCGGTGTCGTCGACATCCCCAACTCGTGCGCGACCGTCTACATCCCGACGGCGATCTTCGACTTCGACGTCCGCCCCGGCCCGGGTGGTCCGCACCAGATCGAGGCCGGGATAGGGGCGCCCCACTCGGCCTTCTAGGGCTGCCCGCGCCGGCCACGAGCACCATCACAGCCGGCAGGGCGGCCCGAGAGGCCGCTTGACAGGAGCTTTCCTCTATGGTTCATTACTTAACTAACGAACCAAAGAGGGAGACCTGGTGCACTCGTTCGACGACCGCTCGCCGATCTACGTCCAGATCGCCGAGCACATTCGCCGCTCGATCCTGTCGGGTGACCTCGCCGAGGAGGACCAAGTCATGTCGACCACCGCATACGCAACGACGTACCGGATCAACCCTGCGACCGCGGCCAAGGCGATGAGCCTGCTCGTCGAGGAGGAGGTGCTGCACAAGCGTCGCGGAGTGGGCATGTTCGTCTCCTCGGGATCGCGAGCAAAGCTGCGTGACCGCGGCCGGGCCGAGTTCGTGGACGAAGTGTTGCGCCCGGTGGTCGAACAGGGGCATGCGCTCGGCCTGTCGACCGATGAGCTGTGCCGAGCGGTGAAGGACATCTCATGACGACGTTCGCAGATCTTGAGATCCGGTCGGTCACGCACCGCTTCGGCTCAACCACCGCGTTGTCCGAGGTCAACGCGACGGTCCGAGGCGGCACGATCACCGGGCTCGTCGGGCGCAACGGCGCCGGCAAGACCACGCTGGCCAGGTTGGTCGCGGCGTGGCAGCCGCTGCAGTCAGGCTCCATCGAGCTCGGCGGTCACCCCGTGTGGGAGAACCCGGACCGCACCTCGCGAGTGTGCCTGATGAAGGACACCGGTGGCTTCCAGGACGACCAGCCGATCAGGCGGTCGTTGCGTGTGCACCGCGCTGCTCGCCCGAGGTGGGACCAGGACTACGCGATGAGGTTGCTCGACCTCTTCGAGGTGCCGACCAAGAAGTCGCCGGACAAGCTCTCCACCGGCAAGCGGTCCGCCCTACGGGCCGCGGTCGCCCTCGCGAGCCGAGCCGAGGTCACCATCCTCGACGAGGTCTACCTCGGGATGGATGCCGTGGCCCGGCGGCTGTTCTACGACGAGCTGATGGCCGACTACATCGCCCACCCGCGGACCTTCATCCTGTCCTCGCACCTGTTGGACGAGGTGGAGGACCTGATGGAAGAGGTCATCGTGCTCGATCGGGGCCGGGTGGTGGCCTCTGGTGACACCGACGGGGTACGTCAACAGCACTCCTCGGGCTCCTCCTTGGCCTCCCTCACCGACGTCCTCGTCCAGATCAGCACGGCAGGAGCCCAGCGATGAATGCGGTGGCGACCGATGTTCGACCTGCGGCCCCACAGTGGCGCGTGGTGTCCAAGCTGCTGGCGACGGAGGGTCTGCGGGCCATGTTGTCGGCGACCGCCGCTATGGCTGCGGTTGCGATGGCTCTATACGGCTTGGCGCGCTTCCTGGGGTGGGAGTTCGTGGAGGCTCGCGACGACGTGATGCTCGGTGTCGTCGCCGATCAGCGCAGTGTGGTGGTCGTAGTGACCGCCGGCTGGCTGCCCGTTGCCATCAGCACGGCCGCCATCGTCGTGGCGATCGTCCTGACGGCGTCGCGCACGCGGATGCTCATCAGCGCTGGCCTCACTCGGCGGGCCATCATGCTCGGCACCGGGGTGACGCTCGTCGTGCTGCTGGCCTACGCGCTGGTGATGGGCGCCCTGATCACGCTCTTCCTCGGACCGCCGGCCACCGCCGGGTTCATGGGCGCTGAGAGCACTGAGGCGAGCAGTCTGCTGGCCAACGGAGTCAGCGGCCTGGCGCTCGGCCTCGTCGGGTCGGTCACGGTGACCGTGCTCTTTCTGCGCTGGACGTGGTGGGTCGGCGTGCTGGTGCTGGTCCCGCTCTGCATCACACTGTCGTTCACCGGCGCCGTTGGTGCGCTCGAGGCCGTCGGGTCAGTCGGGCTCCCGTGGATGCTCTGGGCCGTGGCGGGCGTGCTCGCTTTCGCCTACTGGGCGATGATGCGCCGGCTGCCGGTGCGCTAGCGGCGGGGGACAGATGGGTTGGTGCGCTTGACGTGGGGGCAATCGTGGCGCATAGTCGCAGGATGACCTTCGCGCTCGTACTCATTGCCCAGGACGCGTCCTGAGCTGAGAAGCCCGCGCGCGTCCTCCCCTCGTCAGCCTCACGGCGGAGGGGTTTTTTGTTGCCCGACCGACCACCGACCGTTGAGGACCTGCCTGACATGAGCCCCCTGACATGAGCACGGTGACCCGTACCGATGTGAGCCCGACCGGCCGGGAGACGCCGCTGACCGGAGCGGAGACGCTCGTCTCCACCCTGGAGCGTGTGGGCGTCGAGCACGTGTTCGGCCTCCCGGGTGGTGCGGTCCTTCCGCTCTACGACGCGCTCTACGGCGCCACCTCGTTGCGGCACATCCTGGTCCGCCACGAGCAGGGCGCCGGCCATGCCGCCCAGGGGTACGCCGCCTCGACCGGACGGGTCGGGGTCTGTATGGCGACCAGCGGCCCCGGGGCGACCAACCTCGTCACCCCGCTGGCCGACGCCAACATGGACTCGGTGCCCATGGTGGCCATCACCGGCAACGTGCCGAGTGCGGCGATCGGGTCGGACGCCTTCCAGGAGGCGGACATCCGCAGCATTACGATGCCGGTCACCAAGCACTCCTTCCTGGTGACCGACCCCAACATGATCGCGGCCACCGTGCGCAGCGCCTTCCACCTGGCCAGCAGTGGACGGCCCGGGCCGGTGCTGGTCGACGTCTCCAAGGACGCGCTCGCCGCGCTGGTCGACCCGGCGGCGGCGGTCCAGGTGCCGATGCGCGGATACCACCCGGTGACCGTCCCGTCGGCCGAGTCCGTCCGTGATGCCGTCGAGCTCATGCTGTCGGCTCGTCGGCCTGTCCTCTACGTCGGCGGTGGCACCATCCGCGCGGATGCGCATCGCGAGGTCCTGGAGCTGGCCGAGCTGACCGGCATCCCGGTCGTCACGACCTTGATGGCTCGCGGGGCCTTCCCCGACAGCCATCCGCAGCACCTGGGCATGCCGGGCATGCACGGCACGGTCGCAGCGGTGGCCTCGCTGCAGAAGTCCGACCTCCTCGTCTGCCTTGGGGCACGGTTCGACGACCGGGTGACCGGCGCGCGCGACTCCTTCGCCCCGCACGCCAGGGTCATCCACGCCGACATCGACCCTTCCGAGATCGGCAAGAACCGCACGGTCGACGTGGCTCTGCTCGGCGACGCCAAGGTCACCCTCACCGCGCTGGTCGCCGAGTTCGCCGCGCGAACGGCCAAGGGTGACGAGCCGGACTACGAGGACTGGGTCAAGACGTGTGTGCGCTGGAAGGCGCGCTACCCGGTCGGCTACGACACCCCGCACGACGGCGAACTGGCCCCGCAGTACGTCATCGAGCGTCTCGGCGCGATCGCCGGCCCCGACGCGATCTACGCCTCCGGGGTCGGGCAGCACCAGATGTGGGCGAGCCAGTACGTGAAGTACGAGCGCCCCAGGGCTTGGATCAACTCCGGTGGTCTGGGCACGATGGGGTATGCCGTCCCGGCCGCGATGGGGGCCAAGGTCGGCTGCCCGGACAGCACCGTCTGGGCCATCGACGGGGATGGGTGCTTCCAGATGACCAACCAGGAGCTGGCGACCTGTGCGGTCGAAGGCATCCCGATCAAGGTGGCCATCATCAACAACGCCGCTTTGGGCATGGTGCGCCAGTGGCAGACGCTGTTCTACGCCGAGCGCTACAGCGCCTCGGGGCTGCCCTCCATGCAGGTGCCCGACTTCGTCACCCTCGCGCAGGCCTACGGATGTGTCGGCCTGCGCTGTGACAACCCGGCCGACGTCGACGCCACCATCGAACAGGCGATGGCGGTCGACGACCTGCCCGTGGTGGTCGACTTCCGGGTCCACCAGGACGCCATGGTCTGGCCGATGGTGCCCGCCGGCACCAGCAACGACGCGATCCAGTACGCCCGCGAGCTGGCGCCCAACTTCGAGGACGACGAATGACGTCCGCCTCGGCCACCCCTCACCGCAGTAGCGCCCTCACCACCCAACCGAAGGATGAGCTCATGAGCCGTCACGCCCTTTCCGTCCTCGTCGAGAACAACCCGGGGGTGCTGGCCCGCGTCTCTGTGCTCTTCGCGCGTCGAAGCTTCAACATCGACCATCTCGTCGTCGGCCCCACCGAGGACCCGAAGGTCTCCCGGATGACCATCGTGGTCAACGTCGGTCACGAGCAGCTGCACAAGGTGACGTCGCAGCTCGACAAGTTGATCGAGGTGATCCACATCGAGGAGCTCGAGGACGCCGCGGCCATCCGCGAGCGCCTGTGGGCCATCAACGACAACGGCCCTCGGCCCGTCGGCGCAATGGCCGCCGCTTGGGGCTAGACAGGGCCCGAACGCGGCATACGCTGGCCAGCGGCGGCGCTCGCCGGCGCTGGCACCCCTGAACCCCGTCAACCCGACACCTGAACCAGTACAACCGAGAACCCGTATCCCTAGAAGGAGCACTCGCACCCATGGCCACGATGTACTACGACGACGACGCCGACCTCAGCCTGATCCAGGACCGTGCCGTGGCTGTGCTGGGATACGGCAGCCAGGGTCACGCGCACGCGCTGTCGCTGCGTGACTCCGGGGTCGACGTCCGGGTTGGCCTGGCCGAGGGCAGCTCCTCCCGCGCGAAGGCCGAGGCCGAGGGCCTGCGGGTGATGACGCCCGACGCCGCCTGCGCCGAGGCCGACCTGATCATGATGCTCGTGCCCGACCACGTGGCGCGGCACGTGTACACCGAGGCCGTCGAGCCGAACCTCGAGGACGGTGACGCGATCTTCTTCGGGCACGGGCTGAACATCCGCTACGGCTACATCAAGCCTCCGAGCAACGTCGACGTGTGCATGGTCGCCCCTAAAGGCCCCGGTCACCTCGTGCGCCGCGAGTATGTCGACGGGCGCGGGGTGCCGGTGCTCCTCGCGGTCGAGCAGGACGCCTCCGGGCACGCCTGGGACCTGGCGATGTCCTACGCCTCGGCCATCGGCGGACTGCGCGCCGGGGGGATCAAGACGACCTTCACCGAAGAGACCGAGACCGACCTGTTCGGTGAGCAGGCCGTGCTGTGCGGGGGCCTGTCGCAGCTGATCATGAAGGGCTTCGAGACGCTGACCGAGGCCGGTTACCAGCCCGAGGTCGCCTACTTCGAGTGCCTGCACGAGGTGAAGCTCATCGTCGACCTCATGTACGAAGGCGGTATCGCCAAGCAGCGCTGGTCGGTTTCCGACACCGCCGAGTTCGGCGACTACGTCTCCGGACCGCGCGTGGTCGATGACCACGTGAAGGAGAACATGAAGGCCGTGCTGGAGGACGTGCAGAACGGCACGTTCGCGCAGCGGTTCATCGACGACCAGGACGCTGGTGCGCCTGAGTTCAAGCGGATGCGCGAGGAGGCCGCGACGCACTCGATCGAGGCCACTGGCCGCGACCTGCGCGGCATGATGGCGTGGGTCAAGTCCGGCGATGACGACTACGTCGAGGGCTCCGCCGCGCGATGAACGATCGCAGCTCGAGCGTCGCCGCTGGCGCCGCCGACGTCAAGCCCCGCAGCCGGGACGTCACCGACGGGCTGCGCAGCACCGCGTCCCGAGGCATGCTGCGCGCCGTCGGGATGGGCGACGAGGACTGGGCCAAGCCGCAGATCGGCGTGGGCAGCTCATGGAACGAGATCACCCCGTGCAACCTGCCGCTGGACCGGCTGGCCCAGTCGGTCAAGGACGGGGTGCACTCGGCTGGCGGCTACCCGCTGGAGTTCGGGACCATCTCGGTCTCGGACGGGATCTCGATGGGCCACGAGGGCATGCACTTCTCGCTCGTCTCCCGCGAGGTCATCGCCGACTCGGTCGAGACGGTCATGGGCGCCGAGCGTCTCGACGGGTCGGTGCTGCTCGCGGGGTGCGACAAGTCGCTGCCCGGGATGCTCATGGCGGCGGCGCGGCTGGATCTTGCCTCGGTGTTCGTCTACGCCGGGTCGATCCTGCCCGGCCAGGCGAAGCTGTCTGACGGCTCCAGCCGTGAGGTCACCATCATCGACGCCTTCGAGGCGGTCGGCGCATGCTCGCGCGGCTTGATGTCGCGTGAGGACGTCGACGCGATCGAACGGGCCATCTGCCCCGGCGAGGGCGCTTGCGGCGGGATGTACACGGCCAACACCATGGCCGCGGCCGCCGAGGCCTTGGGTATGGCGCTGCCCGGGTCGGCGGCTCCGCCAGCCACCGACCGCCGACGCGACGGGATTGCCCGCCGCTCGGGGCAGGCGGTGGTCGCGATGCTTCGCAGCGGCCTGACGGCTCGGACGATCCTGACCAAGGAGGCATTCGAGAACGCGATAGCCGTGGTGATGGCGCTCGGCGGCTCCACCAATGCGGTGCTGCACCTGCTGGCCATCGCCAATGAGGCCGAGGTCGAGCTGACACTGGACGACTTCGCCCGGGTCGGCTCGCGCGTGCCGCACCTGGCCGACGTCAAGCCCTTCGGTGCCCACGTGATGACCGACATCGACCGGATCGGCGGCATCCCGGTCGTGATGCAGGCGCTGCTCGACGCGGGCCTGCTGCACGGCGAGGCGATGACCGTCACCGGCAAGACGCTGGCGGAGAACCTGGCCGAGCTCGACCCGCCCCAGCTCGACGGCACCGTGCTGCGTGAGATGAACAACCCCATCCACGCAACGGGGGGCTTGACCATCCTGCACGGCTCGCTGGCTCCCGGGGGAGCGGTGGTGAAGTCGGCCGGCTTCGAGTCCGACGTGTTCGAAGGCTCGGCCCGGGTGTTCGACGGCGAGCACGCCGCGATGGACGCCCTCGAAGACGGGACCATCACCAGCGGCGACGTCGTCGTGATCCGCCAGGAGGGCCCCCGCGGTGGGCCGGGGATGCGCGAGATGCTTGCCATCACCGGTGCCATCAAGGGCGCGGGCCTGGGCAAGGACGTGCTGCTCATCACCGATGGCCGGTTCTCCGGCGGCACGACGGGACTGTGCGTGGGCCACATCGCGCCGGAGTCGGTGGACGGTGGCCCGATCGGCCTGCTCCGCGATGGCGACGGCATTCGACTCGACGTGGGTAGCGGCACGCTCGACGCCCTGGTCAGCGATGACGAGATGCGGTCGCGCCGAGACGCGTGGCAGGCCCCCGAGCCGGTGGCTCGCGCACGTCGCGGCGTGCTCGCCAAGTACGCACGGTTGGTCGGCTCGGCCTCGCAGGGCGCGGTCACGCACTGACACCAGGTCATGACCTGGGGCCAGACCTCGTAGCCGACCCTGGATGCGCCGGCTCTGCATAGGCGAACTCTGCATAGGCCAGCTCTTGGGCAGGGTCATGGTCGTCTCCAGTGCACGTCGCCGTTGGGCCCAACCGTGGCGCTGAGATCTCGCTGGTGCACCAGGGTGTGGTGCCGACCGCACAGGAGGGCCAGGTTGTTCAGGTCGGTACGCCCTCCACGGGAGAACCAGTCGAGATGGTGAGCGTCACACCACTGCGGAGGGATCGTGCACCCGGGATAGGAGCAGCCCCGGTCACGCCGCCACAGCAACAGATGCTGAGCCGGGCTCGCTAGCCGCGCAGCCCGACCGAGGTCGAGGATCTCTGAGTCGGTGCCGAGGACGGCGGGGATGATCTCCGCCGAGCACGCCAGTCGCCGGACGGTCGCGGGGGATAGCACCTCGCCCGTCTGGGTCGCCCCGGTGCCGGTGAGCTGCTGGGAAAGGATGTCGTAGCGCATCGTGATGAGCACGCGGGCTTTGGCCGTAGTGGGCGTCCCCTCGGGAGACATGACGCCGCGGCCGATCACAGTCATGAGCGCGTCGTAGCGGCGTTGGGTCGCAGTGCGTGGATCTGGCCCTTCCTCATCCGGTGATGGCGCAGCCAAAGGCGAACTCATCACGGCGCGAATGGTCGCCGCACCCTCGGCGTCGGCCGTGACGATGAACCGGGTCAGCGACCCGTCGGCCAACGACGACTCGTGCACGCCCCGCAGCTCGCGTTGAGCTTGGACCTTCTCCTCGTGTTCCGCATCGGACAGGGCGACCGCAACAAGGTGGTCGGTCACCCGCTTGAGGTCGGCGTCACTGTGGCCGAGATCGGCGGCTACGGGGAGCACGAGGGCGATGTGCGCATCGTAGCTGTCAGGCTCGGTGACCGGACGCACCTGGCGGAGGCATCGAAGCAGCCGCGCCGCACGACGGTTGGAGAGAGCCCCGTCGGTGACGGCTTGGACGATCGGAGCGTGCGCCCTGCAATCCCCGTCGGTGACTACCACGACGAGATCGCTCACGTCGGCGCGGCTGAGCCACGGGCAGCGCTGGGCGATCCAGTCGTGCATCGACAATCCCGACTCCACGTGGGCCCCGCGTCGCGCCGCTTCGGTGACGGCGGCAAGGGTCAAGCGGTCGAGGTCAGCCCGCAGAGTGTGCACGCGTTCGATTGCTCGGCTGAGCCCTCGTGAGGAGTCGCGCAAGAGACGACCCCGCTCAGCTAGGGCGGCATTAGCCCCGGTGCGCATCTGGTGCAGGGGGCCATCCAGCACCGACTCGGCGGCGGCGCGCTTCAGGTCACCGGCGGTCGGCTCCACCACCGCGAGACTCACGAACCTCTACCTTCGAACATGTGTCTATTTTCGCTGGTGAAAGGTCGACAGGCTCGGTCGTGCCGTCGGCTGTGGACAACGATGCCGAACGGTAAGGGATGTGGACAAGCACCGGGCGTCCGTGCGGCAGGCCTTGCACCTAGCCTGTTCTCATGAGCGACGACAACGTCGCGCCACGTGGCGTCGATGCGCTCCGCTTCGCTCGAGCTCCCCTGCGCCGTGGTGCTCAAGAACCGCCTCGTCAAAGCGGCCATGTCCGATTCGCTGGGCGACGGTGCGGGTGACCCGAGCGACGCTCAGGTGGCGCTGTACCGCCGGTGGGCGCGCGGTGGAGCCGCGCTGTCGCTGATCGGCGAAGTCCAGGTCGACCCGGTATACCCCGAGAAGCCGGGAAACCTCGTGCTCAGCCCACGATCTGACGAGGCCCGATTCCGCCGTCTGGCCTACGCGGGCTCCGAAGACTCCGCCCACATCTGGCCCCAGCTCGGCGATGCCGGCGCCCTGGCCCACCCGCCGATCTCGCACCCAGCGGGGCTCTCGGCGCTCGACCTCGACGCGCTGCACTGCGACGCGCTGTCAGCAAAGGCGGTCGAGGCGCTGCCCACGCAGTACGCCAACGCTGCCTGGCGTGCCCAGGACTTGCCGTGGTTGACGACACGTTCGCAGTCGGCGTGAAGATCAATACCAGCGACCAGTTGGAGGGCGGGCTCACCGAAGACGAAGCGCTCGTCGTCGTCTCGCTGCTCGGGCAAGAGGCCGTCGACCTGATCGACCTCAGCGGCGGCACCTATTTTCCGGGTGCCCCATCCAGTTCGGACCGGCGCACCCGCGGGCCGTACTTCCTCGACTTCGCCCAACGGGCACGGGCGATCACGGACATACCGCTGATGGTGACCGGAGGGTTCAAGACGCACCACGAGGCGGCGCAAGCCGTGGTCACCGAGAGGGCAGACCTCGTCGGACTCGCCCGGACGATGGTGCTGAACCCAGCCACACCCACCACATGGCTCGACGCCACCAGGGAAGACCAGCGGTTCCCACGCTTCGAGTCACCACCGCCCGGAGGCATCACCGCGTGGTTCACGATGCGGCTGACCGCCTTGGCCGCGCACAACGAAGTCGACTTTGACCCGACCCCTGGGCGAGGCGATCGAGGCATACGAGTCTCGTGTGCCAGCCGCGTTGCCAGGTGGAGTCAAACCTTCGGGCCCCCGGCGACTGTCACACCTAGGGCGGCAGCGGTGTCTTCATGGGTGACGGGCTTCCCGTCCTCGATATGGACAGACATCCTGGAGGAGACATGACCGCACCCACGACACTTCGGATCCGCGCCGCCTCGCTCGACGGCCCTCTCGGCCGACTGCTGTGCCGGCTGACCACGCGATTCCTCGGCCAGGTGCCGGACACGGCCTACGTGCTGTGGCACCACCGCCCGCTCACCCTGACCAGCCTCGCCTTCGAGGGTGCGGTCTCGCGCTGGTCGGCGCTCGATGAGCACCTCAAGACGTATGCCGTGCTGGCGAGCGCCGCGCAGATCGGCTGCTCCTGGTGCCTCGACTTCGGCTACTACGGCGCGCACGTGCAGGGCCTGGACGTCGCCAAGGTCAGCCAGGTGCCGCGGTGGCGAACCTCCGACGCGTTCTCCGAGCTGGAACGAAACGTCATGGACTACGCCGAGGCGATGACCGCGACCCCGCCCGAGGTCACCGACGAGCAGGTCGCCCGGCTTGAGAGTGCCCTCGGCTCGAAGGCGCTAGTAGAGCTGACGATGATGGTGGCCGTCGAGAACGAGCGCTCCCGGGTCAACGCGGCGATGGGCCTGCGCGGCCAGGGGTTCAGCGACACCTGCCCGGTGCCGCTGGCCGACAGCGACCAGGTGCAGACCCCGATATCGGCGGGTGCATGAGCACGGAGGCCTTCATCGCGCATCGTGACCTGTTGTTCACGGTCGCGTACGAGATGCTCGCCTCCGCCGCCGACGCGGAGGACGTGCTGCAGGAGGCCTGGCTGCGGTGGTCAGCCGACGACCGCGACGATGTCCTTGACCCGCGCGCCTACCTCGTCCGCATCACGACGCGGCTCTCGCTCAACCGGATGCGGACTCTCGCCCGGCGCCGGGAGGACTACGTCGGGCCGTGGCTACCCGAGCCGCTGCTGACCACCCCGGACGTCGCGGAGGATGCCGTGCTGGCCGAGTCCGTGTCGACAGCGATGTTGCTCGTGCTGCAGACGCTCGGCGATGTCGAACGGGCGGTGTTCGTGCTGCGCGAGGTCTTCGACGTGCCCTACGACGAGATCGCCGAGGCCGTCGGGAAGAGCCATGCTGCGACCCGGCAGATCGCGCACCGGGCGCGCCAGCACGTCGCGGCTCGTCGGCCCAGAAGCACCGTGTCACAGCAGGAGCAACAGCGGGTGGTCGAACGATTCCGTGGCGCGGCGTCCACGGGCGACCTGCAGCAGCTCACCGACGTGCTTGCTCCCGACGTGGTGCTCCTCAGCGACGGCGGGGGCAAGGTGCAGGCCGCGCTCAAGCCGATCTACGGCGTGGAGAAGGTGCTGCGCTTCCTCGTCGGCGTGCGCCCCCACTTGTTCTCGATGGACTCGGTGCTGGTCAACGGCGCCCCGGCCATCCAGTTCGTCGTTGACGGCGCCATCGACACGATGGGCAGCGCGCTCGTTGAGGATGGACGCGTCACTGCCCTGTACTTCGTGCGCAACCCCGACAAGCTCGCGCGCGTCGAGAGCCCGATGACGCTGACCCGGCAGAGCGCGAGTGCCTAGACGGAGCGGTCGAGCTCAAGAGGGGCCCTCGTGCCCGCTGACTCGGGGAGTCAGGTCCAGCGCAAGGTCACGGTGTGAGCCGATGTACTCGACCAAGTCGGCTTGGCGCGGTTGCCCGATCGTGAGGCGATAGGCATCCACCGTGCGCAACAGCCTGCGATGGCCAGGTCCAGGCGGGAAACGCCGGCGGATGCGCAGCCGACCGAGATGAGCGAGGCGGCCACAGCGACACCCCAAGAGCCCATCGACGGGGCGGTGGCCTAGGTCCGTTCCGCTCCGGAGGCCGAGGTGCTGGACCTGGCCCTAGCGCTCACGCCTACCGGTTCGAAGACCTCGTCATGACGCTCTTGGAGCGGATGGGGTACGGAGAGCTTGGGACGGTCGAGCGGACAAGCGCCACGGGTGACGCCGGCGTGGACCGCATCTACGTGCCGGCCAAGAGGTAGGCCATCGATCGCACGGCCGACCGGCCGCGGATCCACGAGTTCGCAGGCGCGCTGCTCGGGAAGTAGGGCGACCGAGGAGTCTTCATCACGACCAGTGGCTTCTCCTCCGGGGCCACAGCCGAGGCGGAGCGGATCAACGCGAGCGCCGCGGCTACGGTGACCGCCGGCGCAGCGTGGCTGCTCCCAGCACCAGCGCAGCACAGATGAAGACCACGACGACCAGCGCGTCGAAGGTCAGGTCCGACGTCCACGACGCCTGAGTGCTCACCTCGTTGATGGCGTCCACCGAGTAGGACAGCGGCAGGACGTCGGAGATCGCGTGCAGCACGTCCGGCAGCGTGTCGCGCGGCGCGATCAGCCCGCACAGAAGGATCTGCGGCAGCACGAACGCGGGCATGAACTGCACCGCCTGGAAGTCGGTCTGCGCGAACGCGGACACGAACAGCCCCAGCGCCGTGCCCAGCACCGAGTTCAGCACCGCGATCACCATCATGGCGAGCACGCCGCCGGCCATATCCAGCCCGAGCACCCATACCGCCAGCGAGGTCGTCAGCGCGGACTGCACCACCGCGACCACGGCGAACGCGAGGGCATACCCGGCGAGGAAGTCGACCTTGCCCATCGGCATCGACAGCAGCCGCTCCAAGGTGCCCGAGGTGCGCTCGGCCAGGGTCGTCACCGACGTGATGAGGAACATGATCACGAAGGGAAAGACCACCAGCAACGGGCCGCCGATGCGGTCGAAGACCGGCTCGTTGTCGATGTAGATCCACCAGAGCAACGTCATCAGCAGGCACGGCACCACCAGCAGCAGCGCCACCGTGCGGTGGTCGTGCCGCAGCTGCCGCAGGACGCGCAGCGAGATGGCCGCCGTCACCTTCGGGTTCATGACGCGCCGCCTGCCGGACGAGATGCAGGAACGCCTCGCCTACCGAGCTCTGCCCGCTTGCCGAGCACAGCCCGGCCGGTGTGTCAGCAGCCAGGATGTCGCCCTCGCGCATCAACAGCAGCCGGTCGCACAGCTCGGCCTCGTCCATCACGTGGCTGGAGACCAGCACCGTGGTGCCCGCTTCGGCCAGCGCACGGAACAACCCCCACAGCTCCACCCGCAGCACCGGGTCCAACCCCACCGTGGGCTCGTCCAGCAGCAACACCGGTGGGTCCCCGAGCAGAGCCACGGCCAGCGACGCGCGGCTGAGCTGACCGCCCGACAGCTTGCCCGCCAGCACGTCGCGATGGTCTTGCAGACCGACCTGCGTGATCACCCGGTGCACGTCCCGGTGCGGTGCCCCCAGCACCTGGGCGAAGAACTCCACGTTGTTGCGCACCGAGAGGTTGCTGTAGACGCTCGCGGCCTGGGTCACGTACCCCACGCGGCTGCGCAGACTCGCCGACCCCGCCGGCTCGCCCAGCACGGTGACCTCGCCGCTCTCGACCCGCTGCACCCCGACGATGGCGCGGATCAGGGTGGTCTTGCCGCACCCGGACGGCCCCAGCAGGCCGGTGATCTCCCCGGCGGCGATCTCACAGTCCAACCCGGGCAGCACGACGCGGCCGCCGCGGACGACCCGCAGACCGGCCGCGTTCACGGAAGGCGACTTATTCACCATGTAATGAATATGCTCTCGTGAGCGCCCCCTGTCAACAGATGTGCCTGACTATCTATCCTTGGCCAGGTCACATGGGTAAGAATGCGGAGTATGTCGAGTGCGCATGTATCGGCCTCTGCCGCTGACGGATTGGTCGTGCCGAACGTCTCCCCGCAGGCTGACATCGCCTTCGCGGTCGACGCCGCGTTGGACGACGAGGAGGTAACCCGACTGCACCGTGAGGCGTTCCGGGCCAGTGCCGAGGGCTTCGTGCCCTGGTCGCGCAGGCTCTGCCGGCACAGCATCTGCTGGGTCACCGCCCACGCCGACCAGCGGCTCATCGGGTTCGTCAACGTCATCGGGGATGGCGGCGTGCATGCCGTGCTGCTCGACACGGTGGTCGACCCGGCCTACCAACGCCACGGCGTCGGCCAGCGGTTGGTGAAGCGGGCGGTCGAGGAGGCCCGCACCCTGGGCTGTCGCTGGGTGCACGCGGACTACGACCGTCGCGCCGCCGACTTCTACGAGCGCGTCTGCGGGTTCACCCCCAGTCACGCAGGGGTCATGCGGCTGGGCTGACCGGTCCGAGCCTTACACCAGGGGTGGCAGACTTCCGGCATGCCTTCGGCCACCGCATACCCCGTGCTCGACGCTGTGCTGGCGGACCCCGCCGGGCAGTGCTGGGCCGTCGTGGTGCGCGAAGGCCGCGAGGACGCCGACGTACTCGTCGGGCAGGTGCACGACATCGACCTACTGGAGCAGATCCCCCTCGCCCTGCCCGGCCGACCGATCCTCACCCTGGTGCCGTTCCGGCAGATCGCCGAGCGCGGCTTCGACGTGCACGACGACGGCACGCCGCTGCGTGTGCTCGCCGCCACCGAACACGAGCGGGTGCCCGTCGCGGCCCTGCGCGAGGCTCTGCCGCAGGCCCCGGTCGCCGTCAGCGACGAGCACTTCAGCGTCAGCGACGATGACTACGCCGAGATCGTGCAGCGGGTCATCGAGGATGAGATCGGCAACGGCGAGGGGGCCAACTTCGTCATCCGCCGTGACGTGCTCGGGCACATCGACACCGACCCGGCCGACGCCGCCCTGACGTGGCTACGAGCGCTGCTGACCGACGAGCGCGGCGCCTACTGGACCTTCGCCGTGCACACCCCCGGCCACACGTTGGTCGGCGCCACCCCGGAGCGGCACGTCAGCATGCGCGAGGGCCACGTGCGGATGAACCCCATCTCGGGCACCTTTCGTCACCCGGCCGAGGAAGAAGAGCTCGAGCCGGCGTTCCAGCGTTTCATCAAGGACACAAAGGAGACCGAAGAGCTCTTCATGGTGGTTGACGAAGAGATGAAGATGATGGCCCAGATCTGCACCCACGGCGGGCGCATCACCGGGCCGTACCTGAAGCAGATGTCGCAGCTGACCCATACCGAGTACCTGCTCGACGGTATGGCCGAGGCGGACCCTCGCGACGTGCTGCGACTGACCATGTTCGCCCCCACCGTGACCGGATCACCGATGGAGAACGCCTGCTCGGTGATCGCCCGGCACGAGCCCGGCGGCCGCGGCTACTACGCGGGGGTGCTGGCGCTCCTCGAGCACGGTGACGACGGACGCGAGCACCTCGACGCCCCCATCCTCATCCGCACCGCGCATCTCCTCGGCGACGGCACGGTCAAGGTCAGCGCCGGGGCCACGCTGGTCCGCCACAGCGACCCCGCCTCCGAGGTGGCCGAGACCACGGCCAAGGCCAGCGGGATGCTGGCTGCCCTCGGCCTGCGCCCTCGCCGGCCCCCCTCGACCTCCGCCCCGCTCGCGGAGATGCCCGGGGTGGCCGAGGCGCTCGCCGAGCGCAACGACGTGCTCTCGCCGTTCTGGCTGTCCCAGCAGGCCGAGCGCCCCGACCCCGACCTGGCGGGGCGCACCGTGCTGGTGGTCGACGCCGAGGACAGCTGGACGCAGATGCTCGCCCATCAGGTGCGGCGTTTCGGGATGACCGCAGACGTGCGTCGGTGGGACCGCGTCGAGACTCGCGACCTCGACGCCTTCGACGTCGTCCTCTTCGGCCCCGGGCCGGGCGACCCGCAGGACCGCCTCAGCGCGCGGATGAACCGACTGCGCGAGCTGATGCACGCCCGGTTGGATGACGACCGCCCGATGCTGGCGGTCTGCCTCAGCCACCAAGTGCTCGCCGCGCTCGCGGGTCTGCACATCGGCAAGCTCGACCGGCCCAACCAGGGCGTGCAGATCCCGGTCGACCTGTGGGGGACCACGGCACGGATCGGCTTCTACAACACCTTCGTCGCTCGACCCGGCCAGGCCGCTCTCCCTCAGCGTGACGGCCGGTCCGTCCCGCTGGAGGCGGCCGTCGACGACTTGCACGACGCGGTCGCTGGCCTCCGCGCGCGCCACGTGGCCTCGCTCCAGGGTCACGCCGAGTCGGTGCTCTCTCGAGATGGCCTGTCGACCCTGCACGCCCTGATCCGGCATACCTTGGCCGACTAAGGCGACGTCGGCCGGCCCTTTCATGACATTGCTCACGCCGTGAGCACGAAGACCGTGTCGCACGTTTGATCGCGACCATCACGGCTTGGAGGATGGGAGGCGTGAGTGAAAGTGACAAGAACCGTCTAGACATCAGCTGGACCAACGCCGCGGGGTCGGCCCTGGGGGCGGTGTCCTCCGCCGTGCTCCTCTCCACCCTGGGAGTGGTGGGGACCCTGCTGGGTGCAGCGCTGGGTAGCTTGTGCATCACCGTCGGGGGAGCGCTGTACGCGCACTCGATGAACGTGACGAAGGAGAAGGCGGCCGCCGCGGCGCGACGCACCGCCAAACCCCGACAGTCCGCCAGTGTCGGCTCCAGGCCATCCAGCGCCCAGACCCAGCGCGACCAGGTGCCCGAGCGGGAGTCCACCTCGCCCGCCAAGGAGTCCCGTGGGAGCGTGTTCAGCGGCCTTCCGTGGAAGCGCATCATCGGCTTGGCGGCCGCTCTGTTCGCGGTGACCATGGCGATCATCCTCGCGTTCGAGCTGACCACCGGCCGCGCCGTCTCCACCTACACCGGTGGCACCGAGAACACCGGCGTCGGCACCTCCGTCCCGGGGGTGAGCGGCACCGGCGTCGAGGCCCCCGGCGGTGACGACATCGTTCCCGAGGACGTTGTCCCCGACGAGGTCGTCCCCGACGAGGTTGTCCCGGATGAGGTCATCCCCGACGACGTCGTGCCGGATGAGGTCGTGCCGGGCGACGACGCCCCGGCCGGCTGACCAGCACCAGCCCAGCACACGACGAACGGCCTCGGCCGACGG
>JBAUJO010000125.1:0-9734 GCA_049683875.1 Ornithinimicrobium sp.
CCCCCTGCCCGATGGGCTCCTGCGGCACCTCCGCGGTGGCCTCGTCGGCCTGCGGAGTCAACTCCTGCGACATGACGTACTTCCTTACCTCTGCTTCATGGTCGACCGCGGACGGTCAGGACATCCGGCCTGTTGCCGGTGGCGAGCACGAAGGCTCGCCCACTCGCTCACCCGAAGACGAACCCGACCAGCTCCTGGAAGAGCTGGTCCATACCGAACACGAAAGCCATGATCACGCACACGAACACCAGCACGACGATGGTGTAGGTCACCAGCTCGCGCTGCGTGGGCCGGACCACCTTGCGCAGCTCGTTGAACACCTGGGCCACGAACGAGCCCGGTCTGGCGGGCAGGCCCGAGCCGGAGCGCGACCGGTCCACGCCGGTGTCCGATGCGCTGGGGTTGCTCACCTGGTTGCCTCAACTCTTGCCTTCGATCGTGCTCGGTCTCTTCTGATGGTGCTGCCGCGCGTCGCTGTCCGCTCGTCTCGCCATCCTGGCTCGTCGTGCTTACCGGTCGCGCCGGCCACGAGCAGGGCAAGAGGGACTCGAACCCACAACCGCTGGTTTTGGAGACCAGTGCTCTACCAATTGAGCTATTGCCCTTCGTCACCCTCACCTACCGGCCACTGACGCCGGCCTCAGCAGGCGTGACCCAGTGTAGGTGGTGGCAACACCCGGCCGACCATGCTACGGCAGAAGGCGGAGCATCGCGAACCATTCGGGGTGCGGTCCGAACCGCCGCGGGTGCAAAGATGGAAGGGTGACTGAGCCGAACGACGACGAGCGCCGCCGCCCCCGAGTGTCCACACGAGTCGGCTCCATCGCCGAGTCCGCGACCTTGGCGGTCGACAGCAAGGCCAAGGCGCTCAAGGCCGAGGGCGCGCCGGTCATCGGCTTCGGCGCCGGCGAGCCCGACTTCCCCACGCCCGACTACGTCGTGGCCGCCGCGGTGGCCGCGGCCGGCGACCCAGTGAACCACCGGTACTCTGCGGCCGGCGGGCTGCCGGAGCTCAAGGCCGCGATCGTGGACAAGACCGCTCGTGACTCCGGGTACGCGGTGACGCCGGGCCAGGTGCTGGTCACCAACGGTGGCAAGCAGGCGGTCTACAACACCTTCGCCGCGCTGCTGGATCCTGGTGACGAGGTTCTTCTGCCCACTCCCTACTGGACGACCTACCCAGAGTCGATCCGGCTGGCGGGGGGCACCCCGGTCGAGGTGTTCGCCGGGATCGAGCAGGGCTACCTGGTGACCGTGGACCAGCTGGAAGCGGCTCGGACCCCCCAGACCAAGGTGCTGCTGTTCTGCAGCCCGTCCAACCCCACCGGCGCCGTGTACCCGCCCGAAGCGGTCGAGGCCGTCGGCCGGTGGGCCCTCGAGCACGGCATCTGGGTCGTGACCGACGAGATCTACGAGCACCTGCTGTACGACGGGGCCACGGCTCCCTCCATGCCGGTGGTCGTGCCCGAGCTCGCCGACACCTGCGTCGTGCTGAACGGGGTCGCCAAGACCTACGCGATGACCGGTTGGCGCGTCGGCTGGATGCTGGGCCCCACCGACGTCGTCAAAGCCGCCACCAACCTGCAGTCGCATGCGACCTCCAACGTCGCCAACGTCTCCCAGCGCGCGGCGGTCGCTGCCCTGCAGGGGTCACTCGAGGCCGTCGCCGAGATGCACGCGGCCTTCGACCGGCGGCGCACGACGATCGTGTCGATGCTGAACGAGATCGACGGGGTCCAGTGCCCTACCCCCACCGGCGCCTTCTACGCCTACCCCAACGTGGAGGGCCTGCTGGGCCGCGAGATCGCCGGGCGCACTCCGACGACGTCGGTCGAGCTGGCCGAGCTGATCCTGGAGGAGGCGCAGGTGGCGGTGGTGCCCGGAGAGGCGTTCGGCCCCAGCGGCTACCTCCGGCTGTCCTACGCCCTGGGAGACAACGACCTCGCCGACGGCGTGGGTCGCATCCAGCAGCTGCTGGCCTGAGCAGTCCTACTCCTCACCGGTGAGCTGGAAGGAGCGCAGCCGGTGCCCGGCCAGGGCAACGCCGCCGACCACCAGCACCGCCAGCGCAGTGACGGCGTAGGCCAGGCTCACGTCCGGGACCACCATGGTCAGGTCATCGTCGACGACGCCGACCACACGACGACCCAGTGCCGCCACCGAGATGTACCGCAGGCCGCTGAGCCAGGGGGCGAGCAGGCCCTCGAAGCCGAGCACATAGATCAGCCCGGCGATCGTGCCGTGCCGTGTCACCGTGGCCAGCGCGATGAACAGACCGCAGTACGCCAGCGCCGCGGCTGCGGCGCCGAGCCCGAGCGCCAGCGCCTGACGAAGGTCCGCGGGTTGCAGCACCACCGCGGAGACCACCACCGAGCCTGCGCCGAGGAGCACGCTCACCGCGGCCGCGACCAGGTACTTGCTCACCACGACGGTCTGCCGGGACACCGGCTTGGAGAGCAGGTAGACGATGGAGCCGTCCTCGATCTCCGGACCGAGGACTCCGTTGGTCACCAGCAGCGCGACCAGGGGCAGCACCAGGGACAACCCGAAGACCAGCGTGACCGGTTCGACCGCACGCGAGCCGTCGACCAGCGACGCCGTCACCACGGACAGCACGATCAGCAACCCGGGCAGGATGCCCAGCAGGATCCCCCTCTTCTGGCCGAACAGGGCCTGTGCCGACAGCCGGGCGATGGTGGGGTTCATGCCGAGACCAGGTAGGTGAAGACCGACTCCAGTGACTCGTCGGTCGGCGCGACCTCGTGCAGGCTGATCGAGGCCGCACGCGCCAGCGGCGGAAGGGCCAGGGCGAACGCCCCGAGATCGGTGACCTCAACCTCGAGCCCGGAACCCGCCGCCATCTGCACCCCGCGCACACAGTCCAGCCCTATGATGGCTACCGCCAGGGCGCGGTCGTCGCTGCTGGCCAGGCGGTAGCGGGTCGGCCGGTCGGTCATCAGCCGCCGGATCGCTCCGAAGTCTCCGGATGCGGCGTGCCGACCGGCGACGACGACCTCGACGTGACGCGCGATCTGCTCGACCTCCTCCAGGATGTGGGAGCTGAACAGCACACTGCGTCCCTGCTCGCCCATCCGGGTCAGCAGGCCCATCAGATGCAGGCGCTGACGGGGGTCCACCCCGTTGAACGGCTCGTCGAGCAGCAGCACGCTCGGCTCGTGGACCAGCGCCGCCGCCAGCTTGACGCGCTGGCGCATCCCCTTGGAGTAGGTGCCGATACGCCGGTCGGCAGGTTCCTGAAGCTCCACCGTATGCAGCGCCCGCTCGGTCGCCGCCGCGGCGTCGGTCAGGCCCTGCAGCTCGGCGTTGGCGCGAACGAACTGACGCCCGGTGAGGTAGCCGAAGCTGGCCTCACGCTCTGGCACCAGCCCGATGTGGCGGTAGACCGACACGTTGCGCCACACCGGGGCGTCGTCCAGCGTGACCACACCGGCCGAGGGCGCCAGGAACCCGGCCATCATCGCGATGAGCGTGGTCTTGCCCGCGCCGTTGGGCCCGAGGAGCCCGGTAACGCCGGGTCCGATCTGCATCGTGATGTCGTTGACGGCCACCACGTTGCCGTACCAGCGCGACACCTGGCTCAGCTCCATCCGTGCGCCCGGTCCGCTCATCGGGTCCCCTGCCGGTAGTAGCGGCGGATCAGCAGCCACCCTCCACCCACCAGGACCAGCATCACCGTCGCCGCGTATGCCGTGGTCATGATCGGCGAGTCCGGGCTGAGCGGGTAGAACGCGGTGCCGTCCAGCAGCGCGGCGTTGAGCCCGTCCACCAGGGTGAACGGGCTCAACAGCCCGATCCACTGCCCGAGCGCGTCGTTGCCCTGGGTGGCGGCGATGGCCTTCACCGCCGAGACGAACCCGTTGGAGACCAGGAGGGCGACGATGACCGCGCCCACCGCCAGCCCGCGCCGCAGCGTGAAGGCGCTGACCAGACCCGAGATCGTGGCAAGCACCGCCGCGAGCACGAGCAGACCCACGATGGCCTGCAGCAGGTCGGCCGTCTGCTGGCCGGCGTCGGCCTCCGCCGCGAGGGCGCCGGCGTACAGCAGCAGCACGGGGACCACGGTGAACACGAAGATCGCGGTCACCAGAGAAGCCCACCGCACCAGGGCGAACCAGGTCGGGGACAACGGTCGGGCCAGGTACAGCACGATCGAGCCCGAGCGCAGGTCGCGGGTGAACAGCACCGGGGACTGACCGGCGGTGAAGACGACGATGAGCACGAAGGTGCTGCCCGAGTAGGTGCTGTAGTCGACGAAGTTCCCGCCGAAGCCGGAGACCACCATCACCGCGACGATGATGACGGCGGGGAACAGGGACAGCGCCAACATGCCCAGCGGCAGCGCCTTGGCCTTGCCGGATCGGCCGATGCCGTAGGCGTGCTGCACCCCGGTCACGAACAGCGACCGAGCGATCGCCTGAGTCTCCAGTCGGGCTCCGTCGTAGGTGCGGTACCCGAGGTCGTGGATGACGCTGCCGTGGTCGGCTCCGGGGGCGGACTCAGCCATGGGCAACCGCTCCTGGCTCGAAGACGTCCTGGATCCGTCCGTGCTCGGCCTGGATGCGCACCAGGCCCAGACCCAGCTCGCAGGCCGTGTCGCGGATGAGGTCATAGGGCGCGCGCTCGTGCGGCATCCCGCGGGCGTCGATCTCGATCATCTGCTGACGGGGTCGGCAGGGCACTCCCGCCGCGGCCAGCGCTTCGCCCATCCGGCGTTGCTCCTCGGCGGAGCCGAGCACCTCGACGAGCAGCACGCCGGTGACCCGGGTGAGCTCGGTGGTCGCCTGGGAGCTGAGCAGCCGACCCGCGTCCAGCACGATGACATGGTCGCTGACCCGTTCCAGCTCCCCCAGCAGGTGGGAGGTCACCAGCACGGGGATGCCGAAGTCCCGGCCGATCCGCGAGACGAGCGCGATCATCTCGTCTCGTGCCTCAGGGTCCAACCCGTTCGTCGGCTCGTCGAGAAGCACCAGCTTGGGGTCGTGCACCAAGGCCTGCGCGAGCTTGGCGCGTTGCTTCATCCCAGTGGAGTAGCCGCCCATCAGCCGGTACCGCTCCTCGGCCAGACCGACGTGGCGCAACACGTCCGCAGCCCGCTCCCTCGCCGAGGCCGGGGGCAGACCGGACATCCGACCCATATGGACGACGAAGTCGATGGCCCGCACATCCGGAGGCAGGCACTCGTGCTCCGGCATGTACCCCACGACCGCCCGGATCCGGGAACCGCCGGTGACGATGTCGTGACCGAGCACGGTGGCCGTGCCGGATGAGGGCGCTAGCAGCCCCAACAGGATCTTGATGAGGGTGGACTTGCCCGCCCCGTTCGCCCCGACCAGGCCGGTCACCCCGGATGAGACCGTCACGTCGAGGTCGACGAGCGCCTCCACGTCGCCGTAGCGCTTGGTCAGCTCGCCGGTCTCGATCACCGCCATGTCTGCACCCTAGCCGCGGCTCATGCCAACCTTGTGACATGACCCGGATGGTGCGCGACCTGCCCAAGGCCCACCTGCATCTGCACTTCACCGGGTCGATGCGGATCGGCACCCTGCGTGACCTGGCGCGCCGCCACCAGCTGCCGCTGCCGCATGCCTTGCTGCGTCAGTGGCCTCCGCGATTGAGCGGCCACGACGAACGCGGCTGGTTCCGGTTCCAGCGCCTGTACGACGCCGCCCGGGCCTGCGTGCGTGACGAGCAGGACATGCGCCGCGTCGTGCGCGAAGCCGCCCAGGACGACGCTCGCGAAGGATCGGGGTGGCTGGAGATCCAGATCGACCCGACCTCGTACGCCCCGTTGGTGGGTGGCATCACCCCCGCGCTGGAGATCGTGCTGGACGAGGCGGCCATGGCCAGCCGCGAGGAAGGCACAGCGGTGGCGGTGGTGGTGGCGGCCAGCCGCATGAAGCACCCCCTGGATGCCCGCGCGCTGGCCCGGCTCGCCGCCCGCCACGCAGGGGACGGCGCAGGGGCGGTGGTGGGGTTCGGGCTGTCCAACGACGAGCATCGAGGTGTCACCGAGGACTTCGCGCCCGCCTTCGCGATCGCTCGACGCGCTGGTCTCGCCTCGGTGCCACATGCCGGGGAGCTGCGTGGCCCTGACCACGTGGCCCAGGCCGTGCGCTCCCTGGTCCCCGACCGGCTCGGTCACGGTGTGCGATGCGTGGAGGACCCCGCGGTGTTGCGGCAGGTCCTGCACGATGACGTCGCCCTCGAGGTGTGCCCGTCGAGCAACGTCGCCCTGGGCGTCTATCCCGACCTGGCCTCTGTGCCCCTGCGGACGCTCATCGACGCAGGGGCGAGGGTCGCCCTGGGGGCAGACGACCCGCTGCTCTTCGGCTCACGCCTGGTCGACCAGTACGAGTCCGCGCGCCAGGACCATGGCCTCGACGACGCCGCCCTGGCCGCACTGGCCAAGGCCTCCATCGGCGCCGCACGCGCACCCGAGCCGACCCGCGCCACCCTGATGGCGGGCGTGGACGCGTGGCTGGCCGCTCCGGACATCGACATCGACACCGACACCGACACCGACACCGATCCCGAAACCGCGGGCGCCCCGTGACCCGACGGCATCAGTCCCTGACGTCGAACGGGACCAGCGCCCCGTTGATGTGGACCCCGTCCGGGTCCAGGTAGGCCGAGACCACCTGCTGGACGGCGTTGACGGTGTCGTCGTCGGCCAGCAGCACCTCGACGTTCAGCCCGCCCTCGGGTGCGGCCGACCAGGAGTACAGCTCAGGCAGGCTCGCTCTGCCGAGCGCGTCCATCGCCGCGTAGACCGCGTCCCGGGGTGGCGCCTTGCGGCTCTGGACGCACAACCCGCCCTCCCAGACCTCACTCAGGTCCGAGCGCAGATCCACCAGGTCGGTGCCGGGGACCACCAACACGTTGAGCACCGAGCGCGCGTCGGTCATGTACGAGCTGACGTAACCCGACTTGCTCTCGAGGATGTGGGCCGCCTCGCGTCGCGCCGTCTCGGCCTCGAGCGACATCCCGTCCCAGCCACTGCCGTCGTCGTCGTCGTCGAAGGGCTCGGTACACAGCTGGGCGTAGGGGTTCAGCCCGATGCCGCCGTCGGACTCGACCGGAAAGGTCGGAGGCATGGGCGGTCGGTTGAGCGTGAACGCCTGGCCGTCGTAGGTGCCGACCACGCGGGCCTGTCCCCAGCGCACGTCCTGCGACTCGCGCTGGTTGGGCATCTCCTCCCAGTCCAACCCCAGGATGAGGGGGCCGTCGCACTCCGGCGGGTAGGCCTCGGCCACGGGGCCGAAGCAGACCACCGGCGGATCGTCGTTGAGCTGGCGGATAACGCCCTGACCGGTGAGGGGGGTGCGCGGGCGCAGCGCGATGGCCGGCTCGGTGGGCCCGTCCGCGTCGGTGGTCCAGACCTGGCCACGGGGGATGGTGAGGGTGCTGCTGTCGGCGGCTCGCTCCTGAACCCCGCCGACCTCGTCAGGTGTCACCTCGGCCGTGGTGGCCCGGGCCGCATCCTGGGTCGCTTCCGAAGTGTCGGAGGCGCACCCCGACAGACCGACCACCGCAGCGACCGCCACCAGGGCCGAGCGACCCGGGCGAACACGCGCTCTGCTCATGGTAGGTATGACGAAACAGCCCAGGAGGGCGTTCCCACGGGGACTCATAGGCTCACGCCCACCAGGACGGGCTCGTTGACCAACGTCACACCGAAGCGGTCCGCCACTCCGTCGCGTACCTGCCGTGCCAGCGCGGTGATATCGCTGGCCCGGGCCGAGCCGCGGTTGGTGATGGCCAGCGTGTGCTTGGTCGACAGGGAGGCCGGCCCGGGCAGGCCGAACCCCCTGCCGAAACCGGCCTGCTCGATCAACCAGGCGGCCGAGGTCTTGGTGAGGTCCTGCCCACCGGAGAACTCCGGTGGCCGTGGCCCCTGCGGCCCGAGGCTGGCCGCCGAGCGCTCACGCAGCTCGGCGACCTGGCCGGGGTCCAGCACCGGGTTGGTGAAGAAGGAACCGCAGGACCACGTGTCGTGGTCGGAGCGGTCGAGCACCATCCCCCGTCGGGTCCTCTGGGTCAGGACGCCGTCACGAGCCTGCGCGAGCGGTACCCGGTCACCGGGCGACACCTCCAACCCCCGGGCCAGGTCGGCATACCGGATGGGCGCCGACTGGTCGGTGGGGCGCAGCTGGAACGACACGCTCAGCACGACGTAGCGCGGGCTGGGGTCGGCCGAACGGGACAGCGAGGCCTTGAACACGCTGTGCCGATAGGAGAAGCCGCAGTCGGCGTTGGCCAGCGTGCGTACCCGCTGCTCGGCACGGTCGTACACCCGGACGTTCCAGATGGTCTGGGAGACTTCCTGGCCGTAGGCACCGACGTTCTGTACGGGTGTGGCTCCGGTCGACCCGGGAATGCCGGACAGTGCCTCGATACCGGACCACGACTCCGCCACGGCTCGGGCGACCAGGTCATCCCACGGCTCTCCGGCCGCGGCGACGACGACGACGCCTCCGCAGGCGTCGTCCGACTCGACCTGGACACCCTCGGAGGCCACCTGCAGCACGGCCCCCTCGAAGCCCTCGTCGGCCACCACGAGGTTGGACCCGCCCCCCAGCACCAGCAGCGGCACGCCGCGTGAGTCGATGTCGGCGACGGCTTCGACGATCTCCTGCTCGGTGCCCGCCCGGTACATCTCGCGGGGTCGACCGCCCACGCCCATCGTCGTCAGCTCGGCCAGTGGGCTGACCGGCGCCACCGCTGTCGAGGACGGCGACGCCGTCGACCCGGGTGACGTGGAGCCGTTCATGCCTCGCCGGCCGCCGGGCGCAACTGCACCACCGCACGAGCCCGGCGCAGCACGTCGACATCGTCGCAGGTGACCACGAGGTCGAGAGTGACCTGGCCCGCTTCGGCCTGGACCGAGACCACCGAGGCCCGGATGTCGACCTGGGCCCCGTCGGCCGCGTCAACCACGACCGGGTTGGTGAACCGGCTGCTGTAGCTCACCACCGCACTCGGGTCGCCGACCCACGTCGCGACCACGTCCGCAGCCGCGCCCATGGTCCACATCCCGTGGGCGATCACCCCGGGCAACCCCACCGCCCGGGCTGCGTCGTCGTCGAGATGGATCGGGTTGCGGTCTCCGCTGGCCTCGGCGTAGGAGCGCAGACGCTCGCGATCCACCGTCACGGTCCTGGTGGCCACGATCTGCCCCGGGCTCAGGTTCTCCAGAGTCGGGCTCATCCGTCCTCCCCGCGAACGACGAGCATCGAGGTCACCGTGCTGACCGGCTCGCCGGAGGGTCGGGTGAGCTCGGTCCGGGTGGTGACCATGCTGTTGCCGCCGACCTGGCGCAGCGCGTCGACGTGCAGGGTGCCGACCAGCTGGTCGCCGGCGACGATGGGGCTGTGGTGGACGAAGCGCTGCTCACCGTGGACGACCCGGGAGAAGTCGATTCCGGCCTGCGGATCGGCCACGTACTGCGCCTCGCACTGCTGGGCGACGACGACGGCGTACGTGGGCGGCGCCACCAGCCCGGCGTAGCCCATGTCGTGGGCCGCGTCGGTGTCGGTGTGGAGCACGTTCTCGGAACCCACCGCATCGGCGAAGGCAGCGATGCTCTCCGCGAAGACAGCGTACGGCTCCGTCGGCGGGTACTCGCGTCCGGCGTAGTCAGGGTTCACAGCCATAGCCACTCACCCTATGGGAACACCGCCCGGGTACGCCGACGGCCCCGACCGGTACCGGTC
>JBAUJO010000126.1:0-19366 GCA_049683875.1 Ornithinimicrobium sp.
GTCCCGGACTCGTCCGAGCGGTTGACCACGGTGATGTCGGTATCCGGCAGGTCGGCGTCGGGGTTGTCGGCGGCAATCGCGTCGTCGTTCCATGTCGTGATCTTCTGGTCGAAGATCTGGGCCAGCACGTCCGGCTTGAGGTTCAAGGTGTCGACCCCGGGCAGGTTGTACGGGATGGCGACCGGAGAGATGTACACCGGGAGGTTCAGCGCGCCGCCGTCACCACAGACCTCGGTGACGCTCTCGCGCTCGGTCTCGTCCAGGTAGGCATCGGAGCCGGCGAAGTCGACAGCCCCGGAGAGCATGTTCTCGCGCCCGCCGCCGGAGCCGATGGCGTCGTAGGTCACAGTCACGTCGGGCTGCACCTCTTGGTAGCCGGCGATCCAGGCGGTCATCGCCGAGTTCTGCGAGCTCGCTCCCGAGCCGGTGAGCTGGCCGGACAGGTCACCGCCGGAGCTGTTGTTGTTGCTTCCGCTGTCGGAGCTGGAGGGGTTGTCGTCACCACAAGCAACCAGGGTGAGCGATGCGGCCGCGGCGATCGCGACGGTGGTGGTCAAGCGGTGCAGCTTCACGGAGGTCCTCTTTCTGAAGGGACGTGCTTGGTGAGCCATTCGTGGACGGTCAGCCCGCAACGGCAGTGGGCACGGGCAGCCGGCGTCGTTGCCAACGGCTCGCACGCTAGGGACGCCATGTGACTCGCACACCCTCGGTCGGTGAACGAAGTATGAACGCGGACTGAATCTCCGGGGGTGTCACGGCCGCAGATCCGCGGCCTGGCCTGCGACCTGCCGCCCGGCCATGAGAGACTTCACGGGTGTCGGGCTGCGGAAGCCCCGGGCTCCATGACTAGCCGCTACGAGCGGCCCCGCGCCGAGAGGCGCTCCCAGCCCGACACACCACTGCTGAGTCGGCCATCCGGCCGACGGTGAAACGGTGCGTGATGCTCGTGCAACGGGACCAGACCTAGAGCAGGTCGCCTCGCTCCCACATTCCGGCACAGACATGCAGGTCTCGAGCCATCTCCTGAATGCGCCCCGCCCGTCGCAGTCGCTCTGCCGGCACCTCCTCCACCCCGGCCTCGGGGTCGGAGAGACCGATCGCGGTCACGTGGGCGAAGGCTGCCGCTCGCTCAAGCGCTACCCGCAGGTCACCGGTGAACACGCCGTTCAGGATCGCCTGGGTGAGCGCACGGAGGTCCGTCGGACCCGGCGGCTCGGTGAGCCCCGCGATCACCCGGTAGACGTCGGCGTGCGCGGCGCCCGCGGTGTAGGCCCGCGCAACCTCCACCGGCGCCCGCTGCACCCACTCGTCCAGAAGGTACAGCCGCCACAGCGCTCCGGGCAGGGAGCGTGCCGGCCGATCAGCCCACATCTGGGCCAGCGTGGCCAGGCCGACCTGGGTCACGAGGTCGAGCAACCGCGCGGTCACCTCGGGGTCGTCGCTCGAACGGCCACGCCCGACGAGGACGGAGGCCGTGCGGTGCGCAGCCTCGACCACATCCCACGGGTCCTCCCCCTGCTGGGCGTCCAGGGTCGCAGGGTCGACCAGTGCGGGCTTGTGATGCCTCACGACTCCTCCGGCTCCGGCCCCAGCACGATGACGTCGTGACCCTCCAGCGCCACCTCGTCACCCTCCACGCGGGCGCCGGCCCAAGCGGCCAACGTATGCCGACCGCCGACGTTCTCACCCAGGCTCAGACGAACATCCTGCTCGGCGAAGTTGGCGATCACCGTCACCTCACCGCGGTGAACCCACCACGTCTGCCTCTCGGCGTCGAAGTGCACGTGGGTCTCATCCAGCGGCGTGTCACGCAGGGCGGGCACACGGCGCCGCAGACCCAGCAGCAGCGTGTACCACTCCAGCATGCGCGCATGCCGGTCCTGCGTGCGCTCCTCCCAGTTCAGGCGGGAGTCCTCCACCGTCTGCTGGTCCTGCGGGTCCGGGACCGTCGTCGACCAGCCGTGCGAGGCGAACTCGGCGTTGCGTCCATCGCGGATGGACTGGGCGAGCCACTCTTCCTCGTGCTGGGTGAAGTACTGCCAGGGAGTGCTGGCGGCCCACTCCTCGCCCATGAACAACATCGGGGTGTACGGCGAGGTCAGCAGCAGCGCCGCTCCGATGGCCGACATCCCGTCACTGGTCAGGTGAGACAGGCGGCCCCCCGCCGCCCGGTTGCCGACCTGGTCGTGGGTCTGGAGCGAGGCGACGAACCGCCAGCCCGGCGTCACGTCGGGATCCACCGGGCGACCGTGCACCCGCCCGCGGAAGGTGGACAGGGTGCCGTCGTGCAGGAACGGCGAGCGCTCGAGCACCTTGACCAACACGCCCGGTTCGACGAAGTCGGCGTAGTAGCCCTGGGTCTCACCGGTGAGCGCCACGTGCAGGCTGTGGTGGATGTCGTCAGCCCACTGACCGTGCAAGCCCAGCCCCCCGACGCCGCCGCGAGCGCGCGGGGCGACGGTCGCAGGGTCGTTGCGGTCGGACTCGGCCACCAGCGCACGCGGGATTCCGGTCTGCTCGGAGATCTCGTCGGCCAGGGCGGCCATCTCCTCCAGCAGGTGCACCGCCCGTTCGTCGTGCAGCTCGTGCACCGCGTCGAGACGCAACCCGTCGAGGTGGAAGTCGCGAAGCCACATCCGGACGTTGTCCAACAGGTAGGCACGGACCTGGTCACTGGACGGGCCGTCCAGGTTGACCGCCTCACCCCAGGGCGTGTGATGCCGGTCGGTGAAGTAGGGCCCGAACTGGGACAGGTAGTTACCGCTCGGTCCGAGATGGTTGTAGACGACGTCGAGGTAGACGGCCAGCCCGCGGTCGTGCGCGGCGTCGACGAAGCGCTGCAAACCGAGCGGACCGCCGTAGGGGCCGTGCACCGCGTAGGGGCTCACGCCGTCATACCCCCAGCCGTACTCACCCGGGAAGGCCACCACCGGCATCAGCTCCAGTGTGCTGACCCCGAGGTCGACCAGATGGTCCAGATGCTCGATGGCCGCCTCGAACGTCCCCTGCCCGGTGAAGGTGCCGACGTGCATCTCGTAGATGGCGCTCCCGTGCAGCTCCACCCCGCCCCACGCCTGGTCGCCCCACTCGTGGGCCTCGAGGTCGACCAGCTGAGAGGGCTCGTGCACCCCGTCGGGCTGCAGCAGCGAGCGCGGGTCGGGGAAGGCCTCTCCCTCGTCGACGGCGAAGGCGTACCGGACACCCAGGGCGGCCTCGTGCTGGTCCGGCTCCCCGGACTCACCAGAGTGGTCGCGGCCCTCGGGCACCGGCGCGTACCACCACCCGTCGTTACCGCGGTCCATGGCGATGACCTCCACCTCGGTCGTACCGACGTGAACGTCGACCCGCTCGGCGCCAGGAGACCACACCGCAAAGCGGCTCGGCAGGCTCATTCCGACCCCTCGCGCACCAGTAGCGCCACCGGGGCGTCCATGAACGCCTCGGAGAGCACCAGCCCGCCTCCGGCGACATCGAAACGCCGCCCGGTGAGCTCGTCGCGCCACGCACCCGGCACGAGCTCGACCCGCTGCGAGGCCAGCGCCGGCCCGTCGACCCGGTGGGGTGCCCACAGCGCGAGCGCTGCGACCCGCTCAGCGCGTACATGCCCCACCAGGTGGGGACCGGCGTGCAGCGGGCGGTAGGAGCCGCTCGCGCCGAAGATCTCGGGACGGTCACGTCGCAGCCGCAGCGTGCGGGCAGTGACGAGCAGCTTCATGCTCTCCAGGTCGGTGGGGTCCTCCCCCGCGTCGATCCGGGCCAGTGCCTGCTGCCGACGGTCATAGTTCACCGGTCGCCGGTTGTCAGGGTCGACCAACGAAAGGTCCACCACCTCACTGCCCTGGTAGGTGTCGGGGACGCCCGGCAAGGTCAGCTGGAGCAGCTTCTGGCCGAGGATCGTCGCCTCGATCTGGTGCCGACTGCGCTCCACGGCACGCTCGATCGCGTCGTGCAGGTCACCCCCGGTGCGAGCGCGCTCGGCGCACTCCAGGACGCGTGTCTCGTACTCCTCCTGGGGCTCGACCCACGAGGTGTGGACCTTCGCCTCGCGCACAGCCTTGGTCAGGTACTCGCGCAGGCGCGCGGCGCTGATGGGGCCGACGCCGGCCAACGTCTGCCAGATCAGGTGCATCACCGAGCCGTTCAGTGCGTGCTCGACCGCCTCCTCGTAGGCGGCCTTGCGGCACTCCTGCCACGCCTGCTCGTCGCCGGCGATGGCGATGAGCCGGGCCCGCACATCCTCCGAGCGCTTGGTGTCGTGCGTCGACAGGGTGGTCATGCCCTCGGGCCACCTCGACTGCTGATGAGCGGCCCAGTCCTGCAGGTTGCGCAGGTCGGGGTTGGCGCCACGGGAGGGGTTCACGCCGACCTCGTTGAGCGCCGTCAGCCGGTGCCAGCGGTAGAAGGCGGTGTCCTCCACGCTCTTGGCCATCACCGGGCCGGTCGTCTGCTGGAAGCGGACGCACAGGTCGCGCGCCGCCTCTGGGTCGCCCGCGCCGGCGTCAGGGTCGATCAGCACCGCTCCCACCGCCTCGATGACCTCCCGATGCTCCGGTGCTGCCTGACGGGCCTTGTCCACTGCGGCGTCGAGGTGGTCCAGAGCGGTCTCGGTCGGCTTCGTGCCCGGGCGGACGTAGGCGCGGTAGACCGTCACGGCTACCAGCAGCTCACGGATGGCGGCCTGCAGCTCATCCGCGCTGCGCTCCGGAAACACCTGGGAGGCCCGGCGCACGAGGCGTGCCACCTCCGGGCCGAGCAGGTCCTCGACGGAGTCGTTCTTACAGGCGTCGATCACGTCGGCCAGGTCAGAGGTCCCGCCAACCCTGGCCCAGGCCCGGGTGATCTCGGCGGAGCTGTCGGGGTCGACCAGGGCGAGCGAGATCGCGGCCAACGCGTCGTAGCCCGTGGTGCCCGAACAGGCCCAGTCCTCGGGGAGCTGCTCCGCGTCCTCGAGGATCTTCTCCACCCAGATGGCGGTCCCCTGGGTGGACGCGTCGTGCAGCGCCTGCAGGTAGCCGGACGGGTCGGCCAGGCCGTCAGGATGGTCCACGCGGAAGCCGTCGATGACACCCTCGTGGTTCAGAGCCAGCAGGAGAGCGTGCGTGGCCTCGAAGACGTCCGGCTCCTCGACCCGTACCCCGATGAGGGTGTCGACCTCGAAGAACCGGCGGTAGTTCAGGAAGGCGTCGGCCTCTCGCCAGCTCGAGAGCAGGTAGTGCTGTCGTTGCACGACCTGCGCGACGTCATCCGCCCCGACCAGCGCGGGCTGCTCGCCCGCAGCACCGTGTTGTTCGTGAGCCTGCCGTTCGTCGTCATGCTCTGCGTGGTGCTGGCCGGTCTCCCCGTCCTCACGCAGCGTCCCCGGGGCCACCGGGAAGACGTGGTCGTAGTAGCGGATCACGGGTTGGCCGGCGGCCGGCCCCTCGTCCGTACGCCCCACGTCCAGTACCAGCTCGTCCGCGGCCAGCGTCAAGTTCAGGGTGTTGCCGAGCACCGGCACGCCGATCCGGCCGTCGAGGGCATCCCAGTCGATGTCGAACCAGTGCGAGGTGGGCCCGTTTCTGCCCTGCGCAAGCACCTGCCAGGCCTGCGCGTTGCGCCACTGGGGCGGAGCGAAGGCCATGTGGTTCGGGACGATGTCGACCACCAGCCCCAACCCGGATTCGTGGGCCGTACGGGCGAGCGCCCGCAAACCCTCTTCCCCGCCCAGCTCCGGGTCGATCTGACCGTGGTCGAGCACGTCGTAGCCGTGCAGGGACCCCGGCATCGACGTCAGCACCGGCGAGAGGTACACGTGGGAGACCCCGAGGTCAGCCAGGTAGGGCACCACTTCAGCCGCATCGGCGAAGGTGAACTCCGCGTGCAGCTGCAGTCGGTAGGTCGAGGTGACGGGGCGCTGGGCGGCTGAGGCTGATGGCACGCCGGACAGTCTCTCAAGATTGCCGCGTCCAGGGATAGGTTTAGCAGGTTCTTCGGTCCTTGCCGTCCGCCTCGCCCCTCTTTCCGAACTATCCTCGGTCAGTGGCCACTTCGTCAGCGCGCTTGGAAGCTCTGTCCGCGTTGGCCGACGAGCGCCTGTTGGTGCTCGACGGCGCGTGGGGCTCGATGCTGCAGCAGGCCGAGCTCACCGAGGCCGACTTCCGGTTCTCCGGTGCGGAGCCGGAGCGCAGCTACCGCGGCAACTTCGACCTGCTCGCGCTGAGCCGCCCGGATGTGGTGGCGGGCGTCCATCGGGCGTACTTCACGGCCGGCGCCGACATCAGTAGTACGAACACCTTCTCCTCGACCTCGATCGCGCAGGCCGACTACGCGACGGGCCATCTGGTGCCGCAGATCAACCGTGAGGCGGCCCGGATCGCTCGTGCGGTGGCCGAGGAGTTCGAGGCCACCGACGGGCGGCCGCGTTTCGTGGCCGGGGCCATCGGGCCCACCAACCGCACCGCATCCTTGTCGCCGGACGTGGAGCGGCCGGAGTACCGCGCCGTCACCTACCACGAGCTCAGGACGGCGTATGCCGACCAGGCCCGAGGGCTGGTCGACGGGGGCGCCGACCTGTTGCTGGTGGAGACGGTCTTCGACACGCTGAACGCGAAAGCCGCGCTCCACGCCATCGACGACGTGCTCCAGCAGGCGGGTGTGCGCATCCCGGTGATGCTGTCGGGCACCATCACGGACGCTTCCGGCCGCACCCTGTCCGGGCAGACTCCCGAAGCGTTCGCCGTCTCGGTCGAGCACGTCGACCTGTTCAGCATCGGGTTGAACTGTGCCCTGGGCCCCGAGGCGATGCGCCCTCACCTGCGCGAGCTGGGCCAGGCGGCTCGCCGGTCCGGGCCGGCAGGTGGACCGTTGGTCTCGGCCTACCCCAACGCCGGGCTGCCGAACGCCTTCGGCGGCTACGACGAGACCCCCGAGCAGATGGCCGCGACCTTGCGGGAGTTCGCCGAGGAGGGGATGCTCGACATCGTCGGCGGGTGCTGCGGCACCACCCCGGAGCACATCCGCGTGCTCGCCCAGGCCACCCGGGGCATCCCGTCACGGCGCCGCCGACAGGCGACCAGCGCCGCACCGCAGCGCAGCCTGCGCACATCCGGCCTCGAGGCGTTCACGCTGACCGAGCAGACCAACTTCGTCAACGTGGGCGAACGCACGAACGTCACCGGGTCCCCCCGTTTCGCCAAGGTCATCGCGGCCGGCGACTGGGACGGGTGCGTGCAGATCGCCCGGCAACAGGTCGAGGCCGGGGCGCAGCTCATCGACGTCAACGTGGACGAGGGGATGATCGATGGCCCCGAGACGATGACGCACCTGCTCAACCTGCTGGCCGCCGAGCCCGATGTGGCTCGGGTGCCGGTCATGGTCGACTCCTCCCGCTTCGAGGTGCTCGAGGCGGGGCTGCGGTGCCTGCAGGGCAAGGGCGTGGTCAACTCACTGTCGCTCAAGGACGGTGAGGAGACCTTCTGCGAGCGCGCCAGCCTGGTTAAGACCTACGGCGCGGCCGTGGTCGTGATGGCCTTCGACGAGGAGGGGCAGGCCGACAGCCTGGACCGGCGCATCGAGGTCTGCCGGCGGGCCTACGCCCTGTTGACTGACCGGGTCGGGATGGACCCGCGCGACATCATCTTCGACCCGAACGTGCTCACGGTGGCCACCGGGATGAGCGAGCACGACCGGTACGCGCTGGACTTCATCGACGCCACGCGCTGGATCAAGGCGAACCTGCCCCACGCCCGCGTCAGTGGCGGGATCAGCAACGTCTCGTTCAGCTTCCGTGGCAACAACACGGTGCGCGAGGCCATGCACACCGTGTTCCTCTACCACGCCATCGCCGCCGGGCTGGACATGGGCATCGTCAACGCCGGGATGCTCGGGGTCTACGCCGACATCGACCCCCCGCTGCGCGAGGCGGTCGAGGATGTCGTGCTGGCCCGCACTCCGGAGGCCACCGACCGGCTGATCGAGCTGGCCGGCGACTATGCCACGGCCTCTCGCGGCGCGAGCAGGGCTCCGGCGTCACAGGCTTGGCGGTCGACCGGCGTCGCCGAGCGGCTGCGACATTCCCTCGTGCACGGGATCAGCGACCACGCCGTGGACGATGCCGAGGAGGCCTACCAGGAGCTGGGCTCGGCGCTGGCGGTCATCGAGGGGCCCCTGATGGACGGGATGGACATTGTCGGCGACCTGTTCGGCAGCGGGAAGATGTTCCTCCCGCAGGTGGTGAAGTCGGCGCGGGTGATGAAGAAGGCCGTGGCCCATCTCACGCCCTACATGGAGGCGGCAGCGGCCGCCTCGGGCGGGGGAAGCCACAGCAAGGGCAAGGTCGTGCTGGCCACGGTCAAGGGCGACGTGCACGACATCGGCAAGAACATCGTGGGGGTGGTGCTGGCCTGCAACGGCTACGAGGTCAGCGACCTCGGCGTCATGGTCCCGGCCGAGAAGATCCTGGCTCACGCCGACGAGATCGGAGCCGACGTGATCGGTGCCTCCGGGCTCATCACGCCCAGCCTGGACGAGATGGTCTCGTTGGCCACCGAGATGTCGCGTCGCGGGATGAGCACCCCCTTGCTCATCGGCGGGGCGACCACGAGCACGGCCCATACGGCGGTCAAGATCGACCCGGCCTACGACGGGACGGTGGTCCACGTCCTCGACGCCAGCCGGGCCGTCGGGGTGACCGCCGATGCGATCAACCGCGAGGAGTCGCTGGCCGCCACCGTCGGCGTGCAGTATGACGAGCTGCGCGCTCGTCACAGCGGGCGCCAGACGCCGCTGGTGTCGCTGGAGGTGGCCCGCGGGGCCGCCACCGTCGTCGATCCGACGCCCGCGCCGGCACCGCTGCACCCGGGCCGCCACGTGCTGGAGCCGGACCTGGCCGCGGTCGCTGAGCTCATCGACTGGACGCCGTTCTTCACCGCGTGGGAGCTGCGCGGCAGCTACCCGCAGATCCTCGAGGACCCGAGGCAGGGCGAGCAGGCCCGAGAGGTCTTCGCCGACGGGAAGGCGATGTTGGCCCGGCTGGTCGAGCAGGGCCAGCTCGAGGCGCGCGGGGTCATCGCCCTGTGGCCGGCTCGCCGGGACGGCGACGACATCGTGATCGAGCCCGAGACCGGCACCGGGCCGGCCGCGGGCACCGAGCAGCGGGTGCGGTTGCATACCCTGCGCCAGCAGCGGGAGCGCCGCACCGGCCACTACACCGCGCTGGCCGACTTCGTCGCCACGGAGCCAGACCATCTGGGCGGCTTCGCCGTCGCCATCCACGGAGCCGAACCGGTCGCCGCAGCCTTCCGCGAGGCCGGCGACGACTACAGCGCGATCATGGTGCAGGTGCTCGCCGACCGTCTGGCCGAGGCCTTCGCGGAGTGGGCTCACCGCGAGGTGCGCACCCGGTGGTGGGGGTATGCGACGCAGGAGGACCTCTCGCTGCACGACGTGATCAAGGAGCGCTATCCAGGCATCCGCCCGGCCCCCGGGTATCCGGCACAGCCGGACCACACCGAGAAGCAGACGCTGTTCGACCTGCTGGACGCCGGGCAGGTGGGGATGGCTCTGACCGAGTCCTTCGCCATGACTCCGAACTCGGCGGTATCGGGTT
Organism: Ornithinimicrobium sp.; assembly: GCA_049683875.1. Taxonomy (GTDB): domain Bacteria; phylum Actinomycetota; class Actinomycetes; order Actinomycetales; family Dermatophilaceae; genus Ornithinicoccus. The sequence continues at coordinate 9,587 of JBAUJO010000126.1, forward strand.
TCTACTTCGCCCACCCCGAGAGCGCCTACTTCGCCCTCGGCAAGATCGCCCGCGACCAGGTCGGTGACTACGCCGAGCGCAAGGGTTGGTCGCTGGCCGAGGCCGAGCGGTGGCTCGCCCCGAACCTGGGCTACCAGCCGTGAGCCGGATCTCGGTCGAGCTGATTCCCCGCAGTGTCGACTCGATGCGAGCCGATGTGACGACGGTCGCCGAGCACCTCACCGAGGTCGACACGATCAACGTGCCCGACCTGACGAAGTTCGACCTGTCCAGCTGGGATGCCTGCGCGGTCGCCAAGCAGACCGCGGGGGACTACGCGACCATCCCGCACCTGCGCGCTGTGGACCTGAGCCCGTCGCAGGGGTTGCCGATGTTGCGGGCCATCGCCCACGCCGGGATCGAGGAGGTGCTGGTCGTGACCGGCGACCTGCCCGACGATCCGGGCGACGAGGCCGACGGGGTCTCGGCGCTGCAGGCCATCAAGCGACTGCGCCGCGAGCTGCCGCATCTGCGCGTCTACGCCGGGTTGGACCCTTACCGGCACGCACCGTGGCAGGAGCTGGAGTATGCCGAGCGCAAACTGGAGGCCGGGGCGGCCGGGTTCTTCACCCAGCCCTTCTTCGACGTCGCCCTGATGCGGGCTTGGGCGGGCCTCCTGCCCCCGCAGGTACCCATCTGGTGGGGCGCGACGACCGTGACCACGCAGGCCTCGCTGCGCTACTGGCGGCGCCGCAACCTCGCGGTCTTCCCCCGCGACTTCGAGCTCACGATGCGCTGGCAGCGCGAGTTCGCCACGCAGGCGGTGGCCTTCGCGCGAGGCCGTGGTGACAACGTCTACCTCATGCCCGTGCGGGTGGACCTGCGCGAGTACCTCGTCGGCGTGCTCTAGCACCCTGGCGTCGAACGCGCTGCGGCACTGATGTCAGGCAGGCCGGCGTAGGCGGCCAGGAACGTCCTGACGGCGGCCCTGACGTGGGCCTGTTGGTCCTGCGGCGTCGGCGCGACGTCATCGCCCAGGTACATGGCCGCATTCGTCGGCCCCCCCATCACCAGCCAGTTCAGCTGCTCGGCTGCCACGGATGGGTCCGGCACCCGCACCCATCCGCGGACATCCATCTCCCGCAGCAACCGGGCCAGCGTCTCACCGGCTCGCAGCGGACCTTGCTCGTACACCGCGCGGGCGAGAGCAGGAAACCGCGGCACCTCGCTGATGACCAGGCGCCGGAGACGAAGCAGGCGCGGGCTCAGCACGACCGCTAGCTGGTGGCTCAGCGCTGCGGTCAGCATCTCAGCCACATCGCCGGGTGACTCGGGCAGCACCGCGTCCGCCGAGACCGTGTCCCCCGCCTCCCGCGTCATCGCGGTGACGAGCTCGACCAGCAGATGCTCCTTGGTGCCGAAGTGCGCGTAGACCGTCTGCTTGGACACGTGCGAGGCATCAGCGATGTCGTCCATGGTCACGTCGTCGTACCGCGCGCTCAGGAAGGCCTCTTCAGCCGCGCGCAGGACGGCGGCGCGCTTCGCGACCGACGACGGCCGGAGCTGCCCCGGGCCTTGACTCTTCATACTCACCAGTCTACTTTTATAGAAATCATACTAGAGAGTCTACTTTTAGGGAGCGACGTGGGCCAGCGACCGGATGTCCTGACGACCGTCTCAGCCGACGGCACCCGGCTGGCCTACGAGGTCCTCGGGGACGGCCCCCCGCTGGTCTATGTGACGGGCGCCATCTGCCATCGCAGGTTCGGCCCGGTCGCATCCGGGGTGAAGGTGATGTCGAGGTCCTTCCGCGTGCTGTCCTACGACCGTCGCGGCCGGGGGGACTCCGGGGACAGCGAGCCGTGGTCGATGGAGCGTGAGATCGAGGACATCTCAGCTCTCATCGATGCACTCGGCGGCCAGGCCTCGCTCTACGGACATTCCTCCGGCGGGGTCCTGGCGATGCATGCGGCACACCGCCTGGGCGAGCGGGTACAGACGGTCGTGCTCTACGACGCGTCGTGGTCCGCCGACGAGGGCGAGGCGCAGGAGTACGCCGAGCTCAGGAGCGAGGTGGACACATTGCTCGCCCGTGGCAGGTCAGGGCCGGCGCTTCGACGCTTCCTGACGGGAATCGGTATGCCGCGTGCCTTCGTGGCGGTCCTTCCGCTGCTTCCCGGTTGGCGCCGGCTCCGAGCTCTGGCCCCGACGCTGCGCTACGACATGGACCTCACAGCGCAGCCGCCACCCCTGACGGTCGCATCGGAGATCTCCGTGCCTGCGCACATCATGGTCGGGGAGCGCAGCCCCGACGAGCTGCACCGAGTGGCCGCCGCACTGGCTGATGCGATTCCGGGGGCTACCCACGAGGTCCTGCCCGGGCAAGACCACATGGTCTCGGAGAAGGTGCTGCTCCCCAGCCTCGTCCGGGCGACTGGGAGGGCGGGTCAGATCTCGGCGCCCTCGAAGGACTGCGACGTCGACCCATCAGACACGAACGCCAGGCAGAGCACCTGCCGGTCCCCTGACTCCCATGACCCCTTAGTCGGCGACAGGTCTTGCACCAGCAAGTCGGACTCGCCATAGGACGTGCCCACGAACTCCTCGAACCCCTGCGTGCATCCCTCCTCGATGGCCCTAGTCCACTCCTCGTCGCTCGGGTAGCTTTCACCCGTCATCTCGAAGGTGTGCACCACCTGGCCGTCGTGCTTGTCCGCACAGTCCACGGTCGGGATCTCGCTCAGCTCGGCCTGCTCGACGACCTCCATGTCGAGGCAGTCCCCCACCTCGGCCATCGGCGCGTCGGCGCCCCCGAGACCGCATCCGGTCGCGGTCGCGATCGCGACCGTCCCCAGGACGGCCGCCAGCACGGAGCGGTAGGGCGTCATTGCCTCACAATCTAGAGCAGTCGCGGGCTGCGATACGGCTCATCCGCCCAGGCGGCGCAGGGCGCTGACCAGCAACATGGGTTCGCCGATCTCGTCGGAGGCCGGCAGGTCGCACCGGGCCTCGATCACCCAGTCGTGGTCTCCGGCCGGGTCGGCGAGGGTCTGGCGCACGTTCCACACCGGCACGGCCGACCCCTCGTTCTGGTTCGGCGTGGGGGCAAGCCCGGGTGGTGGTGCCTGCGTGGCCTCGACGGTCAGCAGGGCGGGGCCCCGGGCGTCAGCGTCGGTGCCGATCTCGTCGTGGTCGTCGAAGTAGGCCCCCAGCGCCCCGTCCCAGTCCTGCGGGCTCATGAGCGGCTGACGCGGAGGCTCGACCAGGGCGGCCACCGCGGCGTCGGCCTCGTGGAGCCGTTGCCACAGGTCTGCGGCGGCCAGCTCGACCCGGCGGAACATCGCGTTGCGGACCATCACCCGGAAGGCGCGCTCGTTGCCGGTGACCGGGCGGGCGGCCTCCATCACGGGCCGCGGGGCCGCCGGCTCCAACAGCGACTCGGGGTGGGTGAGCGCCTCCCACTCCTCCAACAGCGAGGAGTCGGTCTGCCGGATGGTCTCGCCCAGCCAGTCGACGAGGTCGCCGAGCGCCTCGTCGACGGCATCGGCCGGCACGGTCGTACGTAGCGTGCGGTAGGTGTCGCTGAGGTAGCGCAGCAGCACGCCCTCGGAACGGGTCAGCTGGTAGTACCCCACGAACTCGGTGAAGCTCATGGCCCGCTCGTACATGTCGCGCACCACCGACTTGGGGCTCAGGGCGTCCTGGCTGACCCAAGGATGGCTGCCGCGGTAGATCTCCAGCGCGGCCTCCAGCAGCTCGCGCAGCGGCTGCGGCCAGCTCACGTCGTCCAGCAGCACCATCCGTTCCTCGTACTCGACGCCGTCGGCCTTCATCTGCGCGACCGCCTCGCCCTTGGCCTTCGAACGCTGCGCGAACAGCACGGGTCGGGGGTCCTCCAGCACCGACTCCACGACCGAGACCACGTCCAGCGCGTAGGAGGGGGCGCCGGAGTCCAAGAGGTCCACAGCGGCCAGGGCGAAGGGGGCCAGGGGCTGGTTCAGCGCGAAGTTCTCGGCCACCCCGGGGGCCAGGTCCACCGTGCGACCGTCCGGGGCGGGCTCCGCCAGGCGTCGCAGCACGCCGGTGTCGAGCAGCGAGCGGGACAGGGTGATGGCCCGGCGCGCCAAGCGGGTCTGGGCGGCCGGGCGGTCGTGGTTGTCCCGCACCAGCGCACTGAGGTGCCCGACCGGGTCGCCGGGGCGCGCCACCGTGTTGAGGATGATGGAGTGGTCGATGCGCATGCGCGGCGCCAGGGGTTCGGGCCGGCCGTCGACGAGCTTGCGGAAGGTCTCCTCGGTCCACCCGACGAAGCCCTCCGGCGGCTTCTTGCGTGCATACGAGCGCCGTCGCTTGGGGTCGTCACCGATCTTGGCCAGGGCTCGCTCGTTGGCGATCACGTGCTCCGGCGCCTGCACCACGACATACCCGCTGGTGTCGAAGCCCGCCCGCCCGGCGCGGCCGGCTATCTGCTGGAACTCCCGCACGCGCAGCACCCGTTGCCGCGAGCCGTCGAACTTGGCCAACCCGGTGAACAGCACCGTCCGGATGGGCACGTTGATCCCCACACCGAGGGTGTCGGTGCCGCAGACCACCCGCAGTAGGCCGTCCTGCGCGAGGTGCTCCACCAGGCGCCGGTAGCGCGGCAACATGCCCGCGTGGTGCACCCCGATGCCGCTGCGCACCAGCCCGGAGAGGGTCTTGCCGAAGCCCGCGGTGAAGCGGAAGTCGCCGATCCGGGCGGCCACCGCGTCGCGCTCGGTCCGGCTGAGCATCCGCACCGAGGTCAGCGACTGCGCGCGTTCGATCGCCTCCTTCTGGGTGAAGTGCACGATGTAGACCGGTGCCTGGCGGGTCTCGAGCAGCTCGGCGATCGTCTCCGGGAGGGGTGTCATCGCCCAGGAGAACGACAACGGCACCGGTCGCGGCGCGTCGGCGACCACGGCGACCGGTCGCCCGGTGCGCGCCTGCAGGTCCTCTTCGATCGCGAGGACGTCGCCGAGGGTAGCCGACATGAGCAGGAACTGGGCGCGCTCGAGGATGAGCAACGGCACCTGCCAGGCCCAGCCGCGGTCGGGTTCGGAGTAGAAGTGGAACTCGTCCATCACCACCAGACCGACATCCGCCTCCGCCCCCTCGCGCAGAGCAATGTTGGCCAGGATCTCGGCGGTGCAGCAGATGATGGGGGCGTCGGCGTTGACGGAGGCGTCGCCGGTCACCATGCCGACGTTGTCGGCGCCGAACAGCCCGCACAGCGCGAAGAACTTTTCACTGACCAGCGCCTTGATCGGGGCGGTGTAGAAACTGACCCGGTCCTGCGCAAGGGCCTGGAAATGGGCCGCCGTGGCGACGAGCGACTTCCCCGACCCGGTAGGCGTCGACAGGATGACGTGCGAGCCGCCCAGCAGCTCGATGACCGCCTCGTCCTGATGCGGGTACAGCGGCGTGCCCTGCTCGGCCGCCCACTGCCCGAACGCCGCATACAACCCGTCCGGGTCGGCCGCCGGGCCGTCCCCCGCGGTGAGCTCGTCGAGCAGCGAGTCCAGATCGGGCATGGGCCCAGTCTGGACCCCTCGTGCTCAGCCGTGGGCGTCGGGAACGGCGTCCGCGCCGCCCTCACTGGTCTCTTCGTTCAGACTGGCCCCTCCAGCCTCGGAGACCTGGGCACCCGCCTTCTGCTCGCCCTCGGGGCTGCCTGCCGTCTCGTCGGCCTCCTCGGTGTCGTGGGTGGCCTGGCTCGAGTCGGGCTCGGGGGACGTCTGGTGGTTCACCTGATGACTGTGCCATCCCCCGAACCCACGCCCGCAGGCGGGTGACGATGGGGCCGGAAACACCCCGTTTCCGTGGACAGGGATGCACGCAGGCGGAACACTGTCAGCCACCGCCCGGCGCGACGAAGGGACCTCTCGCATGTCCGAGCAGACCACCGACTCCACGGCGTCACCCGAGAAGCGGAGCCTGAAGACCACGCTGAAGAACCTCGGCCCCGGGCTCATCGTCGCCGCCGCGTTCATCGGGCCGGGCACGGTGACCACGGCGAGCGTTGCTGGCGCCGACTACGGGTTCACGCTGCTGTGGGCAATCATCTTCAGCGTCCTGGCGGCGATCGTGCTACAGGAGATGTGCGCCCGCCTGGGTGTGGTGAGCCGGGAAGGGCTCGGCGAGGCGCTGCGCACCACCTTCGACAACGTGGCTCTCAAAGTGGGGGCGATCATTCTGGTGATCGGGGCGATCACCATCGGCACTGCCGCATTCGAGGGCGGCAACCTCACCGGAGCGGCGCTGGCGCTGGACGCCGTCTTCCCCGGTGGCACGACCCTGTGGTCACTGGTCGTGGCCGCGCTCGCGGCCGCCCTGCTGGCCACCGGCTCCTACCCCATCGTGGAGCGTGTCCTGGTATGGCTGGTCGTGGCGATGGGTGTGGTGTTCCTCGTGACCGCCATCATGGTCACGCCCAACGTGGGAGACCTCCTTTCGGGCTTGGTGCCGACCGTGCCGACAGGCTCGGTGCTGACGGTGATGGCGCTGATCGGCACCACGGTGGTGCCGTACAACCTCTTCCTGCACGCGAGCAGCGTGCAGGACAAGTGGGGCACCGATGTCCCCACCGACCGGGCCGTGTCCGAAGCCAAGCTCGACACCCGCCTCTCGGTCGGGCTCGGCGGGCTGGTCACCATCGCCATCCTGACCACGGCCGCGGCCGCGCTGTTCTCCACCGGTGAGGGCGTGTCGAGCGCCGCCGACATGGCCACGGCGCTGGAGCCGCTGCTCGGCCCGGCGGCCACGTACTTCTTCGCCTTCGGTCTGCTCGCCGCCGGAGTGACCAGCTCGGTCACCGCGCCGCTGGCCGCCGCCTACGCGACCGCGGGCGCGTTCGGCTGGAAGCGCGACCTGGCCGACCCCAAGTTCAAGGCCATCTGGGCCGTGATCATCCTCGTGGGCGCCACCTTCGCGGCCATCGGCTCCAGCCCGACCGAGCTGATCGTCTTCGCCCAGGCCTCCAACGGCCTGATCCTGCCGATCATCGCGATCTTCCTGCTGGTGGTGATGAACCGCAGCGACCTGCTGGGCAAGCACACCAACACCCTGGCCGCCAACATCGTGGGCGGCATCGTGGTGCTCGTCGCCATCGGCTTGGGACTGCGCTCGCTGCTGACCGCCTTCGGCGTCATCGGCTGAACGGGAGGAAGGGGGCGGGGCGGCTAGGCCAGCAGGGCCGCGCCCAGCGAGGTGCCATCGTCCTCCACCCCGGGAAGGGCGAAGAAGAACCCGCCACCTTCGGGGCGGGTGTACTCCTCGAGCGGTTCACCGTTGAGGCGCTCCTGCACCGCGAGGAAGGTGCTCAGCGACCGCTGGTAGGACACGAAGGCCAGGCCCTGGTCGAGCTGCCCGACCTTGTCGACCCCGCGCGTGTAGGAGAAGCCCCGACGCAGCATCACCTGGCCGGCCGTCTGCTCGGTCCGGGGGTTGGCCAGGCGGATGTGGGAGTCCAGCGGCGTCTGCCGGCCCTGCGGGTCATCGGAGAAGTCGACCTCCGCGAACTCCTCGGTCTCTCCCAGCGGCGCGCCACTGTCCTTGTGCCGCCCGATCAGGGCCTCCTGCTCGCTCAGGCGGGCCCGGTCCCAGAACTCCACCAGCATCCGGATCACCCGCACCACGTGGTAGCTGCCACCGGTGGCCCATCCAGGCTCGTCGTCGCCCTCATCGACGAAGACGTGCTGCTGCATCAGCTCTGCGTCGGAGGCGTCGAGGTTGGCCGTGCCGTCCTTGAAGCCCAGCAGGTTGCGCGGCGTCTGACCACCGGCCCCGGCCGAGCCTCGGGCATAGCCCTCACCGGTCCAGGCGAGCACGAGGTGTCGTCGGGTCGCCCGCATGATCTGGCGCAGGGCGTGCTGCACCGTGTCCTCGTGCTGGGCCTCGATGCTGATGAGCAGGTCACCGTGGGAACGGTCGTCGTCCAGCCGGTCGTTGGCCAGGAACGGCATGGTGACCAGCTCGCGGGGGCCCCGGCCCTCGAGCCCGAACCGGTCGTCGAACAACGTCGCTCCCACGCTCACCACGATGCCGAGGTCGTCCGGTGGCGGGTCGGGCCCGAGGATGCCGGTCTCCATCGGTGGGTAGGCCGGGTCGCGCTGTTCCGGCATCCGGCCCGCCATCAGGTCGGACACGGTGCGGCTGAGCTCGGTGAACATCTCAGCCAGGCCGGCTCGGTCTGCGGCGGTGACCCGGAAGGCGGCCAGGCTGGCCAGCGCGGGCACCGGTGTCGCGGTGATGGCCGGCTGATGGGGGCCGCTGAAGGGCACACGCTCCGGCTGCCGCACACCGCCTTGGCGATCCAAGCCGGCTCGCTCGGCGCTCTCGGGGCTCTGCGTTCTTGTGGGGTCGTCGGTGCCGGTGCATCCGGCCAGACCTACCGCTGCCCCCATCGAGCCCAGCGCGACGGTGAGCACCTGCCGCCGCCCGGGGGCCACCGGGCAGCCCCCACTCACTCGGCGAGCCCCAGGACTCCGGCCACCTGAGACGTCTGCTCCGACAGGGCCGCGGTCTGGGACTGCAGCTGGTCGACGACGTCGGGTTCCACCGTGACCCCCTGGCAACGGTCCGAGGGGAACTCGTCGCCCTCGAGGCAGTACAGCACCCACCCGTCGCCGTCGCGGAGCGGCTCCAGCGTCGAGTCCAACTCGGCGAAGGAGGTGTCCAGCTCTGCGGCGAGGTCGGGGTCGGCCTCCTCCAGCGCTGGGTTGAGCAGCTCGATCGCGACCTGGGCTCCCTCCACGTTGGCGGCGAGATCCCACAGGTCGGTCTTGGCGTAGCGGTTCTCCTCGCCGGTGATCTTGCCCAGCGACACCTCCTCGACCAGCTCCGAGGCCCCGACCGGCATCGCCGCGGCCGGGATGTCCAGCGACTGGATCTCCTCCGCGAGGGTGGCCAGGTCGGCGTCGAGCTGGTCGGCGAACTCGGCGCCACCATCGGTGGTGTCCTGCTCGAACAGCAGGTACTCCAGTCGGTGCCATCCGGTGAAGTCCGGGTCGTCGACCCCCTCGAAGTCGTCGACCCGCGAGTCGAGCCGCCCGTCGAGCTCGGGGATCAGGCCGGCGATGGGCTCGATGCGCTCCCACCCCTCGCGAGAGGGCGCGTAGGCCTGTTGGGCGGCCTCGAGCTCGCCGGCGCGGACGGCGTCGGTGAGCACCTGGGTCTGGTCGACCGTGAGCTGGACCTGCTCCTCGACGTAGGCCTGGTAGGCCGTGACCGCGTCGGTGACGAGCTCGTTGTCCGAACCCTGCTGCAGGTCCGAACCGAGGCCGCTCCCCGAGCCGGAGTCAGCGCCAGACTCGGAGCCGCTGTCCGAGGAACTCCCGGACCCCGAGCCACTCCCGGACCCCGAGCCGCTTCCGGCGTCGCCGGACTCGGCGCCGAGGTCGGTGACCCCGGCCCCGTCGTCGGAACACGCCACGAGGGCGGTGCTGCTCAACAGGGCCGCAGCCAGGACCAGTCGCGGGCGACGGATCACGATGCCTCCATAAGTCATAGGTGTGTGACGTAATTCAGTAAGGTGAACCTTAGCAACGGTCTCCGCACCGTTGTCCAGCCGCGCTAAGGTCGCACGTCATGTCGACCCTGGCGCCATCTGGTGAGCCCTCCACCGAGAGTTCCGGCCAGCCGTCCGTCGAGTCCTCCGACGAGCCCCGCTCCCAACCTCCTGACGAGCAACGTTGCGACGTCATCGTGCTCGGTGCCGGGCCGGCGGGTCTGGCGACCGCGTTGGAGGCCGCCGAGCGGGGCCTCGACGTCGTGCTACTGGAG
>JBAUJO010000127.1:0-1527 GCA_049683875.1 Ornithinimicrobium sp.
CCACGTAGCCGCGCAAGGTCAAGCCATCGATCTCGGTCTCGACATACAACTCTCGCTCGGCCGGCTCAAGTCGGGTGGGGTCCTCCAGTGTGAACCACCGCTCGATCAGTGTGTGCGCCTCGGCGAAGAACGCCTCGAGGCCGATTGCGTCCTGAGCCTCGCTCGCTTGAGCCTCGTCTGTCGAAGGGGTCGCGGCATCAGTCTCGCCGGGCCCAGGCTCTCGCACCAGGATCGCTAGGTCCGGCTCATCCTCGACCATTGCCGCCCACCGCCCGGGGACCATGGAGCACGCTGCCTGGCTGGTGCGTTCGCCTGCGGGCAGATCGAAGAGCTGCTCAAGCACTTCGTGCACCAACGTGCCCCGTGCCGCAGCAAGGCTCGGCGGCTCAGGCAATTTGTCGACCACGCGGAACCGGTAGAGCAACGGGCACTGCATGAAGTCGGCGGCGCGACTTGGTGACAGTGCTCGACTCATGGCCACACTCTACGAAGCCCCACCGACAGAGGCTGCGTACGCTGACCCCATGCCTCCACCTGCGCGAGCCACGTCGCGCTGGCAGATCGGCTCCATCTTCGGCATCCCGGTCTATCTCGGAGCGTCATGGGTCATCATCGCGGTGGTGATCGCGCTGTTGTTCGGTCCGGTGATCACCTCGATCGTGCCCAGCATGGGGCGCACGGGTGGGTATGCCGTGGCAGTCGCGTTTGCTGCTCTCCTGCTGTTCTCGGTGTTCGTCCATGAGGCGGCGCACGCCGTCATCGCCCAACGACTCGGCTTCACCGTGGACCGGATCGTCGCGGATTTCTGGGGCGGGCACACCGCATACCACGGGGACACCTCCCGTCCCGGGGCTTCGGCGCTGGTCGCGGTGGCAGGACCGTTGGCGAATCTGGCGCTCGGCGCCGCGGGCTGGCTGACTCTGCAGGGCCTCGATCGCGGGGTGATCTGGCTGCTGCTCACCGCGTTCACCACCGCCAACGTCTTCGTCGGAGCTTTCAACCTGCTGCCGGCTTTGCCGCTGGACGGCGGCTTCCTGTTAGAAGCCGCGGTCTGGAGGGCCTCCGGCAGCCGCGGCCTGGGCTCATTGGTTGCCGGGTGGTCCGGGCGCATATTGGTGCTCGGGCTGCTCTGGTGGGCGGTCGGCATACCGTTGGCATTCGGGGGCACCGTGGATCTAACCCGCACGATCTGGGTCGGTTTGATCTGCTTCTTCTTGTGGAGTGGGGCCTCGCGCGCGGTGCGGGCAGGGAGGGCAACACGACGATTCGAGAGTGTCTCGGTGGGATCGGTATGGCGCACTGTCGCCCAGGTCGGTGACCACGTGAGCGTCTCGGAGGTGGCCTGGGAGGACAGCGCTCTCTGGGTGGTGACCACAGCTGACGGCACCCCGACGGGCATGGTCGACTTCGAAGCGTTGCAGGCGGTGCGTGCTCGTGGGGAAGGCTCAGCTCCGGTGTCGGCGGTGTCATTGGCCCAGCCCACCGGATGGGTGGTCGATACCCATCCCGAGGCATCCGTGCTCGCCG
>JBAUJO010000128.1:0-6904 GCA_049683875.1 Ornithinimicrobium sp.
GACCCACCGAAGCGACCGTGGATCTACCTCATCGTGGCCACCGGGGACATCTACGAAGACATCCCGCAGGCGGTCGCGGCGGCGCGCGACGGGGCCGACGTCATCGCCGTCATCCGCAGCACCGGACAGTCCCTGCTCGACTACGTCCCCGAGGGCCCGACCCGCGAGGGCTTCGCCGGGACGTACGCGACCCAGGACAACTTCGCCCTGATGCGCCGCGCGCTGGACGAGGTCTCGGTCGAGCTGGGCCGCTATATCCGCTTGACGAACTATGCCTCCGGGCTGTGTATGCCCGAGATCGCGGCTCTGGCTGGCCTGGAACGGCTCGACATGATGCTCAACGACTCGATGTACGGCATCTTGTTCCGCGACATCAACCCGGTCCGGACGTTCGTCGACCAGCGGTTCTCGCGCCAGGTCCATGCCCGCGCGGGCATCATCATCAACACCGGCGAGGACAACTACCTGACCACTGCGGATGCCGTCGAGGCCGCGCACACGGTGACCGCCTCACAGCTCATCAACGAGTACTTCGCCAAGGAGGCCGGGCTCGAGGACGCCCAGCTCGGCCTGGGGCACGCCTTCGAGATCAACCCCGAGGTCCCGGAGTCGTTCCGCCTCGAGCTGGCCCACGCGCTGCTGGCCCGACAGCTCTTTCCGGACGCGCCTTTGAAATGGATGCCGCCGACCAAGCACATGACCGGCGACATCTTCAAGGGGTACCTGCTGGACGGCTTCTTCAACCTGGCGGGGGCGATGACCGGCCAGTCGATCCTGCTCGTCGGCATGATGACCGAGGCAGTGGTGACGCCCTTCTTGTCCGACCGGGGTCTGGCCCTGTCCAACGTGCGCTACGTGCTCAATGCCGCCGGTGGCCTGGCGGAGGACTTCGCGCCGCCGCCGGACGGCTTCATCGCGCGCCGCGCGCGCGAGGTCCTGGCCGAGACGGTCACCCTGCTGGAGCAGATGCTCGCCCAAGGTCAGCACGACGCCCCCCAAGGGCCGGGGGCAGACGGGGGCAGCGCCCTGCTGGAGGCCATCGGCCGGGGCACGTTCGGCTCCATGAAGCGCCCGGCGGACGGCGGCAAGGGCGGCGACGGGGTGGCCCCTCGTGCGGACGACTACTGCAACCCGGCCATCGAGCTGCTCGAGGCGGACGGATGGGGGGCTGGCGCATGAGCCAGGTCGTCCGGCCCTACGGAGACACCACCGGCGACGGCATGGTCCAGATGTCGTTCACCCTGCCGCTGCCCCACGACAAGCTCGCCGAGGGCGCGGCCGTGCAGCTGGCGACCAAGATGGGGCTGCAGCCGGCCATGCTGGTGCACGCGGCGCCGATGGGGCCCGAGCACACGTTCTGCGTGGTCTACGGCTCATGCAACCACCTCGTCGACACTGCGGCCGTGGAGGTCGTCGAGCGTGACTACCCCCTCCTGTCTCCCAAAGAGGTGAACGCCACGATCAAGGAGAACCTGCACAGGCCGTTGGTCGTGGTCGGGGCCTGCATCGGCACCGACGCCCATACGGTCGGGATCGACGCCATCTTGAACATCAAGGGCTTCGCCGGCGACAAGGGGCTCGAGTACTACACCGAGATCGCGGTCATCAACCTCGGGGCCCAGGTCCTGATCCCAGAGCTCGTCCAGCGTGCCCGCGCCGAGCACGCCGACGCCGTGCTGATCAGCCAGGTCGTCACGCAGCGCGACGCGCACCTGCACAACACGCGCGAGATGTCCGCCGCATTCCGGGAGGCCTACCCGGCGGGCGAGGTCCCGCTGCTGGTCGCCGGCGGCCCCCGCTTCGACGAACGCAGCGCCGACGAGCTGGGGGTGGACCGCATCTTCGGTCGCGGTACCAGCCCCGGCGACGTCGCCTCATACCTCGTCCATGCCATCACCGGGAGGCCGTCCTGATGTCCGACGCCGAGCCACGCCCCGCCCATGCACCGGCGCAGGTCGGAATGTGCGTGGTCCACCGACACTACGTCTCCTACGGGCGGGCGCACTACGCCGGGAACCTGGTCGACGGGGCCTACGGCCTGGCCTTGTTCGGCGACGTGGCCACCGAGCTCTGCGTGCGGACCGACGGCGACGAGGGCCTGTTCGCCTCCTACAGCGACGTGCAGTTCCGAGCACCCGTGGCCGCGGGGGACTGCGTCGAGGTCAGGGCCACCCTGGTCCGGGTCGGTCAGCGCAGCCGCGAGATGGACTTCACCCTGGTGGTGACCGCTCGGTCGGCCCCCCAGGCGGGCACCTCGGCGGCCAGGGTGCTGGAGCCGCCGATGGTGGCCACCACGGCCCGGGGAGTGGTCGTCGTCCCCTGAGCGCTCACTCGGTGACCTGGGCGAGCTTGCGCTCGATGGCGGGCTTGTGCTCGGGCTGAGCGACCTGCGCAAGCTGTTCCAGCAGCTGCTGCAGCCGAGGAGCCACCTGCAGGCTCGACTCACCCCAGTGGGCGATCTCGTCGATGCTGAGGTCGAGATACTGCCCGAAGCTCCACTCGCTCAGCACCGCACGCGTGACGCCCTCGCTGTCGTGGTGAGCCGCAGGCGTGTCGGGTTCGACGGCGATGCATCGCAAGATCGTATGGAGCTCGTTGAGCACCTGGACCGCGGTGGTCGGGTCGTTGATGCCGGGCGACAGCGCCCGTTCGGCGATGTCGACCAGCTGCCGGATGCCGAAGGTGACGTCCTGCTCCATCGAGCGACGACTGGTCAGGGACAGAGTGGCCAGGACACGGGTCTGGCACCGCTGCGGGTCAGCCGGGCCGGCGTCGAGCGGATGAACCACGGCCACCGGCTGGTTCACCACGACGAAGGTGCCCAGCGGTCGTAGCACCTCGACCCGGGCGTCCAGCTCGGCGGCGGCCTCGACCAGGGTCGGTGCGTCCACGTAGTTCAGGTACCCGTTGTCCTCGGCCACCACGACGACGCTGCGGGCCCGACCCGACTCATCGTGCGCCTCGTGATGATGCTCGTTCTCGTTCTCGAGCTGCGATACACCGACGCGAGGCGCGTTCCCGCTTCGTTCCACCCGGCTGGCCCGGAGCAGGTCGCGCGTCACACCACCCACGTCCTGGACGATCTCCTCGACGGAGATGGCCTGGGTGATGTGGTGGATGAACGCCAAGAACATGGCGACCGAGGCCAACACCAGCAGGAAGGATACGGTCACGGCGATCTGGGGCACATCCGTGCGCAGTCCGGACCCGGTGTCGGTGACGGTGCGCATCACCGTGAGGGCGTAGACGAACGAGGCGGCGAAGACGCCCAAGGTGACCTGGGGCACCCGCTCGTCGAGGAAGCTGTTCAGGACCCGGGGTGAGAACTGGGACGACGCCAGCTGAAGCACCACGATGGTGATCGAGAAGACCAGACCGGTGAGAGAGATCATGGCTCCGGCGATCGTCGACAGCATCGTGCGGGCACCGTCCGGCCCGGCCGGGAACAGGAACGGCACGTACTTCGCCAGCTGCTGGTCGAGCTCGGGCAGCACCAGGCCCAGCGCGAAAGCCATCAGGCAGCACAGCGCGGGAACCACCCAGAACGGCGAGAAGACCTTGGTCAGCCGCCGGCGGGCGTTGTCGGTGCGCCGTCGCGGTTGTGGCGTCGGCGCCGGTCCGCCGCTGAGTTGCTGCTCTTTGGTCGTCATGGGTCCTTCCCCTTCGGCCTTACGTCGGCGTGTCGCGAGGCGACACGCCCGCCCACGCAATCTAGTCGCGTCGACCCCATACCGGCGGACCACCCCATGACCTGCGCATTCTCGGGAATCTGCTGGTCACGGCGCAGTTGACAGGCCATGTGTGCGAACTAGATTAGGGGCTGTCGGTGCCGACCGGCGGTTCGGCTCGAAGGCTAGCCGCACGGGGGCCTCGGTAGCGACACAGCGGTAAGCCAGCCAGGGCCTACCGGGCTTAGTAGACAACAGGGGAGCAGTCGTCGTCGCAAGGCGGTGCCCTATCCCTTGGCCCCAACGGCCCGGTGGGCCCTGGCTCATCGCTCGCACCCGCAACGGTGACATAGGCAGCACAGCCACCCATCACCGTCGTCACCTATGGTGTTCGCGTGCTGTTGCTGCGTGCTCTAGGTGCCGCGGCGGGTGGGTTGGCTCTCTGGTTGGCCTTTCCCTCGGCCAACCTGTGGTTCCTTGCTCCCGTCGGTATGGCCTGCATCGTTCTCGCCATCACCGGTACCGGGGGCGCAGTGGCGTCCCTGCTCGGCATGGTCGCCGGCTGGGCCTACTTCGGGCCGTTGCTGTCGTGGTCCGGGATCTACGTCGGTGCGCTGCCCTGGTTCGCTCTGGCGACGCTGTCCTCGCTGTACGTCGCCGCCTTCAGTGCGGTGGCCTCATACCTGCAGGGCCGTGGACCCGATGCCCGCGTGAGACCGGTCGCGGTGGCACTGGCGTGGGTGGTCGCCGAGTACGCCCGTGCCACGACACCTTTCGGAGGGTTTCCGTGGGGGCGGCTGGGTTTCTCTCAGGCCGACTCTCCGGCCCTGGGCCTCGTGCGCTGGGTCGGCGTGCCGGGCCTGGGGTTCGTGCTGGTGCTCAGTGGGGCGTTGATCGCCCTCGGCGTGCACACGCTCGTGAGGCGGTCCGCTACCCGGCGGTCGGCGCGCGGGGTCGGCTCGGCCCTGGTGGCCATCGCTGTGGCCGTCGCCGTGATGGCCGCACCGATGCTCATCGAGCGCCCGATGGACGGCCCGACCACCGAGGTCATGGCCATCCAGGGCAATGTGCCGGAAATGACGTTGGACTTCAACGCGCAGCGCCGCGCCGTGCTGGACAACCACGTCACGGCGACCCGGGATGCTGCCGCTGCGGTCGAAGCCGGGGACCTACGCGCTCCTGAGCTGGTGGTCTGGCCGGAGAACTCCTCAGATATCGACCCGGTGCGTAACCCTGACGCCGCGCGGGTCATCGACTCCGCCATCGAAGCCATCGACGCACCGGTGGTGGTGGGAGCGGTCCTGACCCCGCCGGGTGGCCGCCTGAAGAATGCCAGTCTGCTCTACCTGCCCGGGAAGGGGATCGTGCAGTCCTACGTCAAGCAGCGCCCCGTTCCGTTCGCCGAGTACATCCCCTATCGCACGTTCTTCCGGCGTTTCTCGGACAAGGTCGACCTGGTCCGCACCGACTTCGCGCCCGGTCGCGAGGTGGGCCTGCTCGAGGTGCCGATCGACGAGAGCGCAGGGCGGGGGAGTGGTGATCTGCCCTTGGGGGTCGCGATCTGTTTCGAGGTGGTCGTCGACGACCTGATGGCCCGGACCGTGCGTGAAGGCGCCGAGATCATGCTCGTCCCGACCAACAACGCGACCTTCGGGTTCACCGACGAGTCGGTCCAGCAGCTCGCAGCCTCCAGAGTGAAGGCCGTGGAGCTGGGACGCTCGGTCGTGCACATCAGCACGGTGGGCGTCAGCGGATTCGTCGCCCCCGACGGCTCGGTCTCCCAGCGCACTGACCTGTTCACCTCCGCGGTGCTGTCGGAGTCGGTGACGCGACGCACCGAGATCACCCCGGCGGTGCGGCTCGGGCCGTGGCCCGAGCGGGTAGCGAGCGTCATCCTGGCCCTGTTGGTGCTGCTCAGAGCCGGACAGGGTCTGCGGCGGCGCTCGCACCGTCACACTCCGCTCGGCGCCCGATGATGCACCAGCGGGGTCCTGGTGCGGCTGCGCCGGGTGCGACGTGCGTCATGGTGCCGACCTACAACGAGCGGGACAGCCTGCCGGGGCTCATTGCCCGCCTGCGCGCCGCGGTCCCCGACGCCGATGTGCTGGTCGTGGACGACGGATCTCCTGACGGGACCGGTGAGCTGGCCGATGCACTGGCGGCTCGCGACGCGTCCGTCCGGGTGCTGCACCGTCCGGCCAAGCAGGGCCTCGGGCCCGCCTATATGACCGCCTTGGACTGGGTGGGTCGGCACGGCTACCGGTATGCGGTCCAGATCGACGCCGACGGCTCGCACCAGCCCGAGGCGCTGCCCGAGATGCTCGTGGCGGCCCATCGAGCGGACGTGGTGATCGGGTCCCGTTGGGTGCCCGGGGGAGCAGTGCGCAACTGGCCGTGGCATCGCAAAGCCCTCAGTCTCGGGGGCAACGTCTTCGTCCGCGTCGCGCTGGGCATCCCTATCCGTGACGCGACGGCGGGGTTTCGTGTCTACCGCCTCGGGGCGCTGGAGAAGATCGGTCTGCACGACGTCGCCTCGCAGGGGTACTGCTTCCAGGTCGACCTCACGTTGCGTGCCTATGACACCGGACTGGTGATGGTGGAGGTTCCGATCGAGTTCGTGGAGCGGGAGTACGGAACCTCGAAGATGGGCACATCGATCGTGCTCGAAGCGTTGTTCCGGGTGACGGCCTGGGGCGTGGCACGGCGCCTCCGGCAGGCACTGTCGATATTCTAAGGACCACCATGACCTCAGCCAGACCCTCGGGGACCTCCCGCCGGCGCCGACACCGGGGCCGGTTGATCTTCGCGGCGCTCCTCATCGTTCCGCTGCTGGAGATCCTGACCATCATTGCCGTCGGGCAGGCGATCGGCCCGTGGTGGACCTTCGGTTCACTCATCGCCCTGAGCGTGCTGGGTGCGGCGTTGGTACACCGCGAGGGACGACGGACCTGGGGGCGTCTGCGTCAGGCACTACGCAGCGGGCAACCACCGGCGAAGGAGCTCGCCGACGCGGGTCTCGTGCTGGTCGGGGGAGCGCTGCTGCTGACGCCGGGCTTCCTCACCGATGCGCTGGGCCTGTTCCTCGTGTTGCCGTTGACTCGGCCTGTCACGCGGGTATGGCTTCAGACGGTGGTTGCTCGTCAGCTGGTGGGATCAGCGGCCGGGCCAGCGCGGCGCTCGTCCACGGCCGGCGGCTCCGGCTCACGAAGCCGGAACGGGGGAGCGGTGATCGAAGG
>JBAUJO010000129.1:0-14439 GCA_049683875.1 Ornithinimicrobium sp.
GTGACGGAGAGGTCAGTAGGTTGATGCGCCCACGGTTCACCCTTGCCATGCGTCAACTTGGGGGGCACTTCGTCACTG
This sequence comes from Ornithinimicrobium sp., assembly GCA_049683875.1. GTDB lineage: Bacteria > Actinomycetota > Actinomycetes > Actinomycetales > Dermatophilaceae > Ornithinicoccus. The sequence continues at coordinate 79 of JBAUJO010000129.1, forward strand.
GCAATGCTGGCCCTGCGCCGGGCCACTAATAGGCGAAGAGCCGGTTTGCCTTCGCCGGGATCTCGGCGGCGAACGACCTCTTGCCCACCAGCTCCCAGACTGAGGCTAGGAGCGCGGTCGCGATGATCAGACCTCCGATGTTGCTGGTGATGGCCGCGGCGCTCCGGCGCGCACGGGCGCCCGGCGGGTGCACGGGTACCGCAAACGTCTCGGAAATCATCGACGCCGCCGTCGCCGAGAAAGTCGCCGCCATGCAAGTCCAACAACAATGGGCAGAAAATGGCCCTCCGCCCACGCCTACGAGTCGGGGCCGGAAAACCAACCGAATAGAGCAGTGTCACCGGCACGGGCCACAACACCGGCGTTAGCAACAGGCCGTGGGCGGAGTGGTGAGGATGAGCCTGGGACGTGCCGCCCGCGGCCGCGACACTCCTGGCATCGGGCTGTACCTCAGCTATATGACGACACCCAGTAGAGCGGCTAGGCAAAGACCATGACCTCGGTGGGGGACGGGGACACCCTGCGCGCCACCGACCAATGTGCTCATCAACGGTCGTGCGGTTCCAGATCCTCTCCAGCAGGCGACCCTGAGCGGAGCCGTCGCGTTCGTTGCCACACCCTCAGAGCATCGTCCGCCTCCGTTCTCGTTGCGTTTCGCAGGCTCTTGGCAGCTCTTGACAGGCGGATCCAATCGGGGTCGGTGCACGGAATTTCTGGGTCGGGTTCGGGGTGGTCCTGCTCGAAGTTCCACAGGGCGGTGTCCCGTGCGTTGATGAAGGCTTGCCATGCCTGCCAAACGACCGGGCCAGCGACGAGGTCCACCTCCGCAGTGATCGCATCCCAGTGCCCAGGCATCTCGTCCGCAGCTTGGACGCTCTCGTAGGGGCTGGCAGCTAGACGATCGAGCATGCGCTGCTCTCGGATGGCGACGCGGTTGAGCTTGAGGTACAGCTCCATCCTTCGGGCTTGGCGTGCTCGGCGATCATCCGCCGCACGGGTGAGGTGCGCTGCAACGAGGGCAGCGAGGAATGTACCGGCCACTCCAATGAGGGCGACAAGGACAACTTCTGACATGTGACGATCGTGCCCCAACCCACGGCAGCAGATCAGCCACGCCCTCGCACGTCGTTTCGGACAACGGCGTCGCTGTGACAGTGCCGAGCACGTGTGGCTGGAAGGCCCTGCGAACAGGGTCCGACACGGCGCAAGCCGCACGACACTAGTGTGAACGGCGACACTCTCCAGCGTTCCGACACTGTTCAATGCCTTATCCACGGGGTTCATCGTGTCTACAGATTGGCGAGATCTTCCGCCGAGGTGCTGTATGCTCTGTACTACCTACGATCCGGGAGGTGAAGGGCGTGGGCTTCAAAGTCTTCGAGAAGGGCAGTGCACCAGTCCAAACTGTGCAGTCTGTGACGGTTCAGAAGCATGGTCTCATTTCCTTGCACGCAGCAGCACACCAGATGTTAGACGAGGCGGAAGCGGTCACGCTGATGTGGGATGCGGAGCGTCGCCTTATCGGTCTTAAGCCCTGCGACACCTCAGATCCAAACGGTTATCCCGCGCGGCCGACTGGTGGCTCTACTGTGAGTACTGATTCGAACGGTGCTCAGAAGCGGGCTTCGAAGGGTCGGTCCGTACTGGTTGCGGGCACGATGTTCACCCAGTACATAGGGCTGGACACATCGGCAGCTCACCGGTGGACGCCGAAGCTCGAGGGTGACGTCCTGGTCGTGGATCTCAAGGAAGAAGGCCAGCGGGTTGTCAGCAACCGCAACAAGGCGAAGGAGGCCGCCGCACGGGAGGAGGCGGCCACATAGAACGAACCCCCCGCGTCCTTGTAAGACGCGAGGGGAACGAGCAGGGCCACTTTCCGCGGCACCGTAGGCCGCTGGGTGGCTCCCTTGGGTTGCAGGGCCCGGGGGTGGGGGGCTAGCGGCTTTGGTCGCTAGCCCCTTCCTGTTGCTCAGTATAGAAGTGTCCGCTCCGCGGTTCCAGAAACGACCCCTTATGACCGCTTGACAAGTCTCACGGTCGGGCTGCTGTCAGCCGCCCTCGTCGACCTCCCGACCGGCTCTCCACCGAACGGAGCCTCGCGTCCAAGCCCCCGCGATTGCGGCCTGCGCCATCGCCGGCGTTGAGCGTCGCTGCCTCCCGGGCCAGCGGAACTCAGCTTGTTAAGCACGCGCTGCCTCAGCGGCCTTGATATGCGGCCATGCAGACACGATATCCGGCTGATCGGCACGCATCCGTAGCGACGGTCACACGGCCCACGGCGGCGTCCTGCGACGTCACCGCAAAGCCCACCATGACGGCAACATCACCGGTCGAGGTAAGCATGGGTTCCGCCGTTCTGCGAGACACATCCACGGGGGTCCCCGAAACACGGGGGTCCCCGAAACACGGGGGTCCCCGAAACAGGGACGTCACAGGAACGCTCGGGAAGGAGACGCAGCCAACTGTGCGAAGTGATGCCCCTTTCGGAGCCGATCCGCGGGGCCTGCCTATTCATCTTTCGGACGCGCCAGGTCGGAGAGCTTGGACGCGATCTCAGCGTCACGGCCCTGGGCGGCGTGTTGATAGCGCAGGGCGGCCCCAACGGTCGAGTGGCCGAGACGCGCCTGCAGCTCAGCCAGAGTCGCTCCTGTCATCGCGGCGAGGGTCGCGCCGGTGTGCCGAAGGTCGTGGATGCGCAGATCCTCGCGCCCAGCGGCAGAGCGGGCCTTGCGCCAGGACTGGTGCAGCACGGTCGGCTGCAGGTGCCGTCGTGAGTCATGCACGGACGGGAACAGGAGAGCATCCGCTCCGGAGCGCACATACACATCCAGATGATGCTGCAAGGCGGGGACGATATGCGGCGGCACGTTGACCTCGCGGGTGCCGGCCGCCGACTTCGGGGTACCCACCACCGGCTTGCCACCGACCCAGGACACTGCCCTGGTCACGGACACGACGCCGCGGTCCAGATCGAGGTCTCGTCGCCGTAGTTCCAGCACTTCGCCAATGCGCAGGGCGCACCACGCGCATAGCAGCACCGCCGCTCGGCGGGAGTCCGGCATCTCCTCGACCAGGACGAGAAGCTCGGCAGGTGTCGCCGGGCGGACATCCTTCTTGGTCGGCGGGTTGGATGCGGCGCGCACACGACACGGATTGGTCGGAATGAGCTCGTCGGTCACCGCCGTGCTGAGGATCGCCCGCAGCAGCGCGTAGGCCCGGGCGTTGACCGTCGGATGCTCCGGGGACAGGCCGGCCCACCATCGCCGCACCACCGCCGGGGTGAGGTCCGGCACAGGCAGGTCACCGAATTCCGGGTCGAGGTAGCGCCGCAGCAGATGCTCGTACCCCTCACGGGTACGCGGCTTCAGGGACCGGTCCGTGAGCCACTGCCGTGCGTACTCCGCGAACTCCGGCGGCGCGAGCCGTTCTTTGATCTCGGCTCGTCGCTGCGGCGGCACCCAGTCAGCGCTGCCGACCACCAGGGCTCGCTCCTGAGCGAGCCACACCTCGGCATCCATCTTTGAGGCGAAGGTGTGTGGCGCGACGTGCCGAGCCATGTCTGGGCCGGAGTAGCTGGCCTGCCATCGCTTCGAGGGCAGCTTGCGGATGTTCCCAAAACCACGCCGACTCATCGCTCGCTCCCTCGATTTCGTGCAACATACGTGCAACAAGGGTGGCGCTTTAAGTCACTCTGTGTCAACGACTGACCACCTGACCTCAGGCGCCAAGGCGGACATAAATGCAGGTCAGAAGGCTAAACCCGCTGGTCAGGGAGAGAGCTGGCGGGGGGACTCGAACCCCCAACCACCTGTTTACAAGACAGGTGCGCTACCGATTGCGCCACGCCAGCGGGCCGCGCCTGCGCGGCCGCGGCGGTGTCGATATTACCGCCGGACATGACAGCACCCGACCGGCACGAGCCGGTCGGGTGCTGGTTAACAGGGTCTCAGGCGTCGCCGAGGACCGTCTTGCCGATGTACTGGCCCTCACCGATCTTGAGCCAGCCATTGTGCCAGGTGCCGGAGACAACCTTGCCATGGGGGGCCTTGTCGATGATGGCGTTGTCGTAGCTCGGGCCGGAGCGCACGTAGGCGTTGATGTCCGCCGTGACCACCTGGGTGGCCGAGCCGCCGTTGGTCGAGCCGCCACCGGAGTGGTGGCTCGAGCCGCCGCCGACCGGGCTGCTGGAGATCATGGTCTTGCCCACGTATTGGCCGTCACCGATCTTCAGCCAGCCGTAGTTCCACGTGCCGCTGACCTTGGTGCCACGGGCGATCTTGGAGATCACCGCGTTGTCCGAGCTCGGGCCCGAGCGCACGTAGGCCGCGATGTCCGCGGAGATGTAGCCCGATCCGGATCCGCTCGCGTACTTGGACGAGGGGGCGGACGACGGGGCCGGAGCCGAATAGCTGCTGGAGCTCGACGAGTCGCTCGAGCTGGACGAACGGCGTGAGCTGCTCGAGCTGGACGTGGAGCTAGAGCTCGACGAGCTGCTGGAGCTCGAGGAGCCGCTGGAGCTCGGGACGCTGCTGGAGGTGGCGCCTCCGTTGCTGCTGGTCAGACCAGCCTCGACGGAGCAAGACGGCCACGCTCCGGGGCCCTGGCCCGCGAGGGTGCGCTGGGCGACGGAGATCTGCGCGGACTTGCTCGCCAGGTCGGCGCGGGGGGCGTAGGCCGTACCGCCGTAGCCCTCCCATGTGGACTGGGTGAACTGCAAGCCGCCGTAGAAGCCGTTGCCGGTGTTGATGCTCCAGTCGCCACCGGACTCGCAGGCAGCCACATCGTCCCAGACGCTCTGGGCCTGGGCAGCGGGAGCGCTGAGTGCGAACGCACCCATCGCCATGGCGCCGGCAGCCGCAAAGGTGCCGGGAACGCGGAGCCGCTGCGCAGACTTTTTGGGCGTGCGGTGCTTAGGGGTAGTCATCAGTGAAGTGTTTCCTTCCGAGGGGACAAGATCACGGATTGATAACGGTACGCGCTCTACCGCTCATGTCAAACCTGAGCCGTTCCCCACGGGTATCCCGCTCCCGCGCAGCGTATCTGGCGAAGTAGGGGGCTGTGCGCCGCGGCCAGCAGCCGAGAGGCTTTACCTGCCCCTTACCCTGCGTTGTGACCTACCCGTTACACACGTCGCGACGAGAGGACACTGGTGCCGATGTAACGACGCGTGCCGATCTTGAGCCAGCCCTTCACCACTTTGCCCCGCACCTTCGTCCCGCGTCGCTCGCGGTCCACGATTCGGTAGCTCGTCCCCGGTCCGGAGCGCACGTGCGCGCTGACTCGAGCCGAGACATAGCGGGTGACGGTGCCGGAGGCGGCTGGCCGGGAAGACCGGGATGAGGTCGCCCCCGAGACCGGCCGAGTAGACAGCACCGCGGGGCCGAGCCAGCGGTTGCCAGACATGCGCATCCAGCCGTTACGCAGCGTGCCGCTGACCCGCGCGCCGCGTCGCTCCTGGCCGACGACGCGGTAGCGCGAGCTCGGCCCGCTGCGGACGTTGGCCGACTGCTGCGCCGAGACGTATCTGGTCACCGTCGTGCCGGTGCTCTTGCTGGGGCTCGTGCCGACGCTCCCACCGCTGGCTGTGGCGTTCGCGTTCGCTCGACCGTTGCTTCGGGTCAGGCCCGCCTTCTTGGAGCACACGGGCCAGGCACCGGGGCCCTGGCGAGCCAGCACGCGGCGGGCGATGGCGATCTGCTGCGACTTCGTGGCCCGGTGAGCGTACGAGGCGTAGGCGCGGCCCCCGAACCCGTTCCACGTCGCGGGGTGGAACTGCAGGCCCCCGTGGAACCCGTTGCCGGTGTTGACCGCCCACCGACCACCGGACTCACACTGGGCGACCCGGTCCCAGACGCTGGCGGCCTGCGCCGCTGGCGCCGACATCCCGAACAGACCGACCGCCACGGCCATCGCTGCCAGCATGCTGACCAGTCGCTGGGCCCAACCCCTGCGAGGCGCCGACCGGCGGGCATCACGATGTCCCAGAGCTACGTTCATGTGCGGTTCCCCCAGAGATGCGGCTTTAGATCACGAAACGGTCACGCTACGGAGCGACACGCCGCATACCTAGAAAAATCATCAAAAGGTGGTGAAGTCCTGACCAAGAATTTGCGTGGGCAGGCGGTCCAGCAGAGGTGCGTCGCCCGTCGGGCTGGGCCACCACGACACCGCCTGCGGGTCGAGCAGCGCCCACGCGCCGAGGGTGAACGAGCCGACCAGAAGGAACGTGACCATGATCTGGGTGGTCACTCCGCTCGGCAGCACGGCGCGCAGCAGGGTGCGGGTGCCGCGACGGAACGACACGCTCCCCGGGCCCCACCAGCCGATGACAGCCCCCAGCGCCGAGCCCACGGCGATCGGCAGCGGGTCGTCCACGTTGGTCGGGCCCAGCGGCCCCTGGGTCAGACCGTATGACGTGGCCACGGCGGCGGTGACGGCGAAGCCCAGCGGCAGGATCAGCCACAGCAGGGTGGTCAGCACCGCCGGGAGCAGCCTCCACGGTGCAGCCAGCAACGTCATGGGGATGTCGCTACCGCGCGGGCCCGCCTGGTGGCGGCGCATGACCAACCCGGTCATCGACCGGTCGACCCACCGGGTCAGCACCGACCACAGCGCGAGCAGCCCCCAGGCCAGCAGCGGCGCGACCGTGCACAGCGCGACGAAAACCGCCATCAACGTCAGGATCGTGCCCGTCCGCGGCGGGCGTCCGATGCGAGGGTCACCGGCTCCTCGTGGGTACATCCCACCGGATGGCCTGCCGTCCGCGCCGTAGGGTTGTTGCGCGGGCCCGGGCCCTCTGTACGGCTGCGGTTCACCCTGGTAGCGCGGCTGCCCCTGTGAGGGTGGCTGGCCCTGGTAGCGCGGCTGCCCCTGTGGGGGTGGCTGACCCTGGTAGGCCTGGGGCGGCCGCTGCGCCGGGGCCGACTGCTGCGGGCTCGGCCCGGCTCCCTGGTAGCGCTGCGAGGGGTAGCGCTCGGTATGCGGGTAGGGCTGCGGGTCGCGGTACACCGGGGGGCCGCTCGGCGGCGGGGGCTGCTGCTGCGGTGGGCCTTGCGGGGCTGCCCGCGTCTGCGGGATGGGCTGAGCCCGCGTCGGGTTCACCACCGGCGTCACCTGCGTGGCGTCCTCGGCGGGAGCCTGATCGTGTTGCCCGCGCTGGCGAGCCTGCCCGCCCGACACCTCGTGCTCACGGGTCTGGTCACCAGACCGGCCAGGCTGCACATCCCGGTCGTTCTCAGCCCGGTCGTTCTCAGCGCGGTCGTTGTCGATCATCGCGGTGGCGCCGGCCAGGGAGGCTGCGTTGAGCGACCGCGCCGTCATGGCCTCGGTCACCGGTCGACGCTCGGCATACGCCTCCATCGCGGCCATGACCTCGCTGGAGTCCGGCCGGTTCGCCGGGTCCGGGTCCAGGGCGGCCAGCAGCAGGGGCCGCAGCTGCTCGTCCACCGTGCCCAGCTGGGTGCGCCCCCGCACGACCCGGTCCAGCACCACGCTCATCGGCCCGCTGCCGAACGGCGGGTTCCCGCTGGCCGCGAACGACAGGGTCGCGGCCCACCCCCACCAGTCGGTGGCCCTGGTCACCGAGCCGCCCTCGACCACCTCCGGAGACAGGTACCCCGGCGTGCCCATCACCATGCCGGTCATGGTCAGCCGCGAGTCCTCGGTCACCTGAGCGATGCCGAAGTCGATCACCACCGGGTCGTCCCCGACCATGAGCACGTTGCCCGGCTTGAGGTCCCGGTGCACGATCCCCACGTCGTGGATCGCGGACAGCGCTTCGGACAGCCCCCTACCCAGCCGCACCAACGCATCCGGCCGCAGCGGTCCCTGCCCCGCCACCACCGCATCGAGCGGAGCGCCGGGGACGAACTCGGTCACGATGTAGGGCGACGGGCCGTCCACGTCCGCGTCCAACACCGCGGCCACCCGCGGGTGGTGCACCCGAGCCAGCGTGTCGACCTCGCGCCGCAACCGCGCCCGGGCGTTCTCGTCGTGGGCGATGTGCGGGCGCAGCACCTTGACCGAGACCTCCCGGCCCGTGGTGTCGGACGAGCGCCACACCACCCCCATCCCGCCTTCACCCAACCGAGGCCCCAGCTCGTAGGGCCCGACACGGCGAGCGCCGTCTCCGCCGGATCGGGCGGAAAGTTCTTCGGTCACGTGGTCCACGGTATGCGGTCGCGCTCCTTCTCAACGACGGACAGCCGTGCCCACGGTCCACGTGAACCGCTGTGATCACCTACTGTCTCTTCATAGACGAAAGGGGGCACGCGATGGTTTCGTCGTCTCACAGAGCCGACCTCGTCGTCGTCGCCAACCGTCTGCCGGTCGACCGCGTGGTGCACGACGACGGCACCCAGGAGTGGCGCACCAGCCCGGGCGGGCTGGTGACGGCGATGGAGCCCGTCATGCGCGCTCGTCGTGGCGCGTGGGTGGGCTGGACCGGTGAGACCGGGATCCGTGTGGTACCGTTCACCACGGAGTCCGGCCTGCGCCTGGTCCCGGTCGCAGTCGACACCGCCGACATCCGCGACTACTACGAGGGGTTCAGCAACGCCACCTTGTGGCCGATCTACCACGACGTCATCAGCGACCCCGCCTTCCACCGCAGCTGGTGGGCGGCCTACCGCACCGTCAACGAGCGCTTCGCGCTCGCGGTGGCCGACGTCGCAGCCGAGGGAGCCACCATCTGGGTGCAGGACTACCAGCTGCAGCTGGTGCCGGCGCTGCTGCGCGAGCTGCGACCGGACCTGCGGATCGGCTGGTTCAACCACATCCCCTTCCCGCCGGTGGAGCTGTTCGCCCAGCTGCCGTGGCGCGCCGCCCTGCTGCGGGGTCTGCTGGGCGCCGACTTCGTCGGCTTCCAACGCAGCGCCGACGCCCACAACTTCACGCGCGCCTGCCGGCAGCTGCTGGGCGCCACCTCGCGTGGGTCGGTCATCACATGGCAGGGCTCCAACGACGGTGTCCTCGGCGGGGCGGCCCGCACCGTGCGCGCGGCGCACATCCCGATCTCGATCGACTTCGCGGCGTTGGAGTCGCTGGCCATGTCGCACGAGGTGAGCCAGCGAGCCAAGGACATCCGTGCCTCGTTGGGCAACCCGCGCCTGATGTTGCTGGGGGTGGACCGCCTCGACTACACCAAGGGCATCCGGCACCGGCTCAGAGCCCTCGCCGAGCTGCTGGCCGACGGCTCCATCGACCCCCACGACGTCGCGATCGTCCAGGTCGCCAGCCCGAGCCGGGAGCGCGTCGAGGCCTACCGGCGGCTCCGGCTGCAGGTGGAGGCCATGGTCGGCCGGATCAACGGCGAATACGCCGACATCGGCCAGACCCCGGTGCACTACCTGCATCAGTCCTACCCCCGCGAGGAGATGGCGGCGATCTACCAGGCGGCCGACGTCATGCTCGTGACTCCGCTGCGCGACGGGATGAACCTGGTCTGCAAGGAGTACGTGACCTGCCGCCACGACCTCGGCGGCGCGCTGGTGCTCAGCGAGTTCGCCGGCGCGTCGCAAGAGCTGAGCACGGCCTACCAGTGCAACCCGCACGACATCGTCGGGCTCAAGCGCAGCATCCTCACCGCCCTGCACGACGACCCGGGCACGCGCAGACGACGGATGCGGGCGATGCGTCGGCGCGTCCGCGCCCACGACGTCTACGCATGGGCGGACGGCTACCTGCAGGCGCTGGCCACGGCGCCCGAACAGCCCGAGCCCTAGATAGGCTCAGGTGTCACTGCCGGCCCGCACGTCGATGACGGCCAGATGACCCGGCTCGGTCGCCGAGCCGAGTGAGCCTTGACGGTCCAGACACGGGAGGTCGGTAGTGGACCCAGCCTTGCGAGATGCTCTGGCGGACCTGTCCGCCACCCAGCACCTCCTGATCGGGGTGGACTTCGACGGCACCCTCGCTCCGTTGGCCGACGAGCCGATGGCCGTGGAGCCCGTCAAAGGTGGCATGACGGTGCTGCACCAGCTGGCCGACCTCGACGGCGCCACCGTGGCCCTGGTCTCCGGGCGAGCCCTGGGCCCGCTGCGCCAGCTCACCGGCGCCGAAGGCTCCATCGTGCTCATCGGCAGCCACGGAGCCGAGTCCTCCTACCGCTCCGAGCTGCACCTGGACGACGGCGACCGGGCCCGGTTCGACGCCCTGGCCGAGGGGTTGGACGGTGTCCTGGTCGAGCACCCCCGGGCGCGGGTGGAGCGTAAGCCGGCGGCACTGGTGCTGCATACGCGCGGGTTGTCCGCCGACGAGGCCGACGCGGCCACCCAGGCCGCCCGCTCCGTGGCAGGAAGAGTGCCCGAGGTGCACCTCACCGCCGGCAAGGACGTGGTGGAGATGGCCGTGACGACGGCCGACAAGGGCTCGGCTCTGCTCGAGCTCGCCGCCTCGGTGCGGGCCACCAGGATCGTCTACGTCGGTGATGACGTCACCGACGAGCACGCCTTCGCTCAGCTCACCGAGCCCCACATCAGCGTCAAGGTCGGCGACGGAGCCACCCGCGCCCGCTTCCGAGTGGACGACGAGCAGGCGGTCGTGGACATGCTGCAGACGATGTACCGGTTGCTGGGCACCTAGCGCCCAGCCTGCGATGTCGGTACTGTGACAAGCAGTCTTGGCAACGTCGCCTGGGCCACGTCATGACCTCTCGGCGACGACGCCTCGACTGCTCCGCCGGCAAACCTGCCGACAGAGCAGCCTTTACAACGGATCGTCCGGCACGTTCCTGCCGGTGAAGGAGAGATGGCTCATGGCCACAGTGACCCTTGACAAGATCGTCCGCATCTACCCCGGGGCGGACTCCCCCTCGGTGACGGACCTGTCCATCGACATCGAGGACGGTGAGTTCCTCGTCCTCGTCGGGCCCTCCGGCTGTGGCAAGTCCACCAGCCTGCGCATGCTCGCCGGCCTGGAGGAGGTCAACCGCGGCCGCATCCTGATCGGCGACCGGGACGTGACGACACTGCCCCCCAAGGACCGCGACGTCGCCATGGTCTTCCAGAACTACGCGCTGTACCCGCACATGTCGGTGGCCGACAACATGGGCTTCGCCCTGAAGATCGCCGGCACCAACAAGTCCGAGATCCGTGAGCGGGTCGAGGAGGCCGCCAAGATCCTCGACCTCACCGAGTTCTTGGACCGTAAGCCCAAGGCCCTCTCCGGTGGACAGCGTCAGCGCGTGGCGATGGGCCGGGCCATCGTGCGCTCTCCGCAGGTGTTCCTCATGGACGAGCCCCTGTCGAACCTCGACGCCAAGCTGCGCGTGCAGACCCGCACCCAGATCGCCTCGCTGCAGCGCCGGCTCGGCGTCACCACCGTCTACGTGACGCACGACCAGGTCGAGGCCATGACGATGGGTGATCGCGTGGCGGTGCTCAAGGACGGCCTGCTGCAGCAGTGCGACCCGCCGCGGCAGATGTACGACCACCCGAACAACGTCTTCGTGGCCGGCTTCATCGGCTCCCCCGCGATGAACCTGACCACCCTTCCGGTGACCGACGGCGGGCTGAAGTTCGGCGAGTCCGTCTTCCCAGTGGAGCGGGACGTCCTGGCCAAAACCGGCAAGGAGGTCGTCCTCGGGGTGCGCCCGGAGGACCTCGACATCGACGACTCGGGCCGCGGGATCACCGTGGAGGTCGACCTCGTCGAGGAGCTCGGCGCCGACGCCTACGTCTACGGCGAGCTGCCGGGTGCCTCGGCCACCGACAAACCCTTCATCGCTCGGGTCGACGGCCGCACTCCGCCCAAGAAGGGCGAGCAGGTGCACTTCATCGCCAAGCAGGACCACGTCCACCTCTTCGACCCCGAGTCCGGTGAGCGCCTGAACTAGTCAGACCGCCATGGCACCTCCCGCGGATAGGGTGGTGCCATGGCGCTCGACATCTCGGCGGCCCGTCCTGACCCCGCGTTGCTCGACCTGCCCTGGGAGGTGCCGCTGGAGCAGTGGCCGAACGACCACCTCGCGGCTCTGCCGCGAGGGATCTCCCGGCACGTCGTGCGCTTCGTCAAGATGTCCGGCGGGGTCGTGGCCATCAAGGAGATCAAGGAAGAGCTGGCCCGGCGCGAGTACGACACCCTGCGGATGCTGCGCCGGCTCGACCAGCCGGCGGTCAAGCCGCTGGCCGTCATCTCCGGGCGCACCGACGCCCAGGGTGAGCCGCTGGACGCCTGTCTGATCACCCGCCACCTGAGGTTCTCGCTGCCCTACCGCGCCATCTTCAGCCAGCGGATGCAGCCCGACACCGCTCGACGGGTGCTGGACGCCCTCGCCGTGCTGCTGGTGCGACTGCACATCACCGGGGTGTTCTGGGGGGACGTGTCGCTGTCCAACACGCTCTTCCGCCGCGACGCCGGGGACTTCGCGGCCTACCTCGTGGACGCCGAGACGGCCTCCATCTACGACCGGATCAGCGACGGTCAGCGAGCCCACGACCTTCAGATCGCCCACGGCAACCTAGCCGGGGAGCTGATGGACCTCGAGGCGGGTGACCTGCTCGACCCCTCGGTGGAGCCCATCGAGACGGCCGACCGCATCATGCACCGCTACGAGCTGTTGTGGCGCGAGCTGACCGAGACCGAGCGCTTCGCGAGCGGGGAGCGGTGGAAGGTCGAGGACCGCATCTCCCGGCTGAACAACCTGGGCTTCGACGTCGACGAGCTCGCCATCACCACCGACATCGACGGCACCCACCTGCAGATCCAGCCCAAGGTCGTCGACACCGGCTACCACTCCCGGCGGATGATGTCGCTCACCGGCCTGGACGTGCAGGAGAACCAGGCCCGGCGCCTGCTGAACGACCTCGACTCCTACCGCGCCGCGACCGACCGGCAGAACGACGACGAGACCCAGGTGGCCCACGAGTGGCTGTCACGGATCTACGAACCGGCCACCCGCAGCGTGCCGGGCGAGCTGCGTTCCAAGCTGGAGCCCGCGGAGCTCTTCCACGAGCTGCTCGAGCACCGGTGGTACCTCTCCGAGCGGGCCAACCGCGACATGACCCTGCAGGACGCGGCCGACGACTACGTCAGCTCGGTGCTGCCCAGCAAGCCCGACGAGGCCGCCGTGCTGGGCCTGGACACCGACGAGATCCCCATCCGCGCGAGGTACTAGGCCCGCCAGGCGGGTTCGCGTCAGCCCTGCGGCGCGCTGACGTCGATCCGGTAGAGGTGCGCCCAGTTCTTGCCGGTGACGACCAGGGTGTCCTGCTCACCCCGGGCGATGCCGTTCAGCACGTCATCGGGAGACTGCGTCCCTTCGGCGCGGGCCAGTGCGTCCAGCTCCACCCGACGGCCGACACGGCCGGTGTCGGGGTCGATCGAGACCAGGTCGTTGCTGCGCCAGACGTTGGCCCAGACCGTGCCGTCCAGACACTCCAGCTCGTTCAGCTGGTCGATGGGCGTGCCCTGTTCGGTGACCGGCACCGACCCCAGGGGTTGCAGGTCGGGCAGCCGCAGCGAGCGCAGCCGGGACGACCCGTCCGACTGCCAGAGCACCTCGCGCGTGGCGTCGTAGCACAGGCCCCAGCCCTCCCCGTCGATCCGCAGCAGCGGCCCGGGCTCGAGGTCGGGCACGCTCCACGTGTGCACCACGCCCGACATCCAGGTCAGCTGGTAGGCGGTGGCGCCGGCACCGTCGGCACCCGGCACCACCGTGACGCCCTCTCCGAACTCATCCGCAGGCAGGTCCCGGCTGCGGATCACCTCCCCGGACGAGGAGAGGATGTCGATGCCCGAGGCGCCGTACATCCCCCGGCTGTGCAGGATCGACCCGTCCGGCAACGTCTCCAGGCCCTGGGTGAACGTGGGCTCCCGGGTGATGGTCTCCACCACCTCCGGCGCGACATCGTCGTCACGGGATGCCGAGGCCACACCGTCGTCGGAAGACTCGGGAGCCGGTGACTCCTCGCCCGGCGAGTCGCAGCCCGTGAGCCCGGCCAGCACGAGCAATAAGCCCACCGCCCAACCCCTGGCCGCCGCAACGCCGCCGGCGGAAACACCAACAGGAGCCCGGTGCAGCGTCACGATCGATGCTGGGCGATCGCGTACAGGCTCACGGCGGCAGCGATCCCGGCGTTGAGCGACTCGGTCGCCCCGGTCATCGGGATCGACACGATCTGGTCGCAGGTCTGGCGCACCAACCGCGACAACCCCTTGCCCTCCGAGCCGACGACGACGACCAGTGGCCGGTCGGCCAGGGCGAGACCCGGCAGCGAGACCTCCCCGTCGGCGTCCAGGCCGATCACGAAGTAGCCGGCCGCCTGGTAGCTCTCCAGGGCACGAGTCAGGTTGGTGGCCTGGGCCACCGGGACGCGTGCGGCCGCGCCGGCGGAGGTCTTCCACGCCGTCGCCGTCATGCCC
>JBAUJO010000130.1:0-35976 GCA_049683875.1 Ornithinimicrobium sp.
GCCGGTCACGACGTCGTCCCGAGAACTTCGACGGCTGCCTTCCCGCTCTGTGAGGCACGACAGGTCTGCGCGGGGCCGGGGGCCAGGGGCTGGTCGGTTCGCGGCTAGTCGGCGCTGCTGTTTCGGCCGGCGGACGAAGGGAGACCTCGGTTGCCCTAGGGTGTGCCAGCGTGAAAGCGATTCGCCGGATGCACGTCCGCACCGTCCTGCCCGAGTCCCTGGCTCCCCTGAGCGACCTGGCCCAGAATCTGCGGTGGTGCTGGCACCATCCGACCCAGGACCTCTTCGCCAGCATCGACAGCTCGCTGTGGGAGACGGTCAAGCGCGACCCCGTGGCGCTGTTGAGCCGACTCACCCCCGACGACCTGGCCGCCCTCGCCGGCGACCGTGAGTTCGGCGCGCGTCTGGACCAGGCGGCCGCCAGCCTGCACGACTACCTGACCGAGCCGCGGTGGTATCAGCAGCAGGCCGAGGCCTCAGCTGAGTCCTTCCCGGCCTCGATCGGCTACTTCTCGCCCGAGTTCGGTATCACCGAGGCGCTGCCGCAGTACTCCGGTGGTCTCGGCATCCTGGCCGGTGACCACCTCAAGAGCGCCTCCGACCTCGGGGTGCCGATCGTCGGTGTGGGGTTGTTCTACAAGAGCGGCTACTTCCGCCAGCGACTGGACGCCGACGGCTGGCAGCAGGAGAGCTACCCGTTGCTGGACCCGGACAACCTGCCGCTGTCGCTCCTGCGCGAGCAGGACGGGACCCCCGTGGTGATCGAGCTGGCGATGCCGGGCGGCGTCCAGCTGCACGCACACATCTGGAAGGCCAGCGTCGGCCGCGTTCCCCTGCTGCTGCTGGACTCCGACGTGGAGACCAACGACAGCGCCCGACGTGAGCTGACGAACCGGCTGTACGGCGGAGGAGGTGACCAGCGGCTGGAGCAGGAGATGCTGCTCGGGATCGGCGGCGTGCGCGCGTTGCGCGCCTGGTCGCGCATCACCGGCGCACCTGCCCCGGACGTCCACCACACGAACGAGGGGCACGCGGGGTTCCTCGGCGTGGAGCGGATCAGTGAGCTGGTCACTGCTCACGGGCTGAGCTTCGAGGAGGCGGTGCGAGCGGTGCGGGCCGGCACGGTGTTCACCACGCACACCCCGGTGCCCGCCGGGATCGACCGCTTCGGGGCCGACGCCATCCGGGCCCACTTCAGCGGACCGGCCGAGCTTGCCGGGGTGCCGGTGGAGGATCTGCTCGCACTGGGTGCAGAGACCTACCAGGGCGGGGTGCCCGGCATCTTCAACATGGCCGTGATGGGGATGCGTCTGGCGCAGCGGGCCAACGGGGTCTCGATGCTGCACGGCGCCGTCAGCCGCGGCATGTTCAGCGGCCTGTGGCCGGGCTTCGACGTGGCTGAGGTGCCGATCGGCTCGGTCACCAACGGCGTGCATGCCGGCACGTGGGTGGACCGCAAGCTCACCGAGCTCGCCGACGAGCACCTGGGCTCCCAGGCCATGGAGTCCGGTGAGATCTGGAGGCGCGCCGCCGACATCCCGCGGGAGCGCTTCTGGACGGTCAAGCGCGAGCTGCGCGAACAGCTCGTGGCCGACGCGCGCTCCCGGTTGCGCAAGTCGATGAAGGGGCGCGGCTCCACCTCCGCCGAGCTCGGCTGGATCGAGGACGTCCTCGACCCCGACGCGTTGACCATCGGGTTCGCGCGGCGCGGTGCCACCTACAAGCGGCTGACGCTGATGCTGCGCGACCCCGAGCGGCTCAAGAAGCTGTTGCTGGACCCGGACCGGCCCGTACAGCTGGTGATCGCCGGCAAGTCACACCCCGCGGATGACACCGGCAAGGCGCTGATCCAGGAGATGGTGCGCTTCACCGACGACCCGGAGGTGCGCGGGCGGATCGTCTTCCTGCCCAACTACGACATCGCGATGGCCCAGCGGCTCTATCCGGGTTGCGACGTCTGGCTGAACAACCCCCTGCGGCCTTTCGAGGCGTGCGGCACCTCGGGGATGAAGGCGGCGCTGAACGGTGCGTTGAACCTGTCGATCATGGACGGCTGGTGGGACGAGTGGTTCGACGGCCGCAACGGCTGGGCCATCCCGACTGCGGACGGCGTCGAGGATGCCGTCCGCAGGGACGACCTGGAGGCTGCTGCTCTCTACGACCTGCTGGAGCACTCCGTCGTGCCCACGTTCTATGACCGGGATGCGGCCGGGACGCCGCACCGGTGGATGGACATGATCGACCACACCATGAGCACGCTGGGGCCCAAGGTGCTGGCCGACCGGATGGTCGCTGACTACGCCCACCAGCTCTACGTCCCGGCAGCTCGTGCCGGGTGGCAGGTGGCCGCGCAGGGCTTCGCCAGCGCGCGCGACCTCGCCGCCTACGTCTCAGTGGTCCAGGACGCCTGGCCGCGCGTCGCCGTGGACCACGTGGACGCCACAGGCGTCTCGGACACCCCGCAGGTGGGTGACGTGGTGGCGGTGCACGCCTACGTGAGTCTGGGAGAGCTCGCCCCGGATCAGGTGGCGGTGCAGATGGTGCTCGGTCGAGCCAGCCGCAGCGACGAGCTCAAGGACGTGGAGACCTCGCTGCTGCGCCACGCCGAGAGCTACGAGGGGGGCCGGCACCGGTTCAGCGCAGAGATGGTGCTGGGCCGCACAGGTTCCCTCGGATGGACGGTCCGGGTGCTGCCTGCGCATGCTCAGCTGAGCAACATCGCCGAGCTGGGCCTTGTGTCCTCCCCGTAACGGCCGATCTCCCGACCTACCCTTCTGTGCATGGGGTACGGGGGGACGCACGCCCCGGGCCCGACGACCCGCCCAGCGAGGTGAACGCCTGTTCCTCATTCTGACGCTGGTCTGAGCTCCACGCGCCGAGCCGACGGGGCCGGCGCCGCGGTCGGGACCGTCATCGGCTCCGGGCGTGCCCTCCCGTCGATAACCAGTAGCACCGCAGGGTCGGGGGAGCCGTCGTGGTCGGTGTCGAACAGCGCCTGGACACAGCGGCGGTGCCCATCGACCCACTGCTCCTCGCTCATCACCTCTCCGTGCTCGTCGAACCACCGCAGCCGCACTCGGCCGGCCACCGGCTCGAAGGTGGGGAACTGGCGCGGGCGCAGCACGGCATGGCGGGCGCGCAGCTCGGCGAGGCCGATGGTCTCCTCCAGCATCTCGTGCTGCCAGGGGGCAAGGTCCCAGTCGAGCCAGCTCGTCTCGTTGTCCTGGCAGTAGGCGTTGTTGTTGCCGCCCTGACTCCGGCCGAACTCGTCGCCGGCGGTGATCATCGGCACACCCGGGGAGAGCAGCAGGGTCGCCATCAGGGCGTGCATCGTGGCGCGCCTCGACGTCAGGACGTCTTCGTCATCGGTCGTGCCCTCATGGCCGTGGTTCCAGCTCCGGTTGTCGCCGTGACCGTCCTGGTTCTGTTCGCCGTTGGCCAGGTTGCGCTTGGTCTGGTAAGCCGTGAGGTCGGCCAGGGTGAAGCCGTCGTGCGAGGTCACGAGGTTCACCGAGGCGATCGGCCCGCGGTCGTGCGTGCCGAAGACATCCTGTGACCCCGCGATCCGGGTTGCGAGCTCACGCACCCCATGGCCGCCGTGGTGGTCGTGGTCCCGAGCCACGTCAGGGCCCCAGAACGTCCGGACCGTGTCGCGGTAGCGGTCGTTCCACTCGGCGAAGGGCGGCGGGAACTGCCCGCTGCGCCAGCCGTGCACTCCGACGTCCCAGGGTTCCGCGATCAGCTTCACCTGCGACAGCACCGGATCGCTGCGCAGCCCCACGTGCAGGGCGTGGTCCGGGTCGTACTCGTGGTCGCGGCCCCGGGCCAGGGCCGGTGCGAGGTCGAAGCGGAAGCCGTCGACGTGGAAGGCCTGCACCCAGTAGCGCAGCGAGTCCAGCACCATGCGGGTCACCATCGACTCGCGAGTGTCGACCGTGTTGCCGCAGCCCGTCACGTCGATGTCGCGGCCCTGCTGGTCCAGCCGGTAGTAGGTGCGGTTGTCGAGACCGCGCCAGCTCAGCGTCGCTCCTTGGTCACCGGACTGCTCACACGTGTGGTTGTAGACGACGTCGAGCAGCACCTCGATACCGGCGGCGTGGAGCGCCTTGACGGCGTCCTTGACCTCCCGCAGCACGCCGGCCGGGTCCGTCGCGGCCGCGTAGCGAGCCTGAGGGGCGAAGAATCCCAGGGTGTTGTAACCCCAGTAGTTGCTCAGCTCACGCCGTCGTAGGTGCGGCTCGTCGGTGGAGGCGTGGATGGGCAATAGCTCGACCGCCGTGACGCCGATGGACTTCAGATGCTCTACGACCGCCGGGTGTCCCAGGGCGGCGTAGGTGCCGCGAAGGTGCTCCGGAACATCGGGATGCCGTTTGGTCAGGCCGACCACGTGGGCCTCATAGATCACGGTGTCGGTCCACGGCACTCGGGGCGCCTGGTCCCAGCCCCAGTCGTACGTCTCGTCGACGGCAACGCCGAGCGGGACGAACGTCGTGCTGTCCCGGTCGTCCCGCACATCGCTGGGCCCGTGCCAGCTGGCGTCCACGTGATGGCCGTAGACCTCCGGGCCCCACCGCACCTCACTCTCGATCGCCCGAGCGTAGGGGTCCAGTAGCAGCTTCGCCGGGTTGTGCCGGTGACCGCGGGTGGGGTCCCACGGGCCGTGGACGCGGAAGCCGTAGCGCTGACCCGCGCGCAGGCCGGGCACCTGGTCCCACCAGATGCCGTGGGCCGTCCGGGTGAGCGGCACGCGCCGCTCGGACGTGGCGGACGCGTCCGGGTCGAACAGACACAGCTCGACCGCCTCGGCGTGGCTCGCGAGGACGGCCACCTGCGCGCCACCCGGGTACAGACGCACCCCAGGCGCCGGAGGGGTGTCGAGGGCAGGGGAGAACGGGCGAGCGGCAGCGGTCACGGGCGACAACCCTAGGTGCGCGCCGTCAATGGGTACGTTGGGGGTATGAGCGACCCCACATCTCTGCCGAACTTCGCCCCGCCCCCGCAGAGCCCGCCACTGCGCGGGCGCGTGTTGGATGCCCTGCAAGAGCTGAAGTTCGAGCCCGACCTCGACACCGAGGGTGACATCGCCTTCACGGCGGCCGAGCACAAGATGTTCGTCCGCTGCCTGGACAGCGAGAAGTTCGACATCATGAGGGTCTTCGGGCAGTGGGCCATCTCCGAGCGGGTACCCAGTGACATGGAGACCCGGCTCAACGCGTGCAACGACGTAACCCTGGGGATGAACCTGGTCAAGGCGGGGATCGCCGGCGGGAACCTGGTGCTGACCGTCGAGCAGGTGGTGGCCAAGAAGGAGAACCCCAAGGCCAAGGTCACCATCGCGGTCGGCCTGCTCGTCCAAGCGGTGGCGCTGTGGCACAAGAACGTCATCGTCAAGTCAGGAGGGCAGCTGGCGAGCGACGGCTCGGAGCAGGGTGCCGCGTCCGAGCAGGGCAGTTCGCCTGAGCCCCAGCCGTGGCTGTCCCAGGCCCGCGTCCGTCCCGGAGGCTCTGCGGCCGACGAGCAGGTCGAGCGGGCCGCGACGCACGAGCAGGCAGCGGTCAGCGACCAGGAGCGCGCCTGAGATGACCGATACCTGGGTGCACTGGGACACGGCGGACGGTATCGCCATCCTGCGGATCGACCGCCCGCCGATGAACGCCCTGTCGATCGACGTGCAGGACCAGATCGGCCAGGCAGCCCGCGAGATCTCTGCCCTGCCTGCCGACCAGGCGGCGGCGGTGGTCCTCTACGGTGGCGAGAAGGTGTTCGCAGCCGGTGCGGACATCAAAGAGATGCAGCTCATGAGCTACCCCGAGATGGTGGACCGGGCAACGCTCATCCAACAGTGTTTTCGTGCCGTGGCGCAGATCCCCAAGCCCACTGTGGCTGCGGTCACGGGCTACGCGCTCGGCGCCGGGTGTGAGCTGGCGCTGTGCTGCGACTTCCGGGTCGCGGCCTCGGACGCCCGTCTGGGTCAGCCGGAGATCCTGCTCGGGGTGATCCCGGGTGCCGGGGGTTCGCAACGTCTGCCCCGTCTCATCGGCACGGCCAAGGCGAAGGACCTGATCTTCACGGGCCGCACCGTCATGGCCGACGAGGCGTTGCGGATCGGCCTCGTCGACGAGGTGGTCGAGCCGGGTGCGGTGTACGCCGCAGCGCAGGCGCGAGCTCGGCAGTTCGTGGGGGGACCGGCCTATGCGATCCGCGCGGCCAAGGAAGCCATCGACCGAGGGATCGAGACCGACCTGGACACCGGGTTGACCATCGAGGCCAGCCAGTTCGCCGGCGTGTTCGCCACCGCGGACCGGCGCACCGGGATGGCCTCCTTCGTGGAGTCCGGCCCCGGCAACGCCGACTTCGAGGGGCGCTGATCATCCACCGCCCCTCTCGGCGTAAACCGCCATAGGGTTGCCGCGTGCATCCGGTGATCGAGGCGCGAGGGCTCACCAAGGCCTACGGTGAGCTCGTCGCGGTGGACGCGATCGACTTCGCGGTCGATCCGGGCGAGAGTTTCGGCCTGCTCGGGCCGAACGGGGCCGGCAAGTCGACCACCATGCGCCTCATCGGCGGCACCCTGGACCGCAGCGGGGGCACCCTGCAGGTCGCGGGGTTGGACCCCGCGCAGCAGGGTCCGCGCGTGCGAGCCCACCTCGGCGTTGTGCCACAGCAGGACAACCTGGACGAGGAGCTGCGGGTCGCCGAGAACCTCATCATGTACGGACGCTACTTCGGTCTCTCGCGCCGCCACCTCAAGGCCAAGGCCGCCGAGCTGCTGGAGTTCGTCCAGCTCAGCGAGAAGTCCGGAGCCAAGGTGTCGAGCCTGTCCGGGGGGATGAAGCGCCGGCTGACGATCGCGCGGGGACTGGTCAACGACCCGTCGATCCTGCTGCTCGACGAGCCGACCACCGGCTTGGACCCCCAGGCCCGGCATACCCTGTGGGACCGGCTCTTCCGGCTCAAGGAGGTCGGCACCACGCTCGTGGTGACCACGCACTTCATGGATGAGGCCGAGCAGCTGTGCGACCGCCTGATCGTCATCGACGCCGGAACGATCATGGCCCACGGATCGCCCCAGGAGCTGATCCGGGAGCACTCCACCCGAGAGGTGCTCGAGCTGCGGTTCGGGTCGGCCCGCAACGCCACCGTGATCGACTGTCTGACCGATGTGGCCAGGCGCGTGGAGGTGCTGCCCGACCGCATCCTGCTCTACACCCATGACGGGGAGGGGGCGCTCGGTGAGATCCATCGACGTGGCCTGGCGCCGGTCACCTCCCTGGTGCGGCGCTCCTCGCTGGAGGATGTGTTCCTGAGGCTGACGGGTCGGAGCCTCGTTGACTAGCCCGGTGCCGACACCGCAGCAGAGTGCCGAGCGTGCACGACGGTTCGGCTGGTGGTACTTCACCGAGAGCCAGCTGCGCGGCATGCGCGCCTACCTCGGGGCGATCACGCTGAGCGCTGTCCTCGAGCCGGTGCTGTACCTGCTGGCCATGGGTGTCGGCCTGGGTGCACTGGTCGACACCCAGAACGGCCCCGTGGACGGCGTGCCCTACCTGGCCTTCGTGGCCCCGGCGCTGCTGGTCGCCTCGGTGGTGATGTCGGTGGGCCCGGAGATGACCTATCCGGTGATGGACGGGTTCAAGTGGCACCGGCTGTACTACGCACCAGCAGCCACAGCGGTCACGCCCGCTCAGGTCGCCACCGGCCACTTCGTCGCGGTGATGATCCGGTTCACCGTGCAGGCGTCCGCCTTCTACCTGGTGATGTTGGGCTTCGGTGCGGTCAGCCTCGGGTGGTCGGTGCTCGTGGTGCCGGTCGGCGTCCTCGCGGCTGCTGCGGCCGGTGCGCCCCTGCAGGCTTTCGCCGCGACCCGGGAGGACGAGGGCAGCGCCTTCGTGTTCGTGCAGCGGTTCGTGGTCATGCCGATGTTCCTGTTCTCCGGCACCTTCTTCCCGCTGGCCGCCATGCCGGTCTACCTGCAGTGGATCGGCTGGATCTCACCGGTCTGGCACGGCAGCCAACTGGCGCGGATGGCCGCCTACGGCGCAGCCGTGCCCGGCCCGCTGGTGATCGTGCACCTCGTGGTGCTGTCCGCGCTCGCCTTCGGCGGAGTGTGGTGGGCCCGGAGCGTCTACACGCGACGGCTGGAGGCCTGAGATGGGCTCAGGGATGAGCTCTGAGATGAGCCCGCAGACGGGCCAGAGGCCGATGATGGTGGCCCCTCTGCTGCGCGGCGTCTACTCCGGCAACACCGGAGCGGTGCTCGAGCGAGGGTTCCGGGTCATCGCCGGGCAGAACTGGGCCATTCTGGCCTCGGGTTTCTTCGAGCCCGTGTTCTACCTGCTGGCCATGGGCATCGGGCTGGGCTCCCTGCTGGACGCGGTTCCGGGACCAGGCGGTGTACCGATGACGTACGCCGCCTACCTCGCCCCTGCCCTGCTGGCCACCTCGGCCATGAACGGCGCCATCTACGACTCGACGTGGAACGTCTTCTTCAAGCTGCGCTTGTCCCGACTGTACGAAGCCATGATGCAGACCTCGCTGGGACCGATGGACATCGCGCTCGGGGAGATCGCCCTGGCGTTGTTCCGGGGCTTCCTGTACGCGACGGGCTTCCTGGTCGTGATCACCGGGATGGGGCTGGTCACCTCCTGGTGGGGAGTCCTCATGGTGCCTGCCGCCGTGCTCGTCGCAGCAGGGTTCGCCAGTGTCGGGATGGCGGTCACGAGCTTTCTGAAGACGTTCCAGCACATGGACATCATCACGGTGGCGCTGCTGCCCATGTTCCTGTTCTCCGCAACGCTCTACCCGATCGAGATCTACCCGGCCGCGCTGCAGGCGATGATCATGGCCTTGCCGCTGTGGCACGCGGTGGAGCTGATGCGCCAGCTCAGCGTGGGCTACTTCGACGCCTCGACGCCGGTGCACGCCGTCTACTTCGTGGTCATGACCGCGCTGGGACTGTGCGCGACCACGCTTCGGCTGCGTTGGCTGTTCCTGCGTTGACCTTGCCGAGGCGGCAAGTGCGAAGATGCCTAGACCGGTCGCCACCAGGAGGGGTCGAGCCATGAGGATCGTTGTCTGTGTGAAGTACGTCCCGGACGCCCAGTCCGAGCGGACGTTCTCCTCTGACCACACCACCGAACGGGTCTCCGTGGACGGGCTCCTCTCCGAGCTGGACGAGTACGCCGTGGAAGAGGCCCTGACGGTGGCCGGGGATGCAGCCGACGACTCTGGGGAGGTCATCGTGCTCACGATGGGCCCCGACGAGGCGGCCTCCGCGATCAAGAAGGCGCTGCAGATGGGCGCACACCAGGGCGTCCATCTCAACGACGACGCCATCGCCGGCTCGGACGCCGTGGCCACCTCGCTCGTCCTGGCGGCGGCCATCCGTAAGCTGGGCGAACCGGCGCCGGTCGACCTCGTGCTGACTGGGCTCGCCTCCACCGACGGGGTGATGAGCGTGGTTCCGGCCATGATGGCCGAGCGGCTGGAGCTGCCCCAGGTCACCTTCGCCTCCGAGCTCACCGTCCAGGACGGCACCGTCACCATCCGCCGCGACGGCGACGTGGCCAGTGAGACCATCCAGGCTTCGCTCCCGGCGGTGGTCTCGGTCACCGACCAGATCAACGAGCCTCGCTACCCCTCGTTCAAGGGCATCATGGCGGCCAAGAAGAAGCCGGTACAGGTGTGGACGCTGGCCGACCTCGGGCTGGAAACCGACGACGTCGGTCTGAGCGCCGCCTGCTCCCGGGTGGTCTCGGTCGAGCAGGCCCCCCCGCGCAGCCAGGGGCAGATCGTCACCGACGAGGGTCAGGGCGGTCAGGCCCTGGCCGAGTTCCTCACCGCCCGCAAGTTCGCCTGAGCCACCCCGGATCCGAGGAGCAGACCGATGTCCGAAGTTCTCGTCCTGGTCGACCACGTCGATGGAGTCGTCCGCAAGACCACGGCGGAGATGCTGACCGCCGCGCGGCAGCTCGGTGAACCCTCGGCGGTCTTCGTCGGCTCCCTCAGCGAGCAGGCCAGCGCCGAGCTGGGCCGGTTCGGCGCGGCCAAGATCTACTGCGTGGAGTCCGCCGATGTCAGCGACCACCTGGTCGCCCCGACGGCCGAGGTCCTCGCTCACCTGGTCGAGCAGACCTCGCCCAGCGCGGTGCTGATCGGCTCCAGCAGCGAAGGCAAGGAGGTTGCCGGTCGGCTGGCCATCAAGATCTCGTCGGGTCTGATCACCGACGCGGTGGACGTGCAGTCCGGTGACGACGGTGTGCGGGCGACCAAGTCGGCCTTCGCCGGGTCGTATGTGACCGTGTGCACTGTGTCGACCGGGGTGCCCGTCATCACGGTCAAGCCGAACTCGGTCACGGCGAAGGAGTCGCCCGGCGACGCTGCCGAGGAAACGGTCGAGGTCGACATCTCCACCCTTGCCAAGGCCGCCAAGATCGTGAAGCGGCAGACCAAGGAGGCCAGCGGTCGACCGGCGCTGAACGAAGCCTCGATCGTGGTTTCCGGTGGCCGGGGGACCGGAGGCGACTTCGGCCCGGTGGAGCAGTTCGCCGACCGTCTCGGCGCTGCGGTCGGGGCCTCGCGGGCGGCCGTCGACGCGGGGTGGTACCCGCACTCGAACCAGGTCGGTCAGACCGGAGTCTCGGTGTCGCCTCAGTTGTACGTGGCGGCCGGCATCTCCGGCGCCGTCCAGCATCGCGCCGGCATGCAGACCTCGAAGACGGTCGTGGCAGTCAACAAGGATGCTGAGGCGCCCATCTTCGGCATCGTCGACTTCGGGGTCGTCGGCGACCTGTTCGAGGTGCTGCCCCAGGCCAGCGAGAGGCTGTCCGAGTCCGGACGCTGACTCCCGTCGACCGTGCGCGGGTCGGAGACTCGCCTCTCGTGAGCGCCTACCTCGACCTCGCGGCGACCACCCCGGTGCTGCCCGAGGTGGTCGATGTCGTGGCGAAGACGATGCGCGACGTCGGCAACGCCAGCTCGCTGCACACCGCCGGTCGTGCGGCCAGGCGCGTGGTGGAGGAGGGGCGCGAGTCGATCGCGGAGGACCTGCGGGTGCGCCCCTCGGAGATCGTCTTCACCTCCGGGGGCACCGAGTCCGACAACATGGCCGTCAAGGGCACGCTCTGGCGCCGTTCAGCGGCTGATCCGCGACGCCGCCGACTACTGGTCAGTGCCATCGAGCACCATGCCGTCCTGGACGCCGTGGAGTTCCTCGTGCAGACCGGCCAGGCGGATGTGACCTGGCTGATGCCTGACGACGAGGGTGTCGTCGGCCCCGAGGTGCTCGACGCCGCCATCGGTGAGGACCCCGACTCGGCCGCCCTGGCGTCGGTGATGTGGGCCAACAACGAGCACGGCGTCGTCCAGCCCATGTGTGAGCTGGCCACCATCGCCCGCGAGCATCGGGTGCCGCTGCACACCGACGCGGTGCAGGCGGTCGGTCACGTCGAGATGGACCTCGGCTCCTGTCGGGCCGACCTGGTCACGGCGACCGGCCACAAGCTCGGTGCGCCGGTCGGTATCGGTCTGCTCGTGGCCGGGCGCGACCAGGACCCGGTCCCCCTTACCCACGGTGGAGGTCAGGAGCGCCAGCTGCGTAGCGGCACCCTCGACGTCCCGGGAGTGGCCGGGTTGGCGCTTGCGGTGCGTCGAGCCGTGGGCCGCCAGCGCGAGGAGGCCCATCGACTGGCCGCTCTGCGCGACGAGCTCATCCTCGGAGCCCAGGACATCGACCCCTCGATCGCCGTGAACGGATACTGGCAGCAGGGGGACGTCGTGCGGCGGCTGCCGGGCAACGCCCACCTGCGGGTCCCCGACTGTGACGGGGACTCCCTGCTCTACCTGCTCGACGCCGCGGGGGTGCAGTGCTCGACTGGGTCGGCCTGTCGGGCGGGCGTGCCGCAACCCAGTCACGTGCTGCTGGCCATGGGGATGAGCGAGTCCGAGGCCCGGGGGGCGCTGCGTCTGACGCTGGGCCACACCTCGACCGCCGCGGACGTCCGCGCGTTCCTGAACGCTCTTCCCACGGCGCTGGACCGCTCGCGTCGTGCCCGTATGGCGACCGCCCGGGCGAGCTGACGTGCGCGTCGTCGCCGCCATGAGCGGTGGGGTCGACTCCGCCGTGGCCGCCTCGCGTATGCTCGATGCGGGGCACGAGGTGGTGGGGGTCCACCTTGCGTTGTCGCAGTCGGCGGCGACGTTGCGCGAGAGTGCCCGTGGGTGCTGCACCATCGAGGACGCAGGCGACGCGCGCCGGGTCGCCGACCGACTCGGCATCCCGTTCTACGTGTGGGACATGGCTCAGCGATTCGCCGACGACGTGGTTGCGGACTTCGTCTCCGAGTACGAGGCCGGACGCACACCCAACCCGTGCCTACGGTGCAACGAGAAGATCAAGTTTGCTGCGCTGCTGGACAAGGCCGTGGCGCTGGGCTTCGACGCGGTGGCCACGGGTCACTACGCCCAGATCGTCGAGGTGGCCGATCCCGGTGCACCCAGCGGAGTGCGCCGAGAGCTGCACCGGGCCGTCGATGAGGCCAAGGACCAGTCCTACGTCCTGGGCGTTCTGGACGCCGAGCAGCTGGAACGGGCCTTCTTCCCGCTCGGCGACACCACCAAGACGCAGATCCGCGCGGAAGCGGCCGGGCGCGGCTTCTCCGTGGCCAAGAAGCCCGACAGCCACGACATCTGCTTCATCCCCGACGGCGACACGCGCGGCTGGCTCACACGTCGGCTCGGCGCGCAGCGGGGTCCGATCGTGGATGCCGAGGGGACCCAGGTCGGTGAGCACGAGGGTGCCTACGCCTACACCGTGGGCCAGCGACGCGGACTCGGGCTGAGCGTGCCGGGCCCGGACGGCGAGCCGCGATACGTGACGGCGACGCATCCGCGCAGCAACACGGTCGTGGTCGGCACCCAGGAGCTGCTGGGTGTGGACCACATCGTCGGCGACCACGCCCGGTGGTGTGGCCCGGCGCCGGACGGTGTGGTGGCCGCAGGTGCACAGATCCGTGCGCACGGGCAGGAGTACCCCGCCACGGCGTGGGCGGACGGCGAGCGGCTCCAGGTGCGACTGGCCGAGCGCATCCGGGGAGTGGCGCCGGGCCAGTCGGTGGTGCTCTACGAGGGGACCCGGGTGGTGGGCTCGGCGACGATCTCCGGCACCGGGCGCCGCTGACCCGCAGCGACCATACTGGGCCCATGGGTTCGCTCGCATGGTGACCGTCACCGGGGTCGGCTCCTGGCCCGAGACGGACGTGCGCACCACGTTGCTCATGCTGCGCGAGGAGCTGACCGACCCTGGAGACGGCGTGAGCGGTATGCCATACCTGCCCGAGCTGCCGACCCGCGGCCCTGGGGCCGACATGGTCGGTCGAACGGCTCATCTGCTCGTGGACCTACCGGTCGACCTGCAGCCGCAGGGCTGGCGGCTCACCCCCCGGCCCGGCGCTGACGCCCATCGCACGGCCTCGCTGTGGCGCCAGGATCTCGACGAGCTCGCCGAGGTGTTCAGCGGTTGGAACGGCACGCTGAAGCTGCAGGTCAGCGGGCCGTGGACGCTGGCCAGCGAGCTCTGGCTGCCGATGGGGGACCGCGTCCTGCGCGACGCCGGAGCAGTGCGCGACCTGGTGGCATCCCTGGCGTCCGGAATCGACGACCATCTGACCCGGGTGCAACACCTGCTGCCGGAGGCGTCCCTGGTCCTGCAGGTCGACGAGCCCAGCCTGCCGCGCGTGCTGGCCGGCGAGGTGCCCTCCGCCTCTGGTTACCGGCGTCTGCCCGCCCCCGACCCCGAGTACGCCACGGCGGTCCTGCGGGCGCAGATGGGCGCCGCACGCCACGCCGGCGCCGTGAGCACGGTGATCCACTGCTGCGCCGAACCCCCACCGGTGCGCACACTCCACGAGTGCGGGCCCGATGCGATCGCCATCGACACCACGGCTCTGAGCACCCAGGCTTGGGAGTCCGTCGCGACGGCTCTGGAAGCCGGGACAACCCTGATCGCGGGCGCCATGTCGCCGAACGCGGACCCTGCCTCCTACCGAGCCGCGCACGACGAGCTGCTCGTGGGATGGCGAGGGGTGGGACTGCCCGTAGCCCAGCTGGCCGACGTGGGCGTCACCCCGGCGTGCGGGTTGGCCGGCGTTAGCCCCCGTCAGGCGCTCGCGCTCACGCGCGCCACCGTCCACCTCGCGAGAGAGCTGGCCGAGACGGCCGCCGGATGACCCCCGGTCGGCTGCGGGCCTCCAGCTCCACACGGGGGTGGAGGCGCCGTCACTGACGGGCCAGTCGCACCAACAGGAAGATGACTGCTCCGCCGAGGGCCATCACCAGCACTCCCATGGCGATCAGCAGCGTGAGCAGCATGTCGATGCTGCCCTGGTCCTCGCTCGCCCGCGCCCCGGCGTCCTGCGAGCCCTGGTCCGAGGCCTCGGCAGCGGCCTGCTCGTCATCGGTGGACGGGTCCGCCACGGTGCCCTCGGTCGAGCTGTCGGCCGCCGACTCCCCGACGCTGACCTTGAGCTGGTAACCGAGCTCGCCGTCCACGGGGCCGATGTCGTCGAGCTCGACGGAGACGTAGTGGGTTCCGGAGGTCACGGCGCCGTCCGCGCCGGTCCCCGTCCGGTAGATCTTGGCGACACCGTCGCTGTAGCCGCCCTCGCGGCCGTAGTCGGTCTCCTGGTCGGGAGCGTAGAGGCGCAGCTCGACACAGCATCCGTAGTCCAAGGTGCCGTCCTCGGCCATCTCCACGTCCACCTGCTTGCCCTGCGCGACGTAGAAGGCGTACCACCGCGCTTGCTCGTCGAGCACCGAGTCGGCGAAGGCGACTCCGGGTTCGACCGGGGTGGCCAGGGTGACCAGCGAGCCCCCGCTCACCCGGCGGGCCTGGTCGGTCAGCAGGTCCTCTGGGCTTCCCTCGCCGCCGCCCTGTGCCGTGGCCATCGGCGACGCCGTCGCCATGAGGAGCAGCAGGATCAGGACAGGCCAGAGCTTCATTCACCCTCCGCGAGGGCAGGGAGGACAGGGGCCGCAAGCGTAGCAGCGGCCTGGCCTGACCATCCGGGGTCAATGTCACCGCGGTCGGTGACAATGACCAGATGACGCAGGAGACGAGCGAGGCTTCGGACGGCCAGATGACGGATAGCGAGAGCACAGGCGCCGCACCGGTCGAGGTGCGCCGTGCCGCCGCCGAGCTGGCCGAGGAGATTCGAGAGCACCAGTTCGCCTACTACGTGCGAGACGCTCCGACCGTCAGTGACGGTGAGTTCGACACGTTGCTGCGCCGGTTGCAGGACATCGAGGAGGCCCACCCCAGCCTTCGCGGCCCGGACAGTCCTACCCAGCGAGTCGGCGGCACGTTCTCGACCGAGTTCACCCCTGTCGACCACCGCGAGCGGATGCTCAGCCTCGACAACGCCTTCAGCGTCGAGGAGATGCAGGCCTGGGCCGACCGGGTGGAGCGCGAGGCCGGCGGCGCCGAGGTCCACTACCTGTGTGAGCTGAAGATCGACGGCCTGGCGGTCAACCTGCTGTACGAGCAGGGGCGGCTCACCCGCGCGCTGACCCGTGGCGACGGGCGCACCGGGGAGGATGTGACGCACAACGTGCGCACCATCACCGGGGTGCCACACCGGCTCCTGGCGCCGCAGGAGCAGGAGGAGGTCCCGATCCCGGAGCTGGTCGAGATCCGAGGCGAGGTGTTCTTCCCTCCGGAGGCGTTCGCCGCGCTGAACGCCTCCCTGGTCGAGGCCGGGAAGGCCCCCTTCGCCAACCCCCGCAACTCCGCCGCCGGGTCGCTGCGACAGAAGGACCCCAGGGTCACCGCCACGCGCGGGCTACGGATGCTCGTCCACGGCATCGGGGCCCGCACCGGTTTCGACATCTCTCGCCAGTCGCAGGCGTACGACGTGCTCTCGGCCTGGGGTCTGCCGGTCTCTGCCCGCGCGAGGGTGCTGACCGACATGGGTGCGGTGCAGGAGTTCATCGAGTTCTACGGACGGCACCGCCACGATGACGACCTCGAGCACGAGCTCGACGGGGTCGTCGTCAAGGTCGACGAGGTGCCGGTGCAGCGCGCTCTGGGGGCCACCTCGCGGGCGCCCAGGTGGGCCATCGCCTTCAAGTACCCCCCGGAGGAGGTGACGACCGAGCTGCTCGACATCCGGGTCAACGTCGGGCGCACCGGTCGCGTGACGCCCTACGGGGTGATGGAGCCCGTGCTCGTTGCTGGGTCAACCGTCGAGATGGCCACCCTGCACAACGCGACCGAGGTCGTCCGCAAGGGGGTGCTCATCGGCGACTCCGTGGTCGTGCGCAAGGCCGGCGACGTGATCCCCGAGATTCTGGGCCCCGTGGTCGGGCTGCGCACCGGTGCCGAGCGCCCCTTCGTGATGCCCACCCACTGCCCGAGCTGCCATACCGAGCTACGGCCCGAGCGCGAGGCGGACAAGGACATTCGCTGCCCGAACGCCCGCACCTGCCCAGCGCAGCTGCGCGAGCGGCTCTTCAGTGTCGCTGGGCGCGGTGCGTTCGATATCGAGGCGCTGGGGTGGGAGGGGGTTCAGGCCCTGCTCGACGCGGGGGTGCTTCGCGACGAGGGTGGGCTGTTCTCACTGACCCGCGAGCAGATCAAGGCGATCCCGCTCTACACCCGCCTGGCCCGAAAAGGTGACGATCCCGCCGAGGTCGCCGACGCTCGGGTGCTCTCCGCAGTCGGTGAGAAGCTCGTCGACAACCTGGAGCAGGCGAAGGCCCAACCCCTCTGGCGGGTGCTGGTCGCGCTGTCGATCCGGCACGTGGGCCCGACGGCGGCCCGCGCGCTGGCCACCGAGTTCGGCTCGATGGCGGCGATCCGAGAGGCAGGCACCGAGGAGCTGGCCGCCACCGACGGGGTGGGTCCGACCATCGCCGAGGCGGTGACGATGTGGTTCGACGTCGACTGGCACGTCGCGATCGTCGAACAGTGGGCCCGCGACGGGGTGCGGATGGCCGATGAGCGGGACGAGTCCATCCAGCGCACGCTGGAGGGCAAGACGGTGGTGGTGACCGGCTCCCTGGAGGGGTTCAGCCGGGATGAGTCAAAGGAGGCCATCGTCAGTCGTGGCGGCAAGGCGGCCGGCTCGGTGTCCAAGAAGACCGACTACGTGGTCATCGGCGCGAATGCCGGCACCAAAGCGGCGAAGGCTGAGGAGCTCGGGGTGCCGATTCTGGACGAGGCCGCCTTCGTCGTCCTGTTGCAGACCGGTGAAGCGGAAAGAGACGGCTAGGCGGCGGGCTTCACACGGCCTGATCGATTCGCGGAGGGCCCTCACCGCTCAGCGGATGGTGACCGGGGTGCCGAGTGGCAGGCCGATCTGCTCGACCATCCGGATGATCTGCTCGTTGGGCAGCCGGATGCATCCGGAGCTGACGTCGGTGCCCACGAGCTCCGGCTCATTGGTGCCGTGGATCCCGATCACGCCCTCCCCGCCACGGAAGTCCATCAACACGTCGGAGTACCCCGATAGCCCGTACGCGTAGGGGCCGTAGAGCCCGTCGGGGTCCGGGGGGCGCAGCAGCTCAGTGGTGAAATAGTCGCCGCCGGGGGTCGGCCGGTCGGCCCTCCCCACCCCGACCGGACTCCGCAGCACTTCGCGGTCGCCGTTGGTAACGACGACAAGATGGGCGTCCAAGGCGATGTCGATCGCGAAGTCGTGCCCACTGAGTGACACCGCCGAGGAGCGCACCCACCCGATGCTGCCGTTCGGGCGAACCGGCAGCTGGACCCGGGTCCAGGCGATGCCGACCTCCAGAGCCAACAGCACCAGCTGACCGGTGACGCGGGTGGTGCGGTCAAGAGTCAGCTCCGCGCGCCCTGGTCGTCCGAGGGTGTCCGGGTTCCGCGGGGCGCCGAAGACCTGCAGCTGATCAACGACCGCAGTCGCGACGACGGTCCGAGGCTCGGCCGCGGAAGCGGACGGGGTCGAGCTGTCTTGCTGCTGGTCCGCCGGGGCGGACGTCCGCGTCTGGGGGTCACCCGCGGAGCCGCGTCCACTCGCCTCGTCGTTGCCTGAGCAGGCCGCGAGCCCCCACCCCACGGCCCCGAGGCCAGCGAGTCGGATGACGGTGCGCCGATCCGGTCGCCGCTCGACGCTCATGAATCGACGATAGCCGCGCCGCCTGGGCACCCGGTCGCGGGAGGACCGACCGATCTAAACGCGCACCTGCGCCGAACACCTTGGTGACCATGCTCGCCGGCTATGGGTCCGCCACCAACGCGGTGGCGGGCATGAAGAAACCGGTTCGGCTGGCCCGCCTACCTGAATGAAGGAGACATCATGCGCAGATGGATACCAACTCTAGGGGCTACGGTTCTGGCGTGCGGAGTCGTGGTGACTGCGCCACTGACCAGCAATGCGGCTGAGCTCGAAGTGACATCCGGGTCCGACGGCCTTGATGGCGGGAGCCTGCGTGCGGCCATCATCGAGGCGAACGGAAGTGATGGAGCCGACACACTGAGTCTGGATGCGAACACCACCTACACCCTCGATGTCGACGGTGCCGGTGAGGACGAGGCGGCCAGTGGAGACCTCGACATCCTCGGGGAGATCGCTATCGAGGGCAACGGGGCCACTATCGACGCCTCGGCGCTCGGTGACCGGGCCTTCCACGTCCTCGCCGACGGCAACCTCTCACTGGTGGACGTCACCGTCACCGGCGGGACGGCCGAGGACGAGCCGTCAGCCGAGGGTGGTGGCAGCGGTGGGGCGGTGCTGAACGCCGGCACGCTGATGGGTCAGGGCATCATCCTTGACTCCAATAGCGCCACGCGCGCCGGTGGTGCGATCGAGGCCTCCGAGGGCTCGAGCACCACGCTGGCCTCTGCGGATCTGACCGGCAACTCCGCCGGCGACGCGCCGGGCAACGGTGGCGGCCTGCACATCACCGGAGCCGGGGACGCCAAGATCACCGACTCGACCATCAGCGGGAACACCGCGGCCCTGGAGGGCGGTGGACTCTGGAACGGCTCCGGCACGATGACCGTGTCGCGCACCCAGGTGACCGACAACACGGCCTCCGGCGCCGAAGCGGACGACGGCGGCGGAGGGTTGTTCAACAACGGTGGCACCCTGGAGCTCTCCGAGACCGAGGTGACCGGCAACACCGCTGACGGCGAGGCCGGCTCCGGTGGGGGCGTGCTCAACCTGGGTGGTACGACGAGCCTGACCGGCTCCAAGGTCGACAGCAATACCAGCATGCGAGCCGGCGGCGGTATCGAAGCCACCGACGGCAGCACCACCACGCTGGAAGGTGGCACGTTGTGGCAGAACAGCACCGGCGAGGCCCCCGGCAACGGCGGCGGGCTGCACCTGACCGGCTCAGGGACCGTGGACGTCACCGGCACTGTCGTGGCCGACAACACCGCTTCGGCCGAGGGTGGCGGTCTGTGGAACTCCGAGGGCGGCACCATGACGCTGACCGACGCGAAGATCAGCTCCAACACCGCATCCGGCCCCGAGGCCGACCAGGGTGGTGGCGGCGTCTACAACGACGGCGGTGAGCTCAGCGTGATGGGAGCCACGGTGAGCGAGAATGTTGCCGACGGTGAAGCAGGTTCCGGCGGAGGGTTCCTCAACAGCGCCGGGACGATGAGCGTGACCGGCAGTGACGTTCTCGACAACACCTCGATGCGGGCCGGTGGCGGGATCGAAGCCGTGGGCGAAGGCAGCGAGACCACCGTCAAGAACACCATGATGGCCGGCAACGAGACAGGTGCAGCCCCCGGCAACGGCGGTGCGGTCCATCTGACCGGCCCTGGCACGGTGGACGTTGCGGGCTCAATCGTCTCCGGCAACTCTGCTGAGAATCAAGGCGGAGGGTTGTGGAACTCCGAGGCCGGCACCATGACGGTCACCGGCACGACGCTGAGTGAGAACAGCACCCAGGGTCAGGGCGGAGGCCTGTACAACGACGGCGGATCCATGTCGGTCGACAACAGCACGGTGAGCACCAACACCGCGGAGCGCGGTGGCGGCGTCTTCTCGGAGTCTGGGGACGTGTCGCTGTTGCACACGACGGTCGCGCTGAACTCCGACGGCCTCGCGGGCGCCATCGAGATTGGCAACTCGATCGTGGCCGGTAACGAAGGCCGTGACGGTGGTGGCGAGGTCAGCAGCATCGGCGGCAACCTCGTCGGGTCCAGCATCACCGCGGGCAGCAACGACGTGGGTGCTGTCTCCGACCCCGGCCTGGGAGACCTCGCCGACAACGGTGGTCCGACACCGACTCACGCGCCCGAGCAGGACAGTCCTGCTGTTGACGCGGGGCTCTCGAAGATCGCTCTGGACGTCGACCAGCGGGGAGCGCCCCGCCCGACCGGCGAGGGTCCCGACAGCGGGGCCGTCGAGCTGGGTGACTTCAACGGTGGTGGCGGCCGCGCAGGCAAGGGAGGCGACAGTGACATGACCCCGTCGGCTCCGGCCGCGCCGGTCGACGAGGAGCCGACCTTCACCGGCTGAGAAGCGACGGAACAGGCCGATCCCGCGGCCGGTGGTCCCAATGGGCCGCCGGCCGCGTGGTCTACCGTGGACGATCAGCCACCACCCTCCAGCACCTTGGGAGCAACCATGTCCACACAGCCGAGCCCTGTCACGATCTACTGGCGTCCCGGGTGCGGCTTCTGCGCCCGGCTCCGAACGAGCCTCGGCCCGGATGCGGAGAAGGCCACGTGGGTCAACATCTGGGACGACCAGGAGGCCGCGGCGTATGTGCGGGAGGCGAACGAGGGCAGCGAGACCGTGCCGACCGTCGTGCTCGACGGCGTGCCGGTGACCAACCCCGACCCTCAGGTCGTCAAGGACCGGCTCGCCGCCTGAGCGGCGGGGACGAGACTTGGGGCCGACATGCAACGCTGGCTCTGGCTGTTCGTTCTGGCCTCCTCCGCGTGGGCGGGGCTGACGTTATTGAGCGACGGAGCAGTCTGGACCGGGGCGCTCATGCTCGTCGTGGGGCTCGCGCTGGCGTGGTGGATCAGCCCGTGGCGAGGCGGGCGCTCGGTGCGGCACCGCGAGGTGATGGCACGACCCAGCGGCGAGCGAGCGGTCGTCGTCTACTGGCGCCCAGGGTGCTCGTACTGCGCCCGGCTGAGGAGGAGTCTCGGTGCCCGGGCCGAGAAGGCCATCTGGGTCAATATCTGGCAGGACGCCGAGGCTTCCGAGTTCGTACGCCAGCACAACGCAGGCAACGAAACCGTGCCGACGGTGGTCATCGACGGTGAGATCGTCACCAACCCTGAGCCGGACGCCGTGTTCGCGCGACTCGGCGGCTGAGTTCGCCACCCCCAGCGCCGAGTTCGTCTTCGAGCCTCGAGTTCGGGGCTGGAGGTGCGGGTAAGTGGCTGGGGGTGGGGGAGAGGGGTCATAGACTGGCTTCCATGTCCGCACTGTCCCGTGACGACGTCGCGCACGTGGCCTCGCTCGCCCGGATCGACCTCACCGACGCCGAGCTGGATCGGCTGGCCGTCCAGCTGGACCACATCGTCGGATGGGTCCACCAGGTCAACGAGGTGGCCGCCGACGATGTGGCCCCGATGTCACACCCCCTGCCGCTGGTCAACGTGACCCGTGCCGACGAGGTGCGAGCCTCGTTGAGCGCCCAGAGTGTGCTCGCCGGTGCTCCCGACGCCGACGAACAGCGGTTCAGTGTCCCCCGCATCCTGGACGAGGAGTAGCTCTGTCTGCCCACACCGGTGATCCCTGCCTGATGACCGCCGCCCAGATGGCCACCGCGCTGGTCGCCGGAGAGCTCACCTCCGAGGAGCTGGTGCGGGCCCATCTCGACCGCATCGACGCGCTCGACGGCTCCCTCCACGCCTACCTGCACGTCGACGCCGACGGAGCCCTGGAAGCAGCACGTGCCGTGGACGCCGACCGCGCTGCTGACGAGCCCCTGCCACCGATGGCCGGGGTACCGGTCGCGGTCAAGGACGTCGCCTGCACCCTCGGAATGCCGACCACTGCGGGGTCGGCGATGCTGCGCGGGTGGGAGCCGCCCTACGACGCCACCGTGGTGACCCGGTTGCGGGCAGCACGGCTGCCCATCCTGGGCAAGACCAACATGGACGAGTTCGCCATGGGCTCATCGACCGAGCATTCGGCGTTCGGGCCGACCCGCAACCCGTGGGACACCGGGCGGACCCCGGGCGGGTCCGGGGGAGGCAGCGCCGCGGCCGTGGCCGCCCACCTCGCCCCGTGGGCCATCGGCTCGGACACCGGCGGCTCGATCCGCCAGCCGGCCGCCCTGACCGGCACCGTGGGGGCGAAGCCCACCTACGGCGGGGTCTCCAGGTACGGGATCATCGCGCTGGCCTCCTCCCTGGACCAGATCGGGCCGTGTGCCCGCACCGTCACCGACGCTGCGCTGCTGCATGCCGTGATCGGGGGGCACGACCCGATGGACTCCACCTCGATCGAGGCCGCGATGCCCCCGGTGGTCGGCGCGGTCGGTGCACGAGACCTCACC
Source organism: Ornithinimicrobium sp. (assembly GCA_049683875.1). Classification (GTDB taxonomy): domain Bacteria; phylum Actinomycetota; class Actinomycetes; order Actinomycetales; family Dermatophilaceae; genus Ornithinicoccus. Next base: position 22,501 of record JBAUJO010000130.1, read on the forward strand.
GGCACGAGGGTCGGCATCGTGCGTGAGATCTCCGGGGAGGGCTTCCAGGCCGGGGTTCGCGCCCGCTTCGAGGAGGCCGTGCAGCACCTTCGCGGGCTGGGCGCGGAGGTCGTCGAGGTCTCCTGTCCGCACTTCGAGTACGCGATGGCGGCCTACTACCTGATCCTGCCCAGCGAGGCCTCCTCCAACCTGGCGCGCTACGACGCGATGCGGTACGGGCTGCGCCAAGGCCCGGACGGCATCGCCGCGCCGAGTGCCGAGCAGGTGATGAGCTCCAGCCGCGACGCCGGGTTCGGCGACGAGGTCAAGCGGCGCATCATCCTGGGCACGTACGCGTTGTCCAGCGGCTACTACGAGGCCTACTACGGCCAGGCCCAGAAGGTCCGCACCCTGATTGCCCAGGACTTCGCCCAGGCCTTCGAGCAGGTCGACGTCCTGGTCAGCCCCACCACCCCCAGCACCGCCTTCCCGCTCGGTGAGCACGAGGAGGACCCGCTGGCCATGTACCTCAACGACATCGCGACCATCCCGGCCAACCTCGCCGGAGTCCCGGGGATCTCCCTGCCGATCGGCCAGGCCGACGAGGACGCTCTTCCGGTGGGGTTGCAGGTGCTGGCGCCGGCGACCCACGACGAGCGCATGTATGCCGTCTCGGCGGCGCTGGAGGCCGCGCTGGTGCGTGAATGGGACGGCCCGATCCTCGACCGGGCCCCGATGCTTCGCGCCCAGGAGGTCCTCACGTGAGCACCACCGGACACGCGACGAAGGTGGACACGGTCGACTTCGACGACCTGCTGACCCGTTATGACCCGGTGCTGGGTCTGGAGGTGCACGTCGAGCTCAACACGGCGACGAAGATGTTCTGCGGCTGCGCCTCCGGGTTCGGTGCCGCCCCGAACACGCAGGTCTGCCCGGTGTGTCTGGGGCTGCCCGGGGCGCTGCCGGTGGTGAACGCGGTGGCGGTGGAGTCGGCCATCCGGATCGGTCTTGCGCTGAACGCGCAGATCGCGCCGTGGTGCCGGTTCGCCCGGAAGAACTACTTCTACCCGGACATGCCGAAGAACTTCCAGACCAGCCAGTACGACGAGCCGATCGCCTTCGATGGGTTCCTGGATGTCGATGTCGACGACGGACCCGGCGGAGCCAGCGTCTTTCGCGTGCCCATCGAGCGGGCGCACATGGAGGAGGACACCGGCAAGTCGCTGCACGTCGGTGGGTCGACCGGCCGGATTCATGGCGCTGACCACTCCTTGGTGGACTACAACCGTGCCGGCATCCCGCTGATCGAGATCGTCACCAAGCCCCTGACCGGTGCCGGTGCGCAGGCCCCGGCCGTGGCGCGTGCCTACGTCGGCGCGTTGCGTGACCTGCTGCGCTCGCTCGGTGTCTCCGACGTGAAGATGGAGCAGGGATCGCTGCGCTGCGACGCCAACGTGTCCCTGCGCCCCCGGGCCGCCGACGCTCCAGATGGCCCGGAGCAGCTGTCGGTCCCCCTGGGCGTGCGCACCGAGACCAAGAACGTGAACTCGCTGCGGTCGGTCGAGCGCGCCGTGCGCTATGAGATGACCCGGCACGCGGCCCTGCTCGACGCCGGTCAGAGCGTGACGCAGGAGACCCGGCATTGGCACGAGGACACCGGGGTCACCACCGCTGGCCGCCCCAAGTCCGACGCGGACGACTACCGCTACTTCCCCGAGCCCGACCTCGTGCCTGTGGCCCCCAGCCCGGAGGACGTCGAGCGGTTGCGTGAGGCGCTGCCCGAGCCCCCGGCGCGACGCCGCAAGCGGCTGCAGGAGCAGTGGGGTTACAGCGACCTGGAGATGCGCGACGTGGTCAACGCCGACGCTCTGGACGTGATCGAGGAGACGGTCGCCGCCGGGGCCAGCGCGGGTGCCGCCCGCAAGTGGTGGACCGGTGAGCTGGCGCGTCGGGCCAACCAGATGCAGCGCCCGGTCACCGACCTCGGGGTGAGTCCGGGGCACATCGCCGAGCTCGACGAGATGGTGCGCTCCGGGCGCCTCAACGACTCCATGGCTCGGCAGGTCATGGACGGAGTCGTGGCGGGGGAGGGCACGCCCACCCAGGTCGCCGACGCGCGGAACCTCGCGCTGGTCCAGGACGACGACGCATTGGCCGCGACCGTGGAGCAGGTCATCGCCGACAACCCCGCCATCGCGGACAAGGTACGGGGCGGCAAGCTCAACGCGGCCGGCGCCCTCATCGGCCAGGTGATGAAGCAGATGCGGGGCCAGGCGGATGCGGCCAAGGTCCGGGAGCTCATCCTGGCGCGCCTGACCTGAGGTCGGGCCCGACCGTGGGTCGACCTCAGCGCACGGTTGTGGTTGGTTAGTCTTCGCTGGTGGCCGAACCCGATGCATCCTCCCAGCGCGAGGGCCCGCGACCGGCTCGGCTGCTCCCTCTCGACCTGGTCCGCGGCTTTCTGATCGGCTCCGCCGAGCTCGTCCCAGGAGTCTCCGGCGGCACCGTGGCCCTGGTGACCGGCGTCTACGAGCAGCTCATCGCCTCCGCCTCACACGTGCTCTCGGCAGCTCGTGCCGTGGCCTTGGGGCCGGACCGGAAGTCCGCCGCGCTCACCGAGCTGCGGCGCACCGACTGGCGGCTGATCCTGCCGGTCCTGGCTGGCATGGCTCTGGCGGTGGTCACCATCGCCGGGGTGATGAGCAGCTTCGTGACCGACCATCCCGAGCACGCGCGCGGCCTGTTCTTCGGCCTCGTGGCGGCAAGCATCATCGTGCCGATCCGGATGCTGCCCGAGCCGCACCGGGCGCCGGCCCTCGACGCCGTGCTGGGCCTGGTCGCCGCGGTGACGGCATACCTGCTGGTCAGTCTGGCCAGCGGCGGCACGAGCACCGACCCGCCGCTGTATGTCGTGTTCTTCGCCGCAGCCGTCGCCGTCTGTGCGCTGGTCGTGCCCGGAGTCTCGGGGTCGTTCCTGCTGCTGGCGGTCGGCATCTACACCGCCACCCTCGACGCCGTCAGTGGGCGTGACCTGGCCTACCTCGCGGTCTTCGCCGCGGGGGCGGTCTGCGGGCTCGCCTCGTTCGTCCAGCTGCTCGGCTACCTGCTCCGCGAGCACCGGCGGACCACGCTGGTGGTGATGACCGGGCTGATGGCCGGGTCACTGCGTGCGCTGTGGCCTTGGCAGTCCAGCAGCGGTGGCGGCGAGGCCAGCGGGCCCGGTGCGTTGCTGGCTCCCACCGAACCGCTGGTCGGCCCCCTGCTGCTGATGGCGCTCGGCGTCGTGGTGGTGCTGGCCCTGGTCTGGGTGCAGGCCCGTTCCGAACGCCGCGACGAGCATGACCCGGCGCAGGAGGCCCAACGCTGAGAGCATGGGTGTCGTGAGCGACGACGAGTTCAGTGGCCAAGACCAACGCAGTGACCCGGGCCAGCGCAGCGACGAGATCGTGCAGTGCCTGCAGGAGAGCTTCGCCGAGCTGATGCAGCACGCCCCCGACGCCTTCCGGACCAAGTTCCGCAAGATGGCCCGGGACCCCTTCGCCTTCTACCGAGGCACGGCATGTCTGTTCTACGCCGACCTGGGGGGGCACACCAAGGTGGACGACGAACTGACCGGCTCCGATGAGCGGTGGTGGGGCGAGCACGGCGCACGCATCTGGATCCAGGGCGACCTGCACGTGGAGAACTTCGGCACCTACATGTCCGGCGACGGGCGGCTGGTCTTCGACGTCAACGACTTCGACGAGGCCTACGTGGCGCCATGGACGTGGGAGATCCGGCGGTTCGTCGCCTCTTTGGCCCTGATCTGCTGGGGCAAAGCGCTTCCGGACGCGGTCATCGACGACCTCATCGACACCTACGTCCGGGCTTACGCCGACGAGGCCAAGGAGTTCACTGACCACGACAACATCGAGTGGGCGCTGACCCTGGACAACGCCGAGGGTGCGGTGCTGGACACGCTGCGCACGGTCAAGCTCGTCAGCCGTGAGGAGTTCCTCGGCCAGGTCACCGTGGTCGAGGACTATCGACGCCACTTCGAGAGCACCTACGGCACGCCGCTGGATGACGACCAGCGAAAGGCGCTGGACGAGGCGTTCGGCACGTACCAGGACACCCTGTCGACGGAACGCGGCTCGCGCATTCGTTTCGACGTGCTCGACGCGGTCGAGCTCGGTGCGCTGGGGATCGGCAGCGCGGGCCTGCCCGCCTACTCGGTCCTGATCGAGGGGGAGACCCAGGCCCTGGGCAACGACGTGATCATCACTATGAAGCAGGGGCAGGAGGCGGCCCTGGAGCGGGTGATCACCGACGAGACGATCGGGAGCGCCTTCACCGACCACGGTCATCGCACGGCCGTGTCGCAACGCGCCCTACAGGACCACACCTCGCCCTACCTGGGGTGGACGGAGATGAACGGCTCCGGGTTCGTGGTCAGCGAGTTCTCACCGTACGAGGCCGATCTGAGCTGGGAGGACGTGACCGAGCCGGAGGACATGCGGGTGCTGGTGCGACAGCTCGGGCAGGCCACCGCCAAGATCCACTGCGTGGCCGACGACGAGTCGGGGCACGACCTGGTCGACGTGTCCGTGGAGGAGGTCATCACCGAGGCCATCGGCGACGACATCGACGAGCTGGTGCGGCAGATGACGGCATTCGCGCACGCCTACGCCGCCCAGGTGCGCACCGACCACCGGCTGTTCGTGGAGGCCTTCCGTGCTGGCGCGTTCTCCGAGGTCGATCCCACCACGTAGTCCGGGGATGACGCCGCCGGGCAGCATCCGAGCCTGTGCCGCGCGGGGGTGCGGGGGAGGTCGGTCACATCAGCTGGTCGGGACCTGGACCTCGAGCAGCCGGTCGTCGCCCTCGTCCGGACTCCCGCGGCTGGTGTTGTTGGTGAGCACCCACAGCTGGTCGTCCGGACTGTTCACCACACTGCGCAGCCGTCCGAACTCACCTTCGAGGAGACGCTGGGGCTCGCCCAGCTCCCCGTCCTGGCCCATCGGGACGTGCCACAACGACTCTCCGCGCAACGCGGCGACATCGATGTCACCGTCGGGCCCGACGGTCAGCCCGGAGGGTGAGGCGTCCGAGGTCGCCCAGGTCAGGGTCGGGTCCGTGAAGTCGCCCTGGTCGCAGGGGCCTTCGCACTCGGGCCAGCCGTAGTTCTGCCCGGGTTTGATCTGGTTGACCTCGTCGAGGTCGTTCTGTCCGAACTCGCTGACCCACATCCGCCCTGCTGAGTCCCAGTCCATTCCCTGCACGTTCCGATGCCCCAGCGACCAGATGGGGGAGTCCGGGTCGGGGTTGCCGGGAGCAGGCTCTCCGTCGGTCGTGACCCGCAGGATCTTGCCGCCCAGCGAGCCCGGATCCTGCGCGCTGGCACCGTCCGAGGCGTCACCGGTGGTGACGTACAGGTAGTCGTCCGGGCCGAACGCGACCCGACCCCCGTTGTGGTTGCCGGCCTTGGGGATGCCGTCCAGCACCACGCGGATCGCCGGCTCCTGCTCGGGCTCGACGCCGGAGGTGTCGACCTCGACGACCCGGTTGTCCTGCTCGGTGGTGATGTAGGCGAGGAAGGTGCTGCCGTCTGCACCGGGGGGCACGGCCAGGCCGAGCAGACCGCCCTCTCCGCCGGGCTCCACCCCGGGCACCGTCGTGACCAGATCTCGGTCGCCGCCAGGCTGCTGCCGGTAGACCTGTGCGCTGTCCCGCTCGCTGACGAGGGCGTCGCCGTCGTCCAGCACGACCAGGCCCCAGGGGACGTCGAAGCCTTCGGCGAGGGTCTGCACGCCGGAGGCCTGGTCGCCGGAGCCGTTCTGGCTGTCAGAGCCGCCTTGATCGCCGGAGGTGCCCGCGGAGCAGCCCGTCACCACGGTCGTCAGGGCGGCTACGCCCACCAGCCACAGCTGCTGGGACCGGGTTCTCTGGTGAGGAATGGCCATGAGGTCAGCCTGACACGAGCTTGGCGAAGACCACGATGTTGTCGACGTGGGCCCGCGCGTCCGGGTCGTAGTCACCTCCGCAGGTGATCAGCCGCAGCTCGGGAGTGTCGGTGTTGCCGTAGACGGCGACCTTGGGGAAGTCGTCCTTGGGAAAGGAGTCCGTGGCATAGACCTCGAACCTGGCCACGGAGCCGTTCTCGCGGGTGACGTCCACGGTGTCGCCGCGGCTCAGCTCGCCGAGGTCGAAGAAGACCGAGGGCACCGAGCCCTGGCTGGTGACGTGTCCCTCGATGACCGCCGGGCCGAGCTCACCCGGTGTCGGCGAACCGTCGTACCAGGCGGCCTGGTTGTAGCGCTCGCCGGTGGGGACCTGCAGGGTGCCGTCCTCTTTCAGGCCCAGGGTGTGCAGGTCCGAGGTCACGTCGATGGCCGGGATGGTGACCGACTCCGGCGTCGAGCGTGCCATCGGCTGGACCGACGGCGTGTCGGGCTGCTCGGTCTGCGGGGGTTCGCTGGCCGATGTCGTCGGCTCGCTGGTCGTGTCCGTCGGCTCGGTGGCCGCAGCCGTGGAGCGGTCGGGCGAAGCGGTCTCATCCGAGGCGTCCGCCTCGGTGGGCTCCGGCACCTGTGCGGCCTGGGACAGGCTGTCCGCGGCAGCGGGCTGCGGGGGCTCTGGCTCCTGGGACATCAGCGTCCAGGTCAGCACCGCAGCGCCGAGTAGAAGAAGCATGACGGAGGCCGCGAGCGCAACGGTGCGCCCACGACCCCCGCCGATGTGGAAGGTCATGCGATCAGCGGCTGGCTTCCGCGCCCCGACGACGGGTCGCCGCGACACCGAACACACCGGCCCCAAGAGCGACGGCACCGAGCGCGAGTGCGCCGGTGTTCTCGGTGCCCTGGGTGGAACCGCCACCAGTGGCCACGCCGTCCTCGGGCATGCTCATCTGGGCGACGTTGAACTCACCGCAGGCGGCCGGGTTGGTGGCCTCCTCGGGCAGGCTCGGGTCCAGGTCGGACTCGACGTCACCGTCGTAGGCACCGCTGTCGTTCAGGTCGACACCGTGCAGGACGACCACGCCCTTGCCGTCGGCGAGGTCGGCGGCCACGTCGTCCGGCACCTCGACGGTGCGCTCGTAGCTGATCGTGTCACCCACCGGGAAGTTGGGAATGTCCAGACCGGAGTCCGGGCCGGTCCCCCCCGGTTCGTTGGTCAACGACACTGCGATGCCGCCGTACTGGGGAGCCGCGTCAGTGGTCTGCAGAGCGCCCTGGAAGCCGGAGCCTTCCATGTTGGGGTCGGGGCACATGTTCTCGCCGCCGATGTGGATGTGCTGGGCGTGCGGTGAGTCGGCGAGCAGACCCTCGGCCCCGACCTGGACCTTCAGCTGGTTGCCGTCCAGCATCGCCCAAGCGGTGCCTGTGACTCCGGAGTCGTTGAGCTGGCTGAGGTCGGCGGTCAGTTCCGTTCCTTCGTGGTTATCGGCCGAGGCGGGCGCCGCAAGCGCGACCGGTAGACCCACGATCGCTGCGATGGCGAGGGGAGCCAGGTGCTTCTTGGTGGTACGCATGAGATCTCCTTCGAGACGGTGTCGGCACGGGGTATCCCCGTGCGCCGATGCAGGTCTCGCATCGCTAGGGGTTCGTGCCTGCCGCCGATACGGATTGGTCTCTGGTCCCCGGAGGGGCTGCGTCAGCTGACCGATGCAGGGCTCAGATGAGTGAGGGCCGCTTGCGCGGTGGCCAGCAACGGGCTCACGCCGCTGCCGGCCCTCATGCCCGTCCGGATCTGTCGAGAGGGGCTGGGATCGCCCTCCAGCGGCACGCGCACGATGTCGTAGCCCCAGGGAAGGCGAGCCAGCCGAGGCACCAGGCACACCCCCAGACCTGCGTGCACCAGTGCGGCACCGGTGTCCCATTCCACCGCTTCGTGCGCCTGGCGGGGGTTGAAGCCTGCGGCCAAACACGAGGTGAGCACGAGCTGGTGGCTGGGGCGTCCCGGGTGGTCCATGATCCACGGCTCGCGCGCGGTCTCGGCCAGTGGCACCGACTCCAGGCCGGCGAAGCGATGCCCCGTCGGGACCAGCAGGTCCAACGGATCGGCCACCAGAGGTCGCTGCTCGAAGCGCGGGTCGTCGAAGCGCGGCAAGGCCTCCGTGGCCACGACGACGGCGAGGTCGACCGTGCCGGCAAGCAAAGAGTCGAAGCACTCCACGGGGTCGGCTTCGATGATGCGCACCTCGGTCCCCGGGTGTGCTCTCTCCACGGCGGTGGCCACCCCGGGCAGCAGGGTGGATGCCGCTGTGGAGAACCCGGCCAACCGCAGGCTGACCGGCCAGCGGTTCGACGCCGTCATGAGCTCGGCGTGCATCTGCTCCCATCGAGCCGACAGCTCGTCGGCCTGTTTCACCAGCAAGGCCCCCGTGGCAGTCAGCCGAACCACTCGACCGTGACGCTCGATCACGTCGATTCCGATCTCGGCCGACAGCGACTTCAGCTGAGCGGAGACCGCGGAGGGGGTGTAGTGCAGCGCGGCGGCGGCAGCGGTCACGGTGCCGTGCCAGGCCACCAGCTGAAGGCTACGCAAGCGTGGATCGATCATGAGAAATGCTTGCACAAAAGAACGTAAAAGCGTGAGATATTCTTCGGCTGACAACGGTTGCACACTGGGAGGGTGACGCTGCCGGACCCGCTCCTCCGCCCGTTCGATCTGGGACCCCTGACCCTGCGCAACCGCGTGGTCAGCACCTCTCACGAGCCTGCGTACGCCGTGGACGGCATGCCCCAGGACCGCTACCGGGCCTACCACGTCGAGAAGGCCAGGGGAGGGGTCGGTCTGACCATGATCGGAGGTTCGGCGGTGGTCGCGCCCGACAGCCCACCCGCCTTCGGCAACCTGCTGCTGTACAAGGACGAGATCGTGCCGTGGCTGCGACGCCTGAGCGACGATGTGCACGAGGCCGGCGCCGCCGTGATGACCCAGGTCACGCACCTGGGTCGGAGGGGGAGCAACTACACCGCGGACTGGTTGCCACTGGTGTACGCCTCGCACCGGCGTGAACCCGCCCACCGGGCCTTTCCCAAGCAGGCAGAGTCGTGGGACATCGACCGGATCGTCCGGCAGTACGCCGAGGCTGCCCAACGTTGCCAGGCGGGAGGGTTGGACGGGATCGAGCTGCAGTCCTATGGTCACCTGCTCGACGGCTTCCTCTCCCCTGCCACCAACGACCGGCACGATGAGTTCGGCGGTGACCTGCAGGCCCGGATGACCTTCCCGATGCGCGTCATCGAGGCGGTGCGCGCTGCGGTGGGCCCCGACTTCGTCGTCGGCATCCGGATGAGCATGGACGAGCAGACCCAGCCGGGCCTCGGCCAGGACGACGCCTTGCTCGCGTTGAAGAACTTCACCGAGGTCGGCCTGGACTTCCTGTCCGTGATCCGCGGGACGATCGACCGTGACGCCACGCTGGCCGAGGTCATCCCCTCGATGGGCACCCCGTCCGCCCCGCAGCTGCAGTTCGCCGGGGAGATCAAGCGCGCGATCGACATTCCGGTGATGCACGCCGCTCGGATCAGCGATGTGGCCACGGCGCGGTATGCCGTACGCGAGGGACTGGTCGACCTCGTCGGGCTCACCCGGGCGCAGATGGCCGACCCCTACCTCGTCGCCAAGATCGCTCGCGGCCAGGAGGACCGCATCCGCCCGTGCGTCGGGGCGAACTACTGCTTGGATGCGATCTACGAGTCCGGGGACGCGAAGTGCATCCACAACCCGGCCACCGGCCGGGAACAGTCGCTACCGCAGGTGGTCAAGGTCACCAATGGCCCACCGAAGACGGTGGTGGTGATCGGAGCGGGGCCGGCCGGGCTCGAGGCGGCCCGGGTGCTCGGCGAGAGAGGCCACCGGGTCACCGTGCTCGAGGCCTCGGACGACGCCGGGGGGCAGGTGCTGCTCGCCGCGGCCGCGCCTCGACGCGCCGACCTCGTGGGCATCGTGGACTGGCGCGTCAGTGAGCTCAAGGCGCTCGGCGTGAGCCTCAGGCTGGGGGTCTTCGCCGAGGCGGATGACGTGCTGGCGCTCGAGCCCGACGTCATCGTCGTGGCCACCGGCGGCGTGCCGCACACCGGGTTCCTGGACGCGGGGGCCGACCTCGTGTGGGACACCTGGGACGTCATGGGTGGCAGCGTGCGGGCGCGCGGTGAGGTGCTGATCTACGACGACAACGGCAACGAGTCGGCCATCGGTGCCGCCGAGATGATGGCACCCCTGGCCGCCTCGGTGGAGTTCGTGACCCCCGAGCGCACGCTCGCGCCGGCCGTCGGCAGCATGAACAGCCCGGCCTACCTCACCGCTTTCGCCGAGCAGGATGTGCGAACCACGCTGGCAACCCGGCTGGTCGGGGTGCACCGCGGCGAGGGAAAGCGGCTGGTGGCCGAGCTCGGCAGCGACTACACCCCCCAGACGTGGAGCCGAGAGGTCGACACCGTGGTGGTCGAGCACGGCACGTTGCCCAACGACGACCTGTACTTCGACCTGCGCGACGGCTCGACCAACCTCGGCGAGGTGGACCAACAGGCGCTGCTGCGGGGCCACCCCCAGCAGGTCAGCACCAACCCTGATGGCACCTACCAGCTGTTCCGTATCGGTGACGCCGTGAGCAGCCGCAATATCCACGCCGCCATCTACGACGCGTTGCGTCTGTGCATAGCGATCTGAGCCGAGACCTAAGGAGGATCGTGACCACTCACGCCACACCGTCCTACGCACCGCGGCGAGCCGTCAGCGAGGACCTGGCCGCCGAGATCACCGGTCGTAGGCCGGGCTATCCGCTGACGTCGCGGTTCTACACCAGCAAGGAGGTGTTCGACCTCGACATGGAGGCCATCTTCGGCCGGCACTGGTTCTTCGCCGCCTGCGAGGCCCAGCTGCCCGAGGCCGGTGACTACCTGACGGTGGATGTGGGGCCCTACTCGGTGATCGTGCTCCGCGACGACGACGACGAGCTCGCCGCCTTCCACAACGTGTGCCGTCACCGCGGCGCCAAGATCCTGAACGAGAGCGCGGGATCGGTGGGCAACATCGTCTGCGGGTATCACTACTGGACCTACGGCACCGACGGACGGTTGCTACACGCTCCCGGTGCTGCGCCGGATTTCGACAGCTCGTGCTTCAGTCTCAAGCGGGTCCACCTGCGTGCTGTCGGGGGCTTGATCTTCCTGAGCCTGGCCCATCCGATGGAGGGTCCACCGGCCGACTTCGACGAGACCATCGGCAGGGTTGCGCCCTACCTTGAGCCGCACGACCTGGCCCACGCCAAGGTCGCCGCTCAGGTGGACATCATCGAGGACGGCAACTGGAAGCTGGTCATGGAGAACAACCGTGAGTGCTACCACTGCGAGGGACACCCCGAGCTGAGCTCGACCTTCTTCCTCACCTACGGCTTGAAGGACGAGGAGGTGCCGGCCCGGCTGCGTCCCGCGCACGACCGGTACCTGATGGCCCAGAGCGAGCTGGAGCTGGTCTGTGACCAGGCGGGGCTACCGCACGCTCTCATCGAGGACCTCGAGGAACCGGAGACCGGCCTGCGCATCATGCGTGAGCCGCTGGACGGTGTGGGTGAGTCGTTCAGCATCGACGGCAGCAGTCTGTGCGACCGGCCCCTTGCTGAGCTGCCGAGCAAGCGGCTGGGGCGGTGCTCGCTGCACGCACAGCCCAACGTCTGGGCGCACACCATGGCCGACCACAGCGTGACCTTCGCCGTCTTCCCGATCAGCGCCGAGAAGACCCTGGTCCGAACGACGTGGCTGGTCCATGGCGACGCGGTCGAGGGTCAGGACTACGACGTGGACAGGCTGACCCACGTATGGCGCGAGACCAACGCGCAGGACAGCGTCTTCGTCGCGCGAGCCCAGGCGGGAGTCTGCAGCCCCTCCTACGAGCCCGGCCCCTACATGCCGAGCGAGTACCAGGTCGACCAGTTCGTCGGCTGGTACTCGCGCCGCCTCACGCACCACCTCCACCAAGGGGACACGCCATGACCACGATGACCCTGGACCGTGCCGACCTGGTCTCCTCTGACCTCGTCGCCCAGCCGTTGCTCACGGTCATGCCAGGTGGTGAGCACGTCTTCGAGACGATCCTGCGCTGCAAGGCCGTCGTGCCGATCACGCACGACGTATCGACCTTCGTGCTGGAACCGATGGCGCCACGGAGCTTCAGCTTCGGCCCCGGCCAGTACGTCGTGGTGACGGTCACCGTCGACGGCGTGCGCCACCAGCGCTGCTACACCATCTCCTCTCCTCCCACTCGACCTCACCTGTTGACCATCACCGTTAAGCGCACGCCGGAGGGGACGGTCTCCAACTGGCTGCACGACAACATCGAGCGCGGCGGTCGGCTCGAGGTGACCGGTCCCTTCGGCGACTTCACCTTGGCCCACCACCCCTCGAGCAAGTACCTGTTCCTCTCCGCCGGGAGCGGCATCACTCCGCTGATGTCGATGACCCGCACGCTGGCCGACCTGTGTGCGCCGGCCGACGTCGCCTTCATCCACTCCGCCCGGAGCCCGATGGACATCGTGTTCCGGCGGGAGCTGGAGGCGCTACCGGCCACCGGGCTCAACCTCGCCGTGACCTCCATCTGCGAGGGCGACAGCCCCGGGGAGGTGTGGACCGGCCCGCGGGGCCGGCTCAGCGCCGGACTGCTCGCGGCCGTCGTGCCCGACGTCACCCACCGGCAGGTGTTCATGTGCGGTCCGGGGCCCTACATGACCGCGGCCTTCAACGTCCTGATGGAGCTGGGCGTCCCGGTCGAGCAGGTGCATCAGGAGAGCTTCATCCTTGAACCGGTGGCCACGGCGCTCTCGGTCGTCCCGGAGGCCCCGCAGGCCCCGGTGGCCCCGCAGGGCAACGCCGTAGAGCTGCTGAGCGCGCCCGCCTGCGACGACGGGCCTGCACTCACTGCTCCTGCCACGGTCCGGGTGGAGTTCCGGCGCAGCGGCCAGCAGGTGCAGGTCGCTGCCGGCACCACGGTGCTCGACGCCGCCGCACAGGCGGGCGTCTCCATCCGCTCGGCGTGTGGCCAAGGTCTGTGCGGCACGTGCAAGAGCGACCTGGTCGAGGGCTCGGTCGACATGCGGCATGCGGGCGGCATCCGTCCCCGCGAGGTCACCGCCGGCAAGTTTCTTCCGTGCTGTTCCTACCCCGACGGCGACCTGGTGGTCGACGCGTAGGCTCGCCATCCATGAGCAAGGTCCACCTGGTCCTGATCCGTCACGCCAAGACCGAGCAGGAGGGACCCGCTGGCCAGGGAGACCACGGGCGGCGGCTGACCGCTCGGGGCGTGGCCGACGGTCGTGCGGCGGGGCGCTGGCTGGTGCAGGCCGGGCTCCGGCCGGGCCTGGTGCTGTGCTCGACCGCGGTGCGTGCCGAGCAGACCTGGCAGGCCATGGTCGACGGTGCCGGCGAGCCCCACAGGGCGGACGACAGGCACTCGGCCGGGCTGTCGGGAGTCGAGGTGTGGCGTGAGCCGCGGATGTACAACGCCACCGCCCAGGAG
>JBAUJO010000131.1:0-23120 GCA_049683875.1 Ornithinimicrobium sp.
ACCCGGCAGCGGTGTTTGTGGTGGTGGTTCGCTCATACCCACCAGTGTCGCCTCGTGATCCAACATGTCGACCTCCCGCCCCTGTCGGGGCAATCAGGCCTCTTACACCGTTAATGCGATAGTCCCGTCGACGCGCGAACGTCTGGCCCGTAGCAGTCAGGTCAGACCCAGTGCGTGTCGTGGCGGAGCATGAAGCGGACACGTTGCTCTTCGGTCATCTCCGCTCCGCGAGCGAGGGCCTGGAAGTAGTCCTCGCGCGGTCCGCCGGGGGCGAACATCAGCAGCATGGAGGCACCTTCGGCGCCGCGGAAGCCGTGGATACCGCCTTCAGGCACGTAGAGGAAGTCGCCTGGGTGAGCGGTGACCCAGGTGCGGCCGTCGTAGAGGTCAACGTGCCCGGACAGGATGTAGAACTGTTCCGAGATGGAGCGGTGGAAGTGCGGGTCGGGGCCCGTTGCGGCCTCCCCGAAGGTCCACCGGTAGAGACCGAAGCGGCCGTCGGTCTGGTCACCGGTGGCGAGGTACTCACACGTGCCACCGCTGGCGTAGGTGATGTCGGGCTCCGTGGCAGCGGTGCGCATCCAGGCACTGACCTGGCCGTGGTCGCCGTGGTACACGTCCGGGGGGTAGGGCCGCGGTAGCGACATCGGATCGTTCCTCCTGGTCTCGTGCGGTTTCGCCCATCCAGGCACTTGGTTGCTGGTGTGAGATGGGCAGTCAGGAAACTGGTCGATCTCAGCAGCGAGGGCCTGGATAGTCAACGCCCGGCGAGGGCGGGTGGTGCGACATGCGGGTCGTCGACGCCGGCTGTAGCGTCACGTGTGGCCGATGTGGCCTCGGGCGGTGGCCGCCGGGTCGGCAAGACGACTAGAGGAACGGGACACGTGGGCACAGTCAGCGACTTCATCATCGACCGTCTCATCGAGTGGGATCTGCACCGCTGGTACGGCTACCCGGGGGACGGGATCGGTGGGTTCGACGGAGCCTTGGGCCGGGCCGAGAAGGCCGGCAAGGACTTCCGATACATCCGTCCCACCCATGAGGAGATCGCCAGCTTCATGGCCACTGCCCACGCCAAGTTCACCGGCGAGGTCGGCGTCTGTGTCGCCACCTCCGGCCCCGGCGCGGTGCACCTGCTGAACGGCCTCTACGACGCCAAGATGGACCATCAGCCCGTCGTGGCCATCGTCGGCCAACAGGGCCTGGCCTCGCTCGGTAGCGGGGCCCAGCAGGAGATGAACCTGGAGCGCGTCTTCCAGGACGTCGCCGGTTTCGTGCAGACGGTCACGACCCCGATGCACGCCCAGATGGTGGTGGACCGCGCCGTGCGCACGGCTCAGGCGCTTCGCTGCCCGACGGTGGTGATCCTGCCCGCGGACGTGCAGACCATGACGATGGCCGAGCCGGATGAGCAGCACTGGGTCTCGCGCTCGGGGACCGGCTACGTCAGCACGTCGGTCGCGCCACCGACCGAGGAGATCCGACGAGCGGCTGCCGTGCTCAACGAGGGCACGAAGGTGGCGATGTTGGTCGGCCAAGGCGCGCGCGGAGCCACCGACGAGGTGATCGCGGTGGCCGAGCGTCTCGGTGCCGGCATCGTCACCGCCCTGCTGGCCAAGGACGTCGTCCCGGGCGACCTGCCGTTTCACACGCAACAGCTCGGGCTGCTCGGTTCGAGGCCGAGCTACGACATGATGCAGGACTGCGACACCCTGCTGATGGTGGGAAGCAACTTTCCCTACGCCGAGTTCCTGCCCGCGACGGGACAGGCGCGCGGCGTCCAGATCGACCTCAACCCCGCCAACCTGGGTCTGCGCTACCCCATGGAGGTCAACCTGCTCGGGGACTGCAAGGCGACGCTCACCGCGCTGCTGGAGCACCTGACCCCGACCGATGACCGTGCGTGGCAGGAGACCGTCGTCGAGGGGATGAGGTCCTGGGACGAGGCCACCACACAGGTCGCACGGGCGAAGGCCGACCCGGTGAACCCTCGGCTGGTCTTTCACGAGCTGAACCAACGGCTGCCCGAGAACTGCATCGTGACCACCGATGCCGGGAGCACGGTGGACTGGTACGGCCACCACATCAAGCTCGGCCGGAACATGATGGGCAACCTGTCCGGGCTGCTCGCCTCGATGCTGGCGGCCATGCCCTACGCGCTCGCCGCGAAGTTCGCCTACCCCGACCGTCCGGTGGTGTGCACGATCGGTGACGGCGCGTTCCAGATGCTGGGCATGAACGAGCTCATCACGGTCAAGCGCCACTGGAAGGAATGGGCTGATCCGCGGTTCATCGTGCTGGTGCTGCACAACGACGATCTCACCCAGGTGTCGTGGGAGATGCGCGAGGCCGGCGACCCCAAGTACCTGGCCAGCCAGGATGTGGGGTCGATGGACTACGCCGGCTATGCCGAGCTGCTCGGTTTCGTCGGCATCCGAGTCGACAAGCCCGAGGACGTGGCGGGGGCGTGGGACGCGGCACTGCGCGCCGACCGTCCCGTGTTGCTCGACGTGATCACCGACCCGGATGTGCCTCCGCTGCCGGCGCACATCTCCTTCGACGAGGCGAAAGGCTTCGTGGAGTCGCTGCTCAAGGGGGACCCCTCGTCCGTGGCGATGACCGTCGGGTCGTTCCGCGCGGTCGCCGGCCAGATGTTCGGCAAGGCCAAGCACGCCGTCACGAAGAACGACTGAGACCAGGGCGGACGGTGTCGGGACTCACCTGAGGGTGACCTCGGCCCCGCCGGGGGGTCTGGTCATCGGGCTCCGTGATCTGTGTCACGATGAAGACTATGCGTATCGACCACGTCTGTTATGCAGCCGGACCCGAGGGCATGCGCGAAACCGCCTTGCGGCTGGCTGACCAGCTCAACGTCACCGCCTTCGACGGCGGCGTGCACCCGCGGTTCGGGACGCGAAACATGGTGCTTCCGTTGGCCGACGGGAGATACCTCGAGGTGGTTGAGGTGCTGGATCACCCCGCCTCGGACAAGGCCCCGTTCGGTCAGGCCGTCCGGGCACGCTCGGAACAAGGCGGAGGGTGGATGGCCTGGGTGGTAGCGGTCGACGACCTTGCCGACATCGAGGAGCGGCTGGGGCGCCAGGCGGTGCCGGGGAACCGGCATACGCCCGAAGGTGTTGAGCTCACGTGGCACCAGATAGGGATCAAGTCGCTGATCGCCGACCCGCAGCTGCCCTTCTTCGTGCGCTGGGACTCCCTCGACCACCACCCATCCCGGCTCGGCGGAGACGAGGCCAAGCTGGTCGGGCTCCACATCGCCGGTGACCCGGGCAAGATCCGTGAGTGGCTGGGGATGACTGACTCGGGGTGTTCCTGGGAGAAGGACATCGACGTCGAGTTCGACGACTCGCACACCCCAGCGTTGGAGTCGGTGGTCTTCGCCACCTCCGGCGGCACCGTCACCATCTGAGGCGAGTCAGCGGCCGAAACGACGCAGCCGCAGGCCGTTCAGCACGACCAGAACGCTCGAGGCCGCCATGGCGGCGCCGGCGATCATGGGGCTCAGCAGGCCGAACGCAGCCAGGGGGATGGCTGCCGCGTTGTACCCGAAAGCCCAGCCCAGGTTCTGCTTGATCGTCCGCAGCGTCTGTCGCGAGAGCGCCACTGCCGTGACGACCGACCCGAGGTCGGCCCGCATGAGCACGATGTCGGCCGACTCGGCGGCCACGTCGGTGCCTGAGGCCATGGCCAGGCCGAGGTCGGCCTGAGCCAACGCCGCAGCGTCGTTGACGCCGTCGCCCACCATGGCCACCACGCGACCCTGATCCTGCAACGCAGTGACGTAGGCGTGCTTGTCAGCCGGCAGCACTCCCGACGCCATCTGCGCGGCCGGGATGCCGACCTGCTTCGCGATGGTCTTGGCCGTCTGCTCGTCATCGCCCGTCAGCAGATGGGGCTTCAGGCCCAACCCGCGCAGCTCCTCGATGGCCGCTGCACTGGTAGGCCGCAGCCGGTCGGTCACCGTCAACGCGGCGCGCGCCCGACCCGACCACCCGAGCAGCACCGTCGTGCCCGACTGCTTGGCGGCGATGAGCAACGACTCCGGGACTTGGTCGAACAACTCGGCCTTGCCCACGGTGACCTCGGTGTCCTTGATCCGGGCACGAGCCCCCTGGCCAGGCATCGAGGCGAAGTCCGAGACCGCGGGCACGGCGAGCGACCGCTGCTCAGCCGCCTCGGCGATGGCGCGCGCGATGGGGTGCTCGGATCCGCTCTCGACCGCGGCGGCTGCGATCAGGGCGGCGTCCGAGGCCAGCCGTCCGTGCGTGGTGACGTCCGACAGGGTCGCCTGGCCGGTCGTGATGGTGCCCGTCTTGTCCAGCACGACAGTGTCGACGGCCCGCGTGCTCTCCAGGATCTGCGGGCCCTTGATCAGGATGCCCAGCTGCGCGCCTCGGCCGGTGCCGGTCAGCAGCGCGGTGGGCGTGGCCAGCCCGAGTGCGCAGGGGCAGGCGATGATCAGGACGGCGACCGCGGGGGCCAGGCTCGTGCCCACATCGTGCCCGGTCACCAGCCACCCCAGGAAGGTCAGGGCCGCGATGATCAGCACCACCGGCACGAAGACCGCGGAGACCCGGTCGGCGAGCCGTTGCACCGGGGCTCGACCCGTCTGGGCGTCCTCCACGAGCCGGGTGATCTGGGCCAGTGTGGTGTCCGCACCCACCCGGGTCGCTCGCACCACCAACCGTCCGTGGGCGTTCATCGTCGCGCCGGTGACCCTCATCCCCGGCTCGACATCCACCGGCACCGACTCGCCGGTGACCATGCTGGTGTCCACCGCGCTGCGCCCCTCGATGACCTCACCGTCGGTGGCGATCTTCTCGCCCGGCCGCACGACGAAGCGGTCGCCGGCAGCGAGGTCGTCGGTCGCGATGCGGTGCTCGCGCCAGGCGCCGCTTCGCGGGTCGTGCCGAAGCACGGCGACCTCGGCGGACCCGAGCTCGAGCAGGGCGGTCAATGCCGACCGGCCGGCGGCCTTGGCCCGGGACTCGACGTATCGACCGATGAGCAGGAACGCGGTGACGATGGCAGCCGTCTCGAAGTACAGGTCCTGGGTGAACCCGGTGAGCAGTGCCACCACGGACCAGCCGTAGGCCGCCGTCACACCGATCGAGACCAGCGTGTCCATGGTCGAGGCCCCGTGCCGGCCGTTGATCGCCGCCGCGCGGTGGAACGGCCACGCGGCCCACAGGTAGACCGGCGAGGTCAGCACGAGCTGCAACCATGGGCCCGCGGCTCCGGCGGCGTCGCGAACCGGCGGCACCATCGCCAGCAGCAGGACGAGCAGGGCCAGGACCGAGGCAACGACCGCCCTCACTCTGAGTGCGCGGTCGCCGATGACTTGGTGGTTCATGTGGTCCGCCTGGTTCAAGGAGCCGTCGTGCGTCGGCCCCCCTTGAGCATCCTGGTCCTCCGAGCCGGGCGCGGCAGTGTGCCGCTGCGATGCGGGCCGCGCGGTGTAGCCGGTGGTGGCGACGGCGGCGACGAGATCCTCGATCGTCTGCGGGTCGGTGTAGCTGACCCGGGCCTTCTCGGTTGCCAGGTTGACGCTCGCCTGGACACCCGGGAGCTTGTTGAGGCTGCCCTCCACCCGGGACACGCACGAGGCGCAGGTCATGCCGCCGATCATGAGGTCGACCTGACGGGGTTGGCTGGTGGTGGTGGACATGGCTCCTTCGCGGACGGTGGGTGGCGGGCGCTGTTCGTGGTCGTGGCTGCTAGCGACGGATGAGGCGGGCAATGGCGGCGCTGGCCTCGGCGACCTTGACCCCGGCCGCCTCATCGGACTCCCGAGCCGCGTCGACGACGCAGTGCCCGATGTGCTCCTCCAGCAGCGACAGACTGACGGAGTTCAACGCCTGCGTGGCGGCACTGACCTGGGTCAGGACGTCGATGCAGTAGGTGTCCTCGTCGACCATCCGGGCGATGCCCCGTACCTGGCCCTCGATGCGGGCGAGGCGGGCCAGCTGGGCCTGTTTGGTGTCGTGGTAGCTGGGTTGCTGCATGCTTTCAGCATACCCCCAGGGGGTATGAGAACCGCGGACTCTACGCCACACGCCGACCGTCTACGGCCCTACCGCGTCAGCGCTGGAGGTGGTCCACGAGCCTCGGCGCGAGGCCGAGATACGTGGCCGGGCTCAGCTCGACGAGGCGCTGTTCGTGCTCAGGGGGGAGACCGAGACCACGGACGAAGGCGCGCAGGCCCTCGCCGGAGACGCGCCGACCACGGGTGAGCTCCTTGAGACGGTCGTAGGGGTCGGCCATCCCCTCGTGACCTGCCGCAGCCAGCGCCCGCATCACCGACTGCACCGGCTCCGCGAGCACCTCCCAGTTCGCCTCGAGGTCGGCGGCCATGGCACCGGGGTTGGCGTCCAGCCCGTGCAGGCCACGGCGGACGTTGTCCACCGCCAACAGTGAGTGTCCCAGCGCCGTGCCCACGTTGCGCTGCATGGAGGAGTCGGTCAGGTCGCGCTGCAGTCGAGAGGTGACCAGGGTCGTGGCCAACACGTCGAGCAGCGCGTTCGAGACCTCGAGGTTCGCCTCGGCGTTCTCGAAGCGGATCGGGTTGACCTTGTGGGGCATGGTCGAGGAACCGATGCTTCCTTGGCCCCGGACCTGTGTGAAGTACCCCATCGACACGTAGGACCAGACATCGGTGCACAGGTTGTGCAGGACCCGGTTGAACCGGGCCAGGTCGGCGTAGAGCTCAGCCTGCCAGTCGTGGCTCTCGATCTGAGTGGTCAGCGGGTTCCAGGTCAGGCCGAGACCGGTGACGAAGTCGTGGCTGACCTGCTGCCAGTCTGCCTCGGGCACGGCCGCCAGGTGGGCGCCGTAGGTGCCGGTCGCGCCGTTGAACTTGCCCAGGTACTCGGCGCGTTCGATCCGCCCTATCTGCCGGTCGAGCCGGTGAGCCAGCACGGCCAGCTCCTTGCCCATCGTGGTGGGTGTGGCCGCCTGACCGTGGGTATGCGCCAGCAGCGGGACCTCGGCCAGGTCGCGCGCCAGGTCGCCGATCTGGCCGGCCAGGTCTGTGGCGGCCGGGAGCCACACCTCGTTGACCGCGCCGCGGATCATCAGCGCATAGGACAGGTTGTTGACGTCCTCGGATGTCGCGGCGAAGTGCACAAGCTCGCCCAGATCGTCTCGACGGTCCAGCCGGTCGTCGAGGCGTCGGCGCAGGTAGTACTCGATGGCCTTCACGTCGTGCACGGTCTCGGCCTCGATGGCAGCCAGCTCGGCGATCGCGCCGGCGTCGAAATGCTCGACGAGGGCCCGCAGGCGGTCCTGCTCCTGCTCGCTGAGGCTTCCGGCGCCGGGCACGACGTCGTGGTCGGTCAGGTGGATCAGCCACTCGATCTCCACATGCAGCCGTTGCCGGTTCAGCGCTGGCTCGGACAGGTGCTCGACCAGCGCCCCGACCACGCCGCGGTATCGGCCATCCAACGCTCCGAGGGCTATCGGCGGAGAGATGTCCTGCAGCGATGCCATACCGCCATCCTCGCAGAGCGGACGCGCTGCTCGGGCCGTCTCAACCGGCCCACGTAGTCACTTCTTCTTGTCCGGATCGACCTTCTCGGCGTCCATCAGGACGTCCATCTGAGAGTCGCGCTCTTCACGCGCGGCCAGCACGGACTCCTGGGCGCGCTCCTCCAAAGCGCGGGCCCGGCCCTCCGCGCGGTCGGCCTCGTCCTGCAACCGGTCGGCCTCGGCGCGGGCGTCCACGGCGTCCTGCTGCAGCTCGGTGGCCGTTCTCTCGTGCTCGCCGATTCTCGGCTCGTCCTTGGTTGCCTTCTTACGCAGCTCGGCCGCCTTCGCGCGCGCCTTGCGCCTCCGCGCCGCCATGAGGGCGAACAGCAGGACCGCCACCACCACGATGGCGAGCACCACCCAGATCCATACGTTGTCGCCCATGTCCACTCCTCGTGCTCGTGACCCGTCCGGCTCAGGCTAGGCCCAGCACGGGTGTGTTGACCACTGGGGCCCCTCCGGGAGCGTGCACCGAGGGGAAGCTAGCCGACGCCGACACGACCAGGCTGGCCCTGACGATGGCTCGCCGCCGCTGAGACCGCGCACGGTCGTGTCCAGACCCTGCGGCTGCCCTCCAGCCATCGCTGCAGGTCTGCCGCTGCGAGCGCGGCCTGGATGTCGTCATCGCTCGCCTGTGGGTTGGCGAGCCGAACGTTGGCCCGCACGGTGCCGGCGGACGCGTGGGGCTCGTCGTCGACCACGGCCACGGCCGCTCTCGCCTCCTCCAGGTGGACGTGACTCGCTGGTACGCCGTTCAGCTGGTGCCTGCCCGAGACCGGGTCGAGCTGGCGTGCGAGCACCGCCAAGAGGGTGGACTTGCCCATCCCGTTGTCCCCCTTCACACGCACCCTCGTCCCCGGCTCGAGTGTGGGCAGCGTGAAGGGCCCGAGGAGGTCGTGATCCTCCCAGGTCGCGCGCACCCCGGTGGCGATGACCGGTAGTGCCGTGCCGGGCACCGACCGTGTTCCGGCGTCGGCGACCGCGGGCTTCGCCGACAGCACCGACTCGATCCGGTCACCGGCTTCGTGAGCTCGTGCTCACGCCCCGGACACCTCGGCCAGCCCCACCAAGGCCTCAGTGAGGGCTATCGGCGTCAGGGTCACCAAGGCGCCCATGGGAGGGGACACCGTTCCGGCGGCCAGCGCGGTGGCGGCGACGGCAGTGGTGGTGACCACGGTCGCGGCCAGCAGGGTGTGCAGGCCGGCGAGGATGACGGCGCGCGAGCGGATCAGGGCGGTCGCCGCGGGCGCTCTGGGCGCAGTGCGGTCGGTCGAGCACCAGCGTGTTGGGCCGCAGCACGAGGGTCTCACCGGCCGGGCGGGCGCAGTGGGATAGGGTGAGGAAGGTGCCCCGCTGACTGTTCGCGTGGCTTCGGGCTGCCCGCCCGCTCAACCTCTTGGAGTCCTCCTTTGTCCCTGCAGTCCTTCGCCGGTCTCGGCGTGCCCACATCCCTCGTGTCCTGTCTGCGCAAGCAAGGAATCACCGATCCCACACCCATCCAGGCCGCCACGCTGCCCGACTCCCTTGCCGGCCGGGATGTGCTTGGTCGCGGCCGTACCGGCTCGGGTAAGACCTATGCCTTCGCGCTGCCCGTGATCTCGCGGCTCCAGGCGTCGACGTTGCAGCGCAAGCCGCGCCGTCCACGAGCGCTGATCCTGGCGCCCACCCGGGAGCTGGCCAGCCAGATCGCCACCTCCATCGAACCGCTGGCACGTGCGGCCCACATGCGGGTACTCACTGTCTTCGGAGGTGTGGGCAAACAAGGCCAGATCCGCGGGCTGACCAGCGGGGTCGACGTGCTCATCGCCTGCCCGGGGCGGTTGGAGGATCTCTTGGGCAGCGGCGACGTCACGTTGGACGCCATCGAGATCACGGTGCTGGACGAAGCCGACCACATGGCCGACTTGGGGTTCCTGCCCAGCGTCAAGCGGCTGCTGGATCGCACTCCGAAGGGCGGGCAGCGGATGCTGTTCTCGGCGACGCTCGACCGTGGAATCGACGTGCTCGTGAAGCGCTACCTGACCAACCCAGTGCTGCACAGCGCCGACTCACCACAGTCGCCGGTGTCCACCATGGAGCATCACGTGCTGCACATCTCTCGCCACGACCGACTCGACATCCTGGCCGACCTCACGTTCGGCCCCGGACGGAGCCTGGTGTTCAGCCGGACCAAGCGCGGGGCCAAGAGAATGGCCAAGCAGCTCAACGAGCGCGGCGTCCACTCCGTCGAGCTGCACGGGGACCTGGCCCAGAACGCCCGCACCCGCAACCTGAACGCCTTCCACTCGGGACAGGCGCCGACCCTGGTCGCCACGGACATCGCAGCCCGCGGCATCCACGTCGATGACGTGGGACTCGTGATCCATGCCGATCCGCCGGAGGAGCACAAGGCATACCTGCACCGCTCGGGTCGCACAGCACGGGCCGGTGCCTCGGGTCGTGTCGTGACGCTGATGACCGATGAGCAGGTCCGCGATGTGCACGCGCTGACCACGAAGGCCGGCGTCACAGCGACGACGACCCGGGTGCGAGTGGGGCACCCCATGCTCCGCGAGCTTGCGCCCCGAGCCGAAGGCAGCCCGGCCCCGGTTCCGGTGGGCTCACCAACCGCCGAGACGACGAGCGAACACCCTCGGAAGGCTCCGCGCAGTCGCCGTCACCCCGGACAGCGCACTGGTGCTCAGCGCACTGGTGGTCAGCGCTCTGGTGGCCGGCGATCTCGTGGTCAGCGTGCCGGTGGGCAGCGCCAAGGGCGGGCTCGGTCATCCTGAGGCGCTCGCTCTGGCCCCTCGTGGGCCTGTCGCCTACCGGCGGGCAGCGATGACCTGACGCCCGCGGTCGGTATCGAGGAACGTGTCGACCAGCTCGCGCAACCCGGAGGCGTCGACGTTGGCGCCGAAGGGCGCCGTGCCGGGCTCGAGCTTGACGCCGGCGGCAAGGTTCCCGATCGCGACGGGCTCGTAGCCTAGGTCATCGACGATGGTGGCCACGGCAGCGAGGTCGTCGGGGTCGTCTCCGGCGATGGCCACGGCCTTGCGACCGTCCGACGTGGTCGGCCGGGCCCCCTCGTCGAGGTCGTGATAGCCCATGTGGTTGAACGCTTTGACCACGCGGGCGCCGCGGAGGAAGTCCTGCACGATCTCGCTGGTGGAGGTCCGTGGGTCGGTGAGGTCGTCGCGCACCCCGTCGACCTCCCACCAGTAGTTCATCGCGTCCAGGACGAGCTTTCCGGCCAGAGCGTCGGTGGGTAGGTGGTGGTGCTTGCTCAAGGGGACGGCCAGGACGACGGCGTCGGCCTTGAGTGCCGCGTCGACGGCGCTGGTGGGCTCGGCTCCCGGGGCCAGGACCTCGACGGTGAGCGCGATCTTCTCGGGCTCACCCGACCCCGCGACCAGCACGCGGTAACCCGCGGCCACGGCCAGCCGGGCGAGCACGGTGCCCACTTTGCCGGCACCGAGAATCCCGATCGTGCCCACCGCCGCGGAACCGCCTGGTGGAGCAGGTGAGGGTGGATGGGTCACGACGCCACCCCGGCGCGTTGTGGCTGGTCAGCGGACAGGAGTGAACGAACGCGCGGGATGACCTCGGCGCCGTACAGCTCGACCGAACGCAGACGTGCTGCGGCCGGAATGGACCCGGTGGAGTAGATCAGGTCGAACCGGCCGACATCGAGGGCCCGGATGGCCCGGGCCATCTTCGTCGCGACGGTCTCGGGCGAGCCGATGTAGAGCGAGCCGTGGGCGACCTCGGCCTCGTAGGCCTGTCGCGTGATCGGCGGCCAGCCACGCTGGGCGCCGATCCGGTCGTGCATCACCCGGTACCGGGGCCAGACGGTCTCGACGGCTTCGGCGTCGGTGTCGGCGACGAGCCCCGGGGAGTGCATCCCGACCGGGTGAGTGACGGTGGCGAACTGGGCGGCCGCGCGCCGGTAGAGGTCGACGTAGGCAGCGAAGCGGTCCGGCTGACCGCCGATGATGGCCAGCATCAGGGGGAAGCCGTAGCGGGCGGCGCGGATGACCGACTGTGGTGAGCCGCCCACACCGACCCACGTGTCGAGCCGTCCGGACTCGGTCTTGGGGTACACGTCGGCGTCCTGCAAGGGAGAGCGGGTGGTTCCCTGCCACGTGACCGGCCGCTCTCGCAGGAGCTCGGCGAAGAGACCGATCTTCTCCTCGAACAGCACGTCGTAGTCGGCCAGCTCGTAGCCGAAGAGCGGGAAGGACTCGGTGAACGACCCTCGTCCCAGGATGACCTGCGCCCGGCCCCCGGAGAGGGCGTCGACGGTCGCGAACCGCTGGAACACCCGCACCGGGTCATCGGAAGACAACACGGTGACGCCGGAGGCGAGCTTGATGCGTTCGGTGCGAGAGGCGATGCCAGCCAGCACCGTCTCGGGAGTGGAGATCGAGTACTCGGGTCGATGATGCTCCCCCAGCGCGATGACGTCGACACCGAGCCGGTCGGCCAGCACCGCCTCCTGGACGACATGCCGGATCGCACCGGCGTGGGACAGCAGGTTGCCCTGGCTGTCTTCGGGGAGGTCGCCGAACGTGTCGAGTCCGAACTCGATGCGGCTGGCCGTCTGCGGGGCGGTAGTCGTGCCGGTCATGCCTGGATGCCCTTTCCTGACGTGGTCATCGCCACGGGTCGTGGTGTGTCGATGAGGACAACAACATGACTGAGCATGTATTCCGTCTACGGAGGCGGGGCCTTCGCCTCCGTCGCGCGCGCACCCGCTGCTTCGACGAGCTTCGTGCTCAGCTGGCGAAGGGTCTCCATCTCCTCCGCGTCCAGGGCGCGGGTCATCGCGACCCCCACGTGCCGGGCGTGCCGACGCCCCGCCTGGCGCTGCGTCTCGTGACCTACCGCCGTCAGGACGATCCGGGCTGCGCGGGCGTCCGCCGGGTCGTTGCGCCGCGTCACCAGACCGCGGGTCTCCAGGCGCGCCACGAGCCTGGACAGCCCTGGCTGGGTCAGCAGCGCGTCGTTCATGAGATCCGTGATCCGCAGGCCCGCGGGCCCGGCGCTCGCCAGCGCGTAGAGGACTCCGTACTCCCCGGGTAGCAGGTCGCCCCAGTCGTTGCTGGACTCGAACTCACGGCTCAGGGTCGCCTGCGCCCGGAACAGCGCCTCCCACGACTCGTTCGCCAACCGCGTGCGACTGAGCTTGTCAGCCATCGCGCTCGTACTCGGGATAGCCGTGGGGGTTGGCCTGCTGCCATCGCCAGGTGTCCGCGCACATGTCCTGCACCGTGCGCTCGGCCCGCCACCCGAGCTCCTCGTGTGCCCGGGAGGGGTCGGCGTAGGAGGCCGCGATGTCACCCGGGCGTCGGGGACCGACGGCATACGGGATCTCCTGCTCGCTGGCCGCGGCGAACGCCTCGATGATCTGCAGCACGCTCGTGCCCTGCCCGGTGCCCAGGTTCCACGTCGAGACTGCGCGCTCGTGCCCGCTGATCCATTCCAGCGCGGCCAGGTGCCCGGCGGCAAGGTCCTCGACATGGATGTAGTCGCGCACCCCCGTGCCGTCCTCGGTGTCGTAGTCCCCGCCGAAGACCGACAGCTTGTCGCGACGGCCCACTGCCACCTGGGCGACGAACGGCATGAGGTTGTTGGGGATGTCGCTGGGGTCCTCGCCGATCCGCCCGGACGGATGCGCGCCCACCGGGTTGAAGTAGCGCAGCAGTGCGACCCGCCAGTCGGGCTCGGCGGTGGCGAGGTCGGTGAGGATCTGCTCGATCATCACCTTGGTCCAGCCGTAGGGGTTGGTGGCCGAGGTGGGCAGGTCCTCGGTCATCGGCACCGGGGCCCGCGGGCCGTAGACGGTCGCCGAGGAGGAGAAGACCAGATGACGCACCCCGTAGCGACCCATCGCCTCCACGAGAGTCAGGGTTGCACCGATGTTGTTGCGGTAGTAGCGGATCGGTTGGTCCACCGACTCCCCGACCGCTTTGGAGCCGGCGAAGTGGATGACCGCGTCCACGGTCTCCGAGGCGAACAGGTCGTCCACGGCGGGCGCGTCGGTCAGGTCGAGCTCGCGCAGCGTGGGCGTTGCCCCGCCCAGGCTCTCGATCCGCGGCAGCACCGAGCGCTTGGAGTTGCTGAAGTTGTCGGCCACCACGACCTCGTGCCCCGCGCTGAGCAGCTGCACACACGTATGGGACCCGATGTACCCGGCGCCGCCGGTGACCAAGACACGCATACCGGGCAGTATGCCGTCCGGATGCCGGACTGCGCGGTGTTCCGGACGATGGACCTGGCGACGGCGGCGCATGGGCCGGTCGGGTCGAAAGGCTGACCTGAGGGCTGCAGGGGGCCTATGACAGTCTGGCCCGATGGGCCCTTGGACGATCGAGTCGACCGGCCCGGGCAGGGCCACGCTGACCTGGTCCGACAAAGACCCCTGGTGGCAGGACCCGAACGCACCCCGAGCGCTGGCCGAGCTGTTGCAGGCGCGCTTCGAGGACGGCCTGACCCGCATCGAGGCCGAGGTGCCCAGGACCGAGCTCGAGCTGCGCCGGACCCTGCAGCGAGCCGGAATGCGTCCGGAGGGCGTGGCTCGGGGTGTGCAGACCGGGGCCAGCGGGTCCGTGGTCGACGTGCTGCGCTTGGCTCGGCTGGCCGATGACCCCGCTCCTGGGACACGCGAGGGCTTCCTGGCCATGCTCAACGCCACGTTGCCCACCAAGCGGGTCATCGCGCAGGGTCTGATCCGCAACGAGGCCGACGACATCCTGATGTGCCAGCTCACCTACAAGCAGGAGTGGGACCTTCCCGGCGGTGTTGTCGACCCTCACGAGTCGCCGGCCGCGGCGCTGAGCCGGGAGATCGGCGAGGAGCTCGGCGTGCAGGTGGACGTCGGCGCGCTGTTGGCCGTCGACTGGCTCCCGCCCTACCGGCAGTGGGACGATGCGGTGCTGCTCGTGTTCGACATGGGGCAGCATCCGGACCTGGTGGCTCGGGCCGACCTTCAAGCCACCGAGATCGCGGCCGTGAACTGGTGCGACGCAACGCGTGTGGAAGAGCACTGCGCCCCCTACGTCGTCCGCCTGCTGAACCATCTCGGTGACGAAGGACGCACGGCCTACCTCGAGGACGGAGTGCCCGCGGCGACGACGTCGGAAGGACCTGGATGAGCCCGCACACCCACCACCACGCCGGAGCGTGCGGGGGACTGGACCACCACGACGGCAGCTACACCGCGGCGCAGCGCCGCGACCTCGATCTCGTGCTCGACTTCAACCGCCGGATGAGCGAGGCGATCAACGCCGGGCTGGACGTGGCGCAGACCGAGGCGGCGCTGGATCCCGACCCGCTGCGGTACATGTGGGTGGACGAGGGCCAGGGTCGCATCCAAGCCCAGCTCAGCACCGCGGACGCCGTGCTCTCGGCCTCGCCTGCGCTGCCGGGTCGGGCTCGCGAGGGCGTGGAGTGGGTCGCGGAGTCGGCCCGTGCGGCGCGTCCCTCGATCGCCACCGGCCCGGGTTCCACGAGCCTGACGGTGTGGCTGGAATGGGTGCCCGAGCGTGGGGAGGTGCTGCGGTCTCGGTGGCTCGGCGCGGACGGTCGACCCGTCGTCGAGGAGGTCACCACCGACCCGGTGGACCTCTTCCGCCCCACGGCCCTGATCGACACCGTGGGAGAGGGATGGGTGTTCGTCGGGCGGCGCGACAGCCCCTCCGCCCCGGTGTCGGTCTGGGCGGCCCGGCGGGGGAAGGCTGGGTGGACCCCCCTGGAGCAGGTCTCCGACACCGACCACCCCAGCTTCAACCAGGAGGCCACGGTGGCCGCCGACGGGTCGCTGGTGCTGTGCTGGCAGGCCCGGCACGGCTCACGGTTCGCCGTCTTCATGCGCCGCCACACCGCGGCCGGCTGGAGCGACACCGAGGCGGTCACCGGCGGCGTCGAGGCCAACGTCTGGGACCCGGCCCTGTGCGCAAGGCCCGGCGGCGGCCTCGCCTTCGCGTGGTCGGAGTATGCCGACGGCTCCTACCGCGTGTGCCTGCGCGAGCGCGACGACGGGGGCGGCTGGGGTGAGCCGCGGGCGATCACCGGGGGCTCGGACTACGCGTTGCACCCCAGCCTGGCGGTCACGGCTGACGGCCGGCTGTGGTGCGCCTTCGACCAGATCGTCGTGCACGGTCACGGTGGGAGCGGACCCACCCGGCTTCGTTCCGCCGCCGAGGTCGGAGCCGACCCCACCAGGATCCCGGGCGTCCGCGCCTCCGGAGACAGCGTCCCCTCCGAGCTGATCCCCGACGTCAGCGCCACCCTGTGCGTCGTGCAGGTGCTCAACGACGGGGTCCGCGAGGCGCCGGGACTGCTCGCAGGGACTCTCGACGTGGTGCCCTCGGGACTGCCCAAGCTTGTGGCCACGGCCGACGGGGGGCTGGTCGTCGCCTACCGGGTGCACCGTCGCCTGCCGCTGATGACCTACTACTGGGAGGTCGCCGCCCAGACCCTGGGGCCCACTGGGTGGGAGCCGCCGGTCAGCTTCAGTGGCACCGACGGCACGTTGGAGGAGGTGTCGATGGCTGCCGCTGAGGGTGGGGTCCACATCGCCGCGCAGATGGACCGGCGCCTGGAGCGCGCCCTGACCTGGACCGAGGGCTTCGGCGGGCGGGAGTGCCCCTACCTGTACGAGCACCACGGGTCGATCATCTGGCACGGGGTCCACGGGTTGGGTCAGGTGGTGTTGACCACCTGGGCCTCCTCCGGGCCCGCGTGGGCGCCGCAGACCCCCGCTGACGAGGCCGAGAGGCCGGGCGGATCGGGTCGACCGATGGCGCACGCCGGTGAACGAGTGGAGGCGCGACGCTGGCTGAGCGTGGCCGAGCCGGGAGGCTCTGCCGGGCGGGCGGAACGGCCGAGCACCGACGTCCGCGGCGAGACGATGCACCTGTACTGGGGGGACCTGCACCGACACTCCCTGGTCAGCCGCTGCACCTCCGGCGACGAGCCCAGCCTGGAGGACTTCTACCGCTACGCGTGGGACGTCAACGACTACGACTTCTGGGCGGTCACCGACCACGCCGAGAACTCCTCGGACTACCAGTGGTGGAGCATCCAGAAGATCGCCGACCTATTTCATATCCCCGAGGTGTTCGTGCCCTTCTACGGCTTCGAGTGGACCTCGGCCAGCTCTGGTCACCAGAACGTCATCTTCGGCGACGTGGATCGTGGAGCGCCGACCTTCTCCGCTTTCGCCGAGGGGACGACCGACCCGGCCGGGCTGTGGGCCGCGCTGCGTGAGCACCCGGCCTACCCCGCGATCACCATCCCGCACCACCCGGGGGCGGCGATGGTCTACAACGACTGGGACTACCACGACACCACGTACTCACGGCTGGTGGAGATCTTCCAGGCTTGTCGAGGCAACTACGAGGGGCCGGGGTGCTTCCGGCAGTACTCCGACGGCACCGCCACTGGGACGTTCACGATGGACGGTCTGCTGCGCGGGCACCGCTTCGGGTTCGTCGGCTCCTCCGACCACGGCCACGGTGCCAGCTACGTCGGCGCATGGGCACCCTCGCTGCAGCGCGGCGACGTCTTCGCAGCTCTGCAGGCCCGCCGCACGTTCGCGGCCACGACCCGCGGCGTCACCCTCGACGTCCGGCTCACCGGCAGCGAGGGTGGCGAGGCGTTCATGGGCGAGGAGGCCGACATCCACGGTGAGCGAAAGCTGCACATCCGCGCCGAGGGGTATGCCGACCTCGCCCGGCTCGAGGTCGTGCGCAACGGGTGGCTGGTGCACGAGGTGTCCCCCGCAGTCGCCGGCGAAGGAGAGGACGCCCTAGGGCTGCGCATCGAGTGGGGCGCGGCGCAGGGCGTGGCGGTGTGGGACGGCACGTTGACGATCGAGGAGGGTCGCGTGCTGTCGACCCCCTGGTGGAGCCCGGAGGTCACCGAGGTCAGTCCCAGCTCTGTGAGCTGGCAGAACTCGACCCACAGCTTCGGTGAGCCGTACGGGGCGCAGCGCGGCGCGGTCGAACTCACCCTGGTGGGCCCGCCGTCGGCGCTGGTCGAGGTCACGATCGGGCCGCGACGCCTGCGCACCACGCTGGCAGCGATCCGGGTGGCGTTCGACGGGGGCCAGACGCTGGACATCGCGGGGCCACCGGACGCTGACGGCGCAGTGTGCCTGCAGCGCTCGGTGGGTGGTCTGACAACTTTGGGCTCACGCGAGATCGAGACCACCTGGACCGAGGACGCCTCGGCGGGGCAGGTCCCCGTCGGCACGTCTTTCTACTATGTTCGGGCCTACCTGGTCGACGGCGAGATGGCCTGGTCCTCACCGATCTGGACGATGCGTGGCAAGGAGGGCGAGCCGGAACGTGAGTGATCGCAGACCACGCGTCTGGGCTCGGCGGAGGACACGGCCGATGAGCCAGCTCCCGCCCGCACAGTACCGGGCGGTGGTGCGGTTCAGTGTCTTCGACCCGACGACGCCACAGTGGCGGGCCACGAGATCGGGGACGTTCGAGTCCCCCGAGGAGTACCGAGACCATCTGTGGAGCAAAGAGCGGATGCGGACTCGCATGCGCATCTTCCGCACCTGGGCGGTGCCCCACTACCAGCAGATGGCTCAGCGTCACGACTTTCGGGTGCTGGTCCAGCATTCCGAGGATCTGCCTGCGCGCTACCTCGACGACGTACGCGACCTCGCCGCGGCCCATGACGCGATCCGGCTCATGCCGTTGCGTGGCCAGCAGGCTTTCAGCGAGACGGTGGCCACCCACCTTCGGCTCGAGGGGCGTAGCGGTCCCGTCGTGATGCTGCGTGTCGACGATGACGACCTCATCAGCGTTGACCTTCTCGACCAGCTCGCCCCGCACGTCACCGACCAGCATCGCGGCTGGGTGCTGAGCCCGGGCTACGGCTTGGCGGCGCGAATCAACAGCCACGGTCTCTTCGACTTCCGCCCGTGGGTCTCACCTTTGATCGCAATCGGGCAGGCCTACACCGGATCCTTCGACGCGCGCCGGGGAAGGCTCGACATGCCGGTCATCCGCAGACACCGGCAGGTGCACCGGGAGCTGCCGACCATCCTGGACTCTCGGTCCCTGGCCTGGGTCTATGTCCGACATCCCGGCCAGGACACCCAGGTCGGCGTGGACCCGGCCCAGGCTCGCTCGGCCGTGGTGCGCGCGCACCGCCGGCTTCCGGTGATGGAGAGCGGATGGGCCGAGGCGATCGCAGCGTTTCCACGCCTGCGCCCCGACCTCGAACGAGCCCAGCGTCGTCTTGAGGCGGCCCCGCGGACAACCGGCTAGTAGCGCGCTGGGGCGCGCTCCTCCTGGTAGAGCAGGCTGAGGATCAGCGAGACGATGCTGATCACCAGCGCTCCGAGGATGGCGTCCCAGAAGAAGTGGTCGACCGTGAAGCTCAGGCCCACGATCTCTGCGACCCACGACGTCAGGCTGAGCATGACCGCGTTCAGCACGAAGGTGAACAGGCCGAGGGTGAGGATCAGCAGCGGCAGAGAGAGCAGGAACAGGATCGGGCGGACGACGGCGTTCAGCAGGCCGAAGATCAGGCCGACGGCGGCGATCGAGATCACCTCGGCTACCAGGCCGGACTGCGCGCCGAACGAGATGCCGGGAACGATGAGCGCGGCGACCCACAGGGCGACGCCGTTGACCACAACGCGAAGCAGGAAGGAACCCATCGACACATCGTGGCAGGCCAACCCGGGGGCAACCTGGGAGATGGCTATGGTGAGGCCATGACCGATCACGACGAGTCGCCGGTCCGACTGCGCCGGACGCTGCGGGCCGTCCCGGCCTACAAGCCCGGGAAGCCCGCCGCGTCGAGGCAGGGCGGCCCTGCCTTCAAGATCAGCTCCAACGAGAACCCTTATCCGCCCCTGCCCTCGGTGCTGGATGCCGTCACGCAGGCGGCCCAGTCGATGAACCGCTACCCCGACATGGGCGTCACCGAGCTGACCGAGGAGATCGCGGCCCGCTTCGGGGTGCCGGCAGGGAACATCGCCACCGGAACGGGCAGCGTCGGGGTGCTGACCCAGCTGGTCAACATCACCTGTGACCCCGGCGACGAGGTCGTCTCCGCCTGGCGGTCGTTCGAGGCCTACCCGATCGTGGTGGCGCTGGCCGGGGCCACGTCAGTGCAGGTGCCGCTGGATGACGACGGCCGGCACGACCTGCCCGCCATGGCCGACGCGATCAGCGCCCGCACCCGGCTGGTCCTGGTGTGCTCGCCCAACAACCCCACCGGTCCGGCGGTGCGTGAGGACGAGCTGCGGACGCTGCTCGACGAGGTGCCTGACGACACCCTCGTGGTGATCGACGAGGCCTACCTGGAGTTCACCACCGACCCCGACTGTCCCGATGCCCTGGCGCTGTACCGCGAGTACCCCAACGTCGCCGTGCTGCGCACCTTCTCCAAGGCGTACGGACTGGCGGGCCTGCGCATCGGCTACTGCGTGGCGCCGGATGAGGTCGCCGGAGGGCTGCGCAAGGCCGCGACGCCCTTCGGGGTCTCCGACATCGCGCAGCAGGCGGCCATCGCCAGCCTGGGCTGCTTCGAGGAGCTGCAGGAGCGCGTGGACTGCCTGGTCGAGGAGCGCGGGCGGGTGCTGGCTGCACTGCGCGCCCAGGGGTGGGAGGTGCCGGACACCCAGGCCAACTTCGTGTGGATGCCCCTCGGTGAGGACACGGTGGACTTCGCCGAGGCGTGCGCTCGGGCCGGTCTGATCGTGCGCCCCTTTCCCGGGGAGGGCGCCCGGTGCACCATCGGCGAGACCGAGGCCAACGACCGGTTCATCGAGGTGGCCGGGGCGTACGCGGGAGCACACGCGGCGATGGCTGGTCCGGTACCGTAGAAAGTCGTCAGAGCCCTCCCCGCGGCGGGCTCGAAGGAGGGCGTGTGAGCGACACGGAGGTCGCGTCAGCAACACCGAAGCCTGTGGCCATCGACGAGCCGCCGCAGGTCGATGTGACCGACGGCGGCCCGGACATGGTCCAGTTCCTCAGCGCCGAGGGGGAGCGCCTCAGCCCGAGCTCGGTCAGCCAGGAGTACGCGTCGTACCTCGACGACGTGAGCGAGGATGACCTGCGCGGCTTCTACCGCGACCTGGTCATGGTGCGCCGGGTCGACGCCGAGGGCTTCGCGCTGCAACGGCAGGGTGAGCTCGGGTTGTGGCCGTCGTTGCTCGGCCAGGAGGCGGCTCAGGTGGGAGCGGGCCGCGCGATGCGCGCCCAGGACTACGCCTTTCCCGGCTACCGCGAGCACGGCGTCGCATGGTGTCGCGGGGTGGACCCGGTCAACCTGCTCGGGATGTTCCGGGGCGTCAACCACGGCGGGTGGGACTCTGCGGAGAACAACTTTCACCTCTACACCATCGTCATCGGCAACCAGATGCTTCACGCCGTCGGCTACGCGATGGGCGTGAGCCGGGACGGCGACGTCGGCACCGGCGACCTCGAGCGCGACACCGCGGTCATGGCGTTCACCGGCGACGGCGGCACGGCGCAGGGGGACTACAACGAGGCGTTGGTCTTCGCGGCGGTGACTCAGGCCCCGGTGGTGTTCTTCGTGCAGAACAACCACTGGGCGATCTCGGAGCCCAACGACCGCCAGTTCACCATCGGGGTCTACCAACGCGCTCGCGGCTTCGGCTTTCCCGGCGTCCGGGTGGACGGCAACGACGTGCTGGCCACGTATGCGGTGACGCGTGCGGCGCTGGACCGCGCCCGCGCCGGCCAGGGGCCCACCCTGATCGAGGCCTTCACCTACCGGATGGGGGCGCACACCACCTCCGACGACCCGACCAAGTACCGGATCGAGGCCGAGGTCGACCTGTGGCGAGCCAAGGACCCGATCGAGCGGCTCCGCGCCTACCTGCTGGCCCAGGGTTTCGTCGACCAGGACTGGCTGGACGATCTCGGAGCCGAGGCAGACGAGCTGGCACGGCACGTCCGCCTGGCCTGTCAGCAGATGCCCGACCCCGAGCCCCCGGCGATGTTCGAGCACGTCTACGCCGAGCCGCACCCCGGGGTCGAGCGCGAGGCCAGTGAGCTGGCCGAGTACCTCGCCGGATTCGAGGAGGACTGATGACAGGGGCCGCGGGCGCTCCGACCAAGATGAGCATCGCCAAGGCGCTCAACGCGGGGATGCGTGCGGCGATGGAGGGCGACGAGAAGGTCGTGCTGATGGGGGAGGACGTCGGCAAGCTGGGCGGTGTCTTCCGCATCACCGAGAACCTGCAGAAGGACTTCGGGGAGAGCAGGGTCATCGACACCCCTCTGGCCGAGTCCGGCATTCTGGGCGCCGCCGTCGGCCTGTGTCTGCGTGGCTACCGGCCGGTGGTCGAGATCCAGTTCGACGGGTTCGTCTACCCGGCCTTCGACCAGATCGTCAGCCAGGTCGCCAAGATGCACTACCGGTCGCTGGGCAGGCTGACGTTGCCCTTGGTCATCCGGATCCCCTACGGCGGCGGCATCGGTGCGGTTGAGCACCACAGCGAGTCCAACGAGGCCTACTTCGCCCACACCGCCGGTCTACGGGTGGTCTCGTGCGCCACACCGGAGGACGCCTACTGGATGGTGCAGCAGTCGATCGCCAGTGACGACCCGGTCGTGCTGTACGAGCCGAAGCGGCGCTACCACGAGCGTGGCCAGATCGAGCTCGCCGACAGCGCGCCGCTGGGTCTACACGAGGCTGCGGTGCGGGCGCGCGGCGACGACGTCACGCTGTTGGTGTACGGACCGATGGTCAAGGTGGCGATGGCGGCCGCGCAGGCGTCGCAGATGGAGGGTGGTCCCTCGATCGAGGTCATCGACCTGCGGTCGCTGTCACCGCTGGACGTGCCGACGATCACCGCCTCTGTCGCCAAGACCGGTCGCGCTGTCGCCGTCACCGAGGCGCACACCTTCCTGGGGATGAGCGCCGAGCTGGCCGCCATGGTGCAGCGCGAGTGTTTCTACCAGCTGGAGGCACCGGTGTTGCGGGTCGGGGGCTACAACATCCCCTACCCACCGAGCCGTCATGAGGAGGTCTTCCTTCCGGACCTGGACCGCATCCTGCACGCCGTCGATACCGTCCTGAGCTACTGAGCAGGTCAGTCGGCTCCAGACCAGCACCGAAGAGGAGTCATCGTGCCGTTGTTCCCCCTGCCCGACCCGGGCGAAGGGCTCGTCGAGGCCGAGATCGTCGCTTGGAAGGTCAAGAAGGGCGACGCGGTCAAGACCAACGACGTCGTCGTGGAGGTCGAGACGGCCAAGTCGCTAGTGGAGCTTCCCATCCCCTATGACGGCATCGTGCGCGCGTTGCTGGTCGCCGAGGGTGACGTGGTCGAGGTCGGCAAGGCCATCATCGACATCGACGACGGCAGCGGTGACCGGGCGGACGGCTCCAAGACAGAGCGGGCAGCGTCGGACGGGGTGAAGGATGGCGAGGCGGATGTCCAGCAACCACCCCGCCCGGACGACCTGGTGCCCCAGGTCGGCGAGGAGCCGGCTCCGGCGACCACGCCGGCCCCGGAGGCTGCGCAGGCGCCGACGCGGGAGGCGAACCTCGTCGGCTACGGACCGTCGGCCGGCGCGACCACGCGT
>JBAUJO010000132.1:0-4364 GCA_049683875.1 Ornithinimicrobium sp.
AGCCCACGCTGTCCGACCTGCTGCAGATGGCGCTGCGCTACGAGGGGTGGCAGGTGCAGACGGCAGCGACCGGATCCGAGGCGGCCGGCGCTGTTCCTCACTGCGAAGGACGCGGTGCAGGACCGCATCGCCGGGCTGACCTGCTGAGCAACGCTCGCTTGCACACCCCGCCCGGCACGGTGGTCGAGCTCGCCCTCCCCACGACCGCATCCGCGCAGGGTCGCGACGCGGTCATCACCGTTACCGACCAGGCCCCCGGTGTGCCGGAGGAGCTCCGGGCCCGGGTGTTCGAACGGTCCGCCTGCCTGGGGAGAAGCCGCCGAAGGCATAGGGCCACGCAGACGGCGATCGGGCCTCGTCGGTCTGTCGCGGCCGCGCTGACGCGCGGGGAGGACATACCGTGCAGGGATGCGTTTCGTGAGTCTGTGTGTCGTGCTGCTGCTGCTCACCGGGTGCAGTCCCAGCGGGCCTGACGAGGCAGCTCAGGATGGCGAGGCCAACGCCGCCGAAGCCGGGGAGCAGCCCGGTGAGACAGTCGAGCTGCGACGGTCGCTCGAGGCTGCCAGCATCGTGGACGCCACCTCCGGCAGCCCCAGCGAGAGCTCGGTCGCGGCCAGCCGTGCCCTCTTCGTCACCGCGCCGTCCGTGGTGCTCGCCCCGGCCGGCGACCGGTCCGCGGTGGACGAGGCCGCCCAGGCGGCCACGCAGACCGGGGTGCCGTTGCTGCTGCTCGACGAGGCCGGGCCCTCGGGCTCCTCGCCCGACGACGCAGCGAGCACGTCGTCTGGTGCGGACGACGGCACGGAGGCCGCCTTCGAGGAGATCGAGCGGCTCGAGGCACAACACGTGCTGATGGTCGGGGCCGATACCGCGACAACACTGAGCTCGGCGCTCGACGTCGACGTGGCCAGCAGCCGCGACGACCTGCCTACGCTCGAGAAGGTCGACGGGCTGTCCGACGTGTCGGTCCTCGTGCTGGACGGCGACGAGGCCGCTCCGGCGACCACCGCCGCCACCCGCGCCACCGCAGAGGCCGCCGGAGCCCGCGTGCTCTCGACGACGGACGCCGACATCCGCGTGGACCCCGACGTCGTGACTGCGCTGGCCGAGGCCTCGCCGGAACACGTCGTCGGTCTGAGCACGCAGTTCGGCCCCGCCGAGCAGCTGGCCTCCCGCGCCGAGCTGGCCAAGACCGGTGTGCAGCTGCCCGGCGGCGGACAGGCCCTCTTCCCGGGTCGCCGGCTCATCGCGCTCTACGGCACGCCGGGGACAGCCAGCCTGGGGGTGCTGGGCGAACAGGACCTGGACGAAAGCGTCCAACGAGCCAAGGAGGTGGCCGTTGAGTACGAGCCGTTCAGCGACGTGCCCACGGTGCCCACGATGGAGATCATCGCCACCATCGCGCAGGGCGATGCCGGAGCAGACGGGGACTACTCGGGCGAGATCTCGACGGAGCAGCTGCGGCCCTGGGTCGAGCAGGCGGGCGAGGAGGGCGTCTACGTCGTGTTGGACCTTCAGCCCGGCCGTGCAAACTTCCTCGACCAAGCCAAGATCTACGAAGAGCTGCTGCGCATGCCGCACGTCGGCCTGGCTCTGGACCCGGAGTGGCGTCTGGCGCCGGGAGAGGAGCCCCTGGGCCAGATCGGTCACGTCGAGGCCGATGAGGTGAACTCCGTCATCACCTGGCTGGCCGACCTCACGGCGCAGGAGAACCTGCCCCAGAAGCTCCTGGTCCTACACCAGTTCCGCGTCTCGATGTTGCCTGACAGCCAGACCTACGACCTGGGGCTGCGATGAGGTCCAGGTGCTGATCCACATGGACGGGCAGGGCGCGACGGGCGACAAGCTGAAGACCTGGTCGGCGGTGACGGAAGCGGCCCCGACCGGAGTGCCCTTCGGGTGGAAGAACTTCTACGACGAGGACACCCCCGTGTTCACACCTGAGGAGACCATGAACCATGAGCCGGCCCCCTTCATGGTCTCTTACCAGTAACACCCTGCTGCGGCTCCGAGCCCAGGGTCTCGGTGGCCATCAGCCACGGCACCACCGCCACCAGGCTGACCAGGCCCGTCAGGGCGAAGGCCCAGCCGAACCCCGCGGTGTCGGCGACGAGGCCGATCAGGATGGGACCGACGATGGCCCCGGAGTCCTGCGCCATCTGGAAGGTGGCGAGCACGGTCCCTCCGCTGCGCTCGGTGCCGACGACGTCGGCGACCGAGGCCTGTTGGGCGGGGTTCAGCAGCCCTGCTCCCAAGCCGCTCACCGCCGAGAGCACCAGCAGCACCAGTAGGTCACCGGAGAGCCCGATCACCCCCAGCCCGACCGCGGTCACGACCAGGCCGGTGATCACCAAGGGTCGACGGCCTACGCGGTCGGCCAACCGACCGGCGACCTGCAACGTCAGGGCAGTGCCGATGGCCGCCACGGCGAGCGCCGCGCCCGCGACCCACGTCTCGTTGTGCACGGCCACAGCGAACTGCGGCAGCACCGCGACCCGGACCCCGAAGTTCGACCAGCCGTTGGCGAAGGCCGAAGCCAGGGCCGCCTGGTAGGTCGTGTGCCCCAGGGCCTCGCGCAGCAGCATCGGCGGTTGGACCGGCTTCTCCGGGTCCGGACGCAGCGACGCACCCGAAAGGCGCACCGCGACCACCGCGGCCGCGGCGACAAGCGCCACGGCGTACACCACGAACGGCACGCGAAGGCCCAGCGAGGCCAGCACCCCTCCGACCAGCGGGCCGACCATGCCGCCGATGAGGAAGGCGCTGGCGTAGGCCGACGACACCCGGCCGCGGATCGTCGGCGGGGCCAGGCGCACGAGCAGCGCCATCGCCGAGACGGTGAACATGGTGGAGCCGATGCCGCCGAGCCCGCGGAAGACGAGCAGCTGCCAGTAGCTCTGCGCGAAGGCGGTGGCCAGGGAGGATGCGGCGACGATGAGCAACCCGGCCAGATAGATGGGACGCTCCCCCAGCCTGGACACCAGCGCGCCCCCCGCCGGGGCGAACACCAGGCGGAAGAAGGCGAAGGCGGAGACGACGACCGAGGCGGCAGCCACCCCCACGTCGAAGCTGCGGGCGTAGGCAGGCAGCACCGGGGCGACAAGGCCGAAGCCGATGGCGATCACGAACGCCGAGGCCACCAGCACCTTGATCTCGCCCGGAATGGGCACGCGGGTGCTGACGCGACTCACACGGACTCCCGAGAAGAGAAGGGAACAGGACGGGCCCGAGGGCCCCTCTCACGAACGCCGCAGGTCCAGCCGATATGCCAGCAGACGCAGATCCGGCACCGGGAGCCAGTCTCGCGCGGGGGTTCGGACGAAGCCCAGCCGGGCGTACATCCGCTGGGCTGCGCCCATCTGTGTAGCCGTGCACAGAGCCACCGCGTGCAGATCGGCCTCGCCGGCCCGGCCCACGCATGCGCGCACCAGCCCCTCACCGACGCCACGGCCACGGAACGGCACGGCGACGCCCAGACCGCGGATCTCCCCCTCACCGGCCATGGCCACCTCACGATGGGAGGAGGGCGGCGGACACCACGTCACCGTGCCTGCGAGGACGTCGCCGTGCAGCGCGACCAACACCTCGGAGTCGCGGGCCCGCCCGGCAGCATCCCTGAGCTGCGAGCAGTAGGGGTCGGTGGGCTCGATCAAGGCATCGTCGAGGTAGGCGCGCAGCACGAGATCTCCTGCGGCGTCGAGCTCTTCGGGTCGGGCCGCACGCACGGTCACGGTCATGGCTCCTACCGTATGAGGTGCCACCACGGCGCCCTCACCCGGCTCAGCCGGCGGGCGCGAGCGCGCGGGCCAGCAGCTGCAACACGTGTTGGTACGGCCGCCCGGTGGCCTTGGTCATTCCGATCTCACAGGT
Source organism: Ornithinimicrobium sp. (assembly GCA_049683875.1). Taxonomy (GTDB): domain Bacteria; phylum Actinomycetota; class Actinomycetes; order Actinomycetales; family Dermatophilaceae; genus Ornithinicoccus. The sequence continues at coordinate 3,871 of JBAUJO010000132.1, forward strand.
GCGGTTGTGCGAGGCGTATGCCGTAGCGGTGCTCTGCCGCACCCGCGCAGCCTCACGGCGGGTCGCGGAGGCCGTCAGCTCGGGATGCAACAACCCGCGATCACCGGCGAAGGCGCAGCAGCCCCACCCGGTCGGGATGATCACGTCGCGGCTGATCGACTCTGCGATCTGCAGCAGCGCAGCCGTGCTGCCGCCTCGTTCGCCGGAGCAGGTCGGGTGCACCACCAGTGGCTCGTCGGACGGCTCCACCCTCAGGTGCGGCAGCACCTTCTCGGCCACGAACTCCACGGCATCGAGCACGGGCACGTCGAGGGCTGTCTCGGCGAGCATCTCGCGCAGGCCGTCCACGCACGAGGAGGCGTCGAGGACCACCGGTAGCACCCCGTCGTCGCTCGCCTGACGCACCGCCGGGAGCACGCTGGCCGCCATCACCTCATACCCCCTGGTCAAGCCCTTGGACTTCCACGGGGTGCCGCAGCACAGCCCACGCACCC
>JBAUJO010000133.1:0-10274 GCA_049683875.1 Ornithinimicrobium sp.
ACCCTGGCCTCGCCGCTGCACAGCTTCCCCGGCGTCTGGCCGGCTCCTCGCGCCGGGCTTCGACTGATCAGCGACGCGGTGGACGTGGCTTCCACCGGTGTGGCGACCGTCGCCGACCATCTCATGCGCAGGGCCGCGCGCAGCGTCATGGTGCTGACCGACAACCCGCAGATGGCCGAGGCGATCGGCACCGGCATTCGACAGGCCGCCCGCGGCAACCCGACTCTGGCCATGACGGTGGGCACGGACGAGAGCGGTGACGTGGCCTGCCGGCCGCTGACGCGGTGGAGTGGGGACGTCCGAGACCGTGTGGTGTGGGTCCGTGACCCTGACCATGTGGTCGAGACCAGTGCCGTCGCGACGGTGCTGTCGGCGGCACGCCGTTCAGTGACCGTGCTGGCGACCGACCACGTCGGCCCCGAACCCGAGGGCCACGGCGCTCGCATGCTGGAGCAGCTCTTGCAGGACTCGTGGGCGCCCGGCGAGCAGTTGGAGAGCCCCACGACGCGGGACGTCGAAGGCGCGGAGAGCGCGAAAGCAGAATCCGCCGGTGCAGGGGCCGCCAGCACGACAGGTGGGCCGGATGAGCCGGCCGAGCTGGACGGGCCGGCCACGGACGCCGCCGTCCATCCCTTGGTGGATGACCTGCGGCAGCGACTCGAGGTGGAGGGCTACGTCCTGCAGCAGCACGTCGGTCACGGGCCGCACGCGGTGCCGCTCGCGATCGAGGATCCGAACCGCCCCGGGCGGCTGCTGGTCGCGGTCGACCTCGACGTGGAACCAGCACCTCTGCCACCGGGCCGAGACAGCACCCGTCTGCGCGTCGAGCAGCTCAGTCGCCTCGGATGGACGCCGGTGCGAGTCCTGTCGACCAACCTCTTCCGCGACCCCGCCCGTGAGGTCGCGGCCCTGGTGTCGCTGGTGCGTGAGGCTGCGAACCGCACCACCTCACCGAGACCATGAGCGAGGGGCCCGCCTCCCCACGCCCACGGCGCCCCCGGCGCGCCCGTCGCGCGGCCACGGACGGCGTGTCCGAGGGTCAACGGGCCGTGCTCGGCCAGGAGCAGGGCGCGGACGCCGAGCCAGAGTCGCATGAACCGCAAACCGAGGGTTCAGACGAGTGGTGGCACCAGCAGCGTCCCCCGCACTGGGGCTAGTCGAGCTGGCTGCGGGACCGGCGATAGTTCCGGGTCAGGGGTGACCTTCGCGCTGGCGCAGCAGGTCACGGATCTCGGTCAGCAGCAGGATGTCCTCGGACTTCTCCTCGAGGTGAGGCTCCTCGTCCGTGCGACGCAGGGTCATGAGCTTGTTCATCGGCACGATGACGATGAAGTAGACCACCGCAGCGGTCAGAACGAAGATGACCACCGCGTTGATGATGGCCCCGATGTTGATCAGGGTGGCCATGTTGCCGTCGGCGCCCAGCTGGATACCGAAGGCACCGACATCAGCCCCCCCAACTCGGGCCAGCATCGGGCTGATCAGTGACGACACCACCGTGTCCACGACGGCTGCGAACGCCGTCCCGATGACCACCGCGACGGCGAGCTCGACGATGTTGCCGCGCAGAATGAACTCTTTGAATCCCTGAAACATGACGTCCTTCTCCGCCGGGGGCCCGAATCACGCACAAGATACCCGAGCGGTTGACCCTTCCGACCACGGCAGACACCGCTGTCATTCCGTCCCCGGCGGCGAGCCCCGCTCCGGGGGTAGCAGCACCAGGGTCAGCCCGGAGGTCGGCGCTCCCAGCGGCCCTCCCGCGGCACCCGCGACGGCGATCTGCCGGGCTTGGGAGGAGGTCACGGCGACGAAGACCCCGGGGGAGCCGGGCTCGTCTGCTGAGGACGAATGCGCCAACACCAAAGCGTTGTCGGCCAAGACCGTGCCGTCAGCGCTCGAGACCACCTCGACGCGTGTGCCGGGGCTCGCCGCGCCGGCCAACGACGCGCTGGGCAGGTCGAGATGCGCGACCACGACACCGCGGGGCTGACCCCGGGCCAAGGCGGCCACACTGACATCGCTGTCGGTCAGAACGGCCCCGGCACGGATCGGCCCGGAGAGCGTCCGCCCCCTCCAGTGTCGCCGCGTGCTCGCTGCACCGGCGGGCACCAGTGACTCCGGCATCGATCGCACCATGAGATCACGGTCGCGCAGCACGTGACCTGCGGGGGAGTCGTCTGCCACGACCACCGCATCCACCCGCGGCCCCTCCGGGTCGGCGCGAAGGGTCGTGATGACAATCCACACGGCGAGGGCTGCGGCACTCGCCGCCGCAAGACGCCGCACATGGTCGCGGCGCCACCGGTGTCGACGGGCCGACGGAGGACGGGCTCGCGAGGCGCGGCGAAACGAAGGCACGTCGGTACGGTAGGGGGGCATCGGGGCCCGGCGGAGCCTCACCGCGACACTGTGGACAGCGATGGCCGGACCCGGTTGGTGGGGACCGTGCCCGAACCGCGGTGCGGGCGCCCGGAGCGATGCCGCCGGGCTGTTCGCCTACCTGGCGGTGCCGGCCGCGGATGCCCGCTTGGAGCCCGAGCCTCCCCGCGACGACGAGCCGTTGGACGAGCCAGAGGACGACGAGGAGGAGCCTGAGCCGGCGTCGGTCGAAGAACTCGAGCCGCCGGAGGACGCGGACTCCTTCGACCCACCGTCCTTCGATGGGGTCGAGGCCTTCTCTGAGGAGGACGACCCGTCACCGGAGGAGGAGCTCTCGGAGGATGACGACTCAGAACCGGAGGACTCGGATCCCTTTGAGTGCGAGGAGGTGCCTGAACCCGCTCGCGAGTCGTTGCGGTAGAAACCCGAGCCCTTGAAGACCACACCGACCGCGCTGTACACCTTGCGCAGGTTCCCCTGACACGCCGGGCAGGTCGTCAACGAGTCGTCGGAGAAGGCCTGCTGGATGTCGAACCGGTGCGCGCACTCTCGGCAGGCGTACGAATAGGTAGGCACAAAGGATGAGTCTAGGTGCGCCGCCCGAGTGCTTCGGACCCAGTGGCATACCCTCGGGGACGTGCTCCGACTGCTGCGCCGTGTGCTCCTCCCCGCAGTGGCCATCATCGTCGTCGTAGCCGTGGCCGCGTCGGTGCTCTCGGTCGGGCTGTCGCGACGTTCCTTCCCCCAGACCGAGGGTCGACTGTCGATGTCCTCCCTTGACGGCCCGGTCGACGTGCTGCGCGACGAGCGGGGCGTGGCCCACATCTACGCCGATACCTCAGCGGACCTGTTCCGCGCCCAGGGCTACGTGGCCGCTCAGGACCGCTTCTTCCAGATGGACCTGAGACGCCACATCACCGCCGGCAGGCTCTCCGAGCTCGTCGGAGCGCCCGGCCTGGAGACCGACACCGTCATCCGCACCATGGGGTGGCGCAACGTCGCGGAGGAGGAGCTGGCGATGCTCGACGCGCAGACCCGGCAGTACCTGCGGGCCTACTCCGCCGGAGTGAACGACTACCTCGCCGACAAGGACCCGTCGCAGATCTCGCTGGAGTACGTCGTCCTTGCGCAGAGTGCTCCGGACTACGCGGTCGAGCAGTGGGACGAGCTCGACTCGTTGACCTGGCTCAAGGCGATGGCCTGGGACCTACGCGGGAACTACGAGGACGAGCTGGCCCGCGCCCGGCTGGTCGGCGAGATCCCGCTCGCGCAGCTGTCCACGCTCTACCCCGGCTACCCCTACGACATGCACGCGCCGATCCTGTCTCGTGACGAATGGCGCCCCGCACAGGTGACTCGCCCGCCCGGAGATGGTGCCGACGACCCGGTGGAGCCGGACGACTCGGCTCCCGCGGTTCCCGAGGCTCCCGCCGACCAGGTCTCGCAGCAGGACCAAGCAGGCAGGAAGTCGCCGGCGATGGGCGGTGAGCCGGCCGAGAAGGCCTACGGCACCGCCCTCGACGCGCTGCAGGCGATCCCGCCCCTCATCGCCGACGCCGAGGGGGTGGGCTCCAACTCCTGGGTCGTCTCCGGGGACCACACCGATACCGGTATGCCGTTGCTCGCCAACGACCCCCACCTGGGGGTCACCCAGCCCGGCGTGTGGCTACAGGCCGGGCTGCACTGTCGCACGGTGAGCGCCGAGTGCCCGTTCGACGTCACCGGCTTCACGTTCGCCGGGTTCCCCGGGGTCATCATCGGGCACAACCAGGACATCGCCTGGGGCCTGACGAACCTGGACCCCGACGTCACCGACTTCTATCTCGAAGACCTCGACGGGGGGCAGTATCTGCTCGACTCCGAGCTCGAGGACATCGGCGAACGCGCTGAGACCATCACGGTGGCCGGAGGTGACGACGTAGAGATCCTGGTCCGCTCCACGCACCACGGGCCGATCCTGTCCGATGCGCTGAGCGAGGTGGCCCAGGCAGGCATCGACCCGCTGGTCGATGGGGCCGAGTCCTCCGGGCGGTATGCCGTGTCGATGGCATGGACCGGCTTGGAGCCCTCTCGCACGGCGGAGGCGGTGTTCGGGCTGAACCAGGCCCGGGACTGGAATGACTTCCGTGCCGCCGCCAAGGAGTTCGCCGCCCCCGCGCAGAACATGATCTACGCCGACACCGAGGGCAATATCGGGTACCAAGCGCCGGGGATGATCCCCCAGCGTCAGTCCTCCACGACCAGCGCTCCACCCGGATACTGGCCCTCACCCGGGTGGGACTCGACCTACGACTGGAAGGGTTTCGTGCCCTTCAACCGCCTTCCGTTCGTGCTCAACCCGGACGACGGAGTTATCGTCACCGCCAACCAGGCCGTCGCTCAGGCCGATCGACCCTTCCTGACCACCGAGTGGGACAAGGGGTACCGCGCGCAGCGCATCGCCGACCTGCTGGCCACGGCGATCGACGACGGGCCGGTCGGTGTGAAGGCGATGAGCACCATCCAGTACGACTCGTACAACGCCTTCGCCGACACCCTGGTGCCCTACCTGCTCGACGTCAGCGACCAGTCCGACCCCTTCTTCGCCGAGCCGGCCGACCTGCTGCGCGACTGGAACCGCGGCGCTCCCAAGGGCGAGGGTGTCCAAGGCAGCGGCGCGATGTACTACTACGCCGTCTGGTCCAACCTGCTCAGCCTGACCATCGACGACGAGCTGCCGTTGGACCTGCAGGTCAGCGGCAACTCCCGCTCGATGCTCATCATGGAGAACCTGCTGCAGGACCCCGACAACCCCTGGTGGGACGACAAGCGCACCGCCGGGATCGTGGAGTCGCGGGACACCATCCTGCGCCAGGCCATGGAGGAGGCCCGACTCCAGCTCACCGCCGACATCGCCAAGGATCCGCAGGACTGGCAGTGGGGAAGGCTGCACGAGCTGACCGCCCGCCATCAGGTGCTCGGCGACGAGCCCGTCCCTGGTGTCGTGCAGTCCATCTTCAACCTCGGGCCCTACCCGATGCCCGGCGGCTCATCCCTGGTCAACGCCAACAACTGGGACGCGGCGCTTGATGAGTTCGAGGTGACGGCTGCCCCGTCGATGCGGATGATCGTCGACCTCGACGACCTCGACCGGTCCCGGTGGGTCAACCAGGGCGGCAACAGCGGTCATGCCTACCACCCCAACTACAGCGACCAGATCGAGGCCTGGATCGACGGTGACTCCTACCCGTGGCCCTCGTCGCGTGCCGCGATCAGGGACACGACCGAGTCTCGTCTGAGGCTGGTTCCGGGCGGCTGACCCTGCGCTGCCCGTCCGGGCTGATCACGGCGTCGACGCAGATGTCGTGTGGGTGGCGCGGGACGACGCCCCCGAACTCCTCGGCGTACACGACGGCGATCACCTCGGCATCCGGTCTCACCGCGCGTAGCGCAGGGACCCATCGGTCGTAGTAGCCGCCCCCTTGGCCCAGCCTGGTCCCGTCGCGCCCTACGGCGAGCGCGGGAAGCAGAGCCGCATCCACCTCCTCGAGGATCTCCTCGCCCCACGAGGGTCCGTCGTGCTCCGCCGGCCGCAGAGGGTCGGCGCTGACCTCCGGGTCGGCGTCCCGCCACCGCAGCCTGCCTTCGCCCAGCGTGATGGGCACCAGCACCCGCACTCCCGCCTGAGTCAGCCGGGCGATGAGCGCGTCGACCGGCGGCTCGGTCGCCATGGAGTCGTAGGCCGTGACGCACCGGGGCAGCCGTGGTGCCGGTTCGCCTCGGGTGAGCCACGCCATCCCGTGGTCGGCCAGGGCCTGCGCGTCGGCCTCGCGTGCCTGCGGTCCCCCTGTCTGCAGCCGCTCACGCCTCGCGGTGCGCACCTCTCGCCGCCGGGCGGCCTTCGGCTCCGTCATAGCCCTAGTGTCCTGCACCCGGGCGCGTGCATCGGATGACTAGGCTATGACCCCATGACAGAGCCGTCCGCCCCGAGCGTGCGTAAGGCCGTGATCCCGGTCGCGGGGCTCGGCACGAGGTTCCTGCCGGCCACGAAAGCCGTGCCCAAAGAGATGCTGCCGGTGGTGGACACCCCGGCCATCGAGTACATCGTGGCCGAGGCGGTGCGAGCCGGCGCCTCCGACCTGGTCATGGTCACCGGACGCGGCAAGGGCGCGATCGAGGACCACTTCGACCGGCACGTCGAGCTGGAGTCGGCGCTGGAGGCGAAGGGGGACACCGAGCGGGCCGAGAAGGTGACGCGCAGCAGCGACTACGAGGTCCACTTCGTCCGCCAGGGCAAGCCGCGCGGGCTGGGTCACGCGGTGCTCTGCGCTCGTTCGCACGTCGGTGACGAGCCCTTCGCGGTGCTGCTGGGCGACGACATGATCGACGAGCGCGACCACCTGCTCGAGCAGATGATCGCGGTGCAGGCCGAGCGCGGGGGGTCCGTGGTGGCGCTGATGGAGGTTCCGCGGGACCAGGTCGACCGCTACGGCTGCGCCGAGATCGACAGTGCTGAGATGGAGGGCGCGAGCGGTGCCGACGGGGTCACCGTGACCGGGATGGTGGAGAAGCCCCATCCGGACGACGCACCGTCCAACCTGGCCGTCATCGGGCGCTATGTGCTCCACCCGCGCATCTTCGAGGCCCTGGCCGGCACCGAGCCGGGTCGTGGGGGTGAGATCCAGCTCACCGACGCCATGATGACCCTCGCCACGGCGACGGGCGAGGGGGCCGGGATGACCGGCGTGGTCTTCCGGGGTCGGCGCTACGACACCGGCGACCGGCTCGACTACCTCAAGGCCGTCGTGCAGCTGGGCAGCGAGCATCCCGAGCTCGGGGCCGACTTCAGCGCCTGGCTACAGGAGTTCGTCTCGACGACGAAGGCGGCGCCGTGATCAGCGTCGAGGAGCACCTGGCCGACATCCTCGGCCAGGTCCGCCGCAACCCCGCCGTCACCCTTGCGCTGGACCGGGCGGCCGGGCTGGTGACGACGCAGGATGTCGTCAGCACGGTCGACCTTCCCCGCTTCGACAACTCCTCCATGGACGGGTACGCGGTCAAGGCCGACGAGGTCAGCGAGGCCAGCGCGGAGCACCCGCTGTCCATCGCGGTCAACGGTGACATCGCGGCCGGTGACACCGAGCGGCACGCGCACGTGGCGGGCCGGGCTTGGCGGATCATGACCGGCGCACCGATGCCCGACGGAGCCGACGCGGTGGTGCCGGTCGAGGACACCGACAACCGGCCGCGCGAGACGCTGCTCTACCGCGCGCCCGAGCAGGGGGCCTACATCCGCCGGGCCGGCGGTGACCTGCGCGCCGGTGACGTGATCGTGCCTGCGCGCACGACCCTCGGCCCAGCACAGATCGCCGTCATCGCCTCCGCCGGCGTCGGCCACGTCGAGGTGACCTCACCCGTGCGGGTGGTGGTGATGTCGACCGGCGACGAGCTGCGCTCGGTCGAGGCCGCGGTGATGTCGGGGCAGATCGTCGACTCGAACGGCCCGATGCTCGCGGCCGCCGTGCGACAGGCCGGCTACTTCGCGGTGCACGTAGGTCACCTGCCCGACGACGAGGCGACGATCAAGAGCGAGATCAAGCACCATCTGGACCACGCCGACGCCATCATCACGACCGGCGGAGTGAGCAAGGGTGCCTACGACCCGGTCAAGGCGGTGCTCAGCGGCCGGGGGTCGATGGAGTTCCCGGAGGTGGCGATGCAGCCGGGCAAGCCGCAGGGTTTCGGGGTGATGGGCCGTCGACGGGTGCCGGTCTTCACCTTGCCGGGCAACCCGGTGTCGGCGCTGGTGAGCTTCGAGATCTTCGTGCGGCCGGCTCTGGCGGTGCGGGCGGGCAGGGTCTATGAGCCGGTCACCCTGGAGGCCGTGGTCCTCGAGGGCTGGAAGAGCCCGGAGGGCAAGAGCCAGTACGCCCGGGTGAGCGTGGCCCTGGACACCACCGGGGAGTACGCGGTCCGGCCCGCCGGCGGCTCGAGCTCACACCTGGTCGGGGGGCTTGCCCAGGCCGACGCGCTGGCGGTCATCGATCCCGACGTGACCGAGGTGGCCGTGGGGCACACGGTGCCGATCATCCTGCTGCGAGAGCGAGGGGCGCTGCACGCGCGCCTGGAGGCCGCCCGTCGCCGCGCCGAGGGCGACGACGACGACGATGGCGACCGTCGCCGCCGTCACAGGCAGTGATGGCCCTCAACCACCTACGCCCCGATGGCACGGCCCACATGATCGACGTCAGCGAGAAGCAGGTAAGCGCCAGGTCGGCGACGGCCCGCGGTGTCGTGCGCATGGCCCCCCACGCGGTGCAGGCGCTGCGCGGGGGCACCGTGCCCAAGGGCGACGCGCTCGGCGTGGCCCGACTGGCCGGCATCCAGGCCGCGAAGCGCACCCCGGAGCTGGTGCCCCTCGCGCACCCGGTGGCCGTGCACGCCGTCGAGGTCGACCTGGAGGTCACCGACGATGGAGTCGAGATCACCGCAACGGTGCGCACCGCTGATCGCACCGGGGTCGAGATGGAGGCACTGACCTGCGTGAGCGTGGCGGCGCTGGCGATGGTCGACATGATCAAGGCGGTCGACAAGGCGTCGACGATCGACAACGTGCGGGTCACGGCGAAGTCCGGTGGTCGCTCCGGTGACTGGGTGCGCGGCGAGCCCTGATGTGGACGTGGCCCCGTGAGCTGCACGCTCGGCAGCCGGACGGTCCTCTGATCACACTCCGGCCCCTTCAGCGGGGTGACCGGGGCGCGTGGCGCGACCTGCGCACCCGCAATACCCGCTGGTTGCAACCGTGGGAGTCCACCCCACCGCACGGCGTGCCGGTGATGCCGAGCTTTCGCCAGCTGCGTCGCAGCTACGACCGCGGGGCCGAGCAGGGGCGCTTGGTGCCGTTCGTGATCGACGTCGAGGAGGTGTTGGTCGGTCAGATGCACCTGTTCGACCTGCAGTGGGGGCCTCGATGCAGCGGGTCGGCCGGCTACTGGCTGGACGAGCGCGCCACCGGGCAGGGCATCGCCACGTGGGCGCTGGCGATGGCCATGGACTTCGGGCTCACCGACGTGGGCCTGCATCGGATCGAGGTCAACATCCGCCCGGAGAACGCCAAGAGCCTGGCCGTGGCTGCTCGGCTGCGCCTGCCCGAGGAAGGGCTGCGTCGATCGCTGATGCACGTCGACGGCGCTTGGCGCGACCACCGGTGCTTCGCGTTGGTCGCGGACGACGCCGAGGCGGGCGGTCTGGTGCGGCTGCTGCGCGAGGAAGGGCATTGAGCGCAGGAACCACACGCGTCACTTCGGCGACACACCGCATCGGTGCGGGGAGGCCCGGCGTTTCCTGCCTACGGTGTGGCTGTGCTTCCCAGCAGCCTGATCTTCGCGGTGATTCTCGCCGTATGGGCTGCCTACTTGATGCAGCACTGGGTGCGTCGCCGCGACCACATCGCCACCGCCCGTTCGGTCGACCGCTTCTCCGAAGCCATGCGCGTGTTGGAACGGCGTCAGCACAGCCCACGTCTGGACCTCTCCGAGCCGGTGGCACCGTCGTACGCCCTCTCGCCGGCCCGGCCGGCATCCCCCGAGGTGATGGTCAAGCGAGCGGTGCCGGGCCCGGCCCGCCAGGTCGTCCAGCAACCCCGGGTCGGAGGGGCCTCGGCCTCTGAGCCCGCCAGCCCGAGCAGAAGCCCGCAACGCGCCGCGGGACCAGCGGGCTCGGCCCACGTTCGGGGGCTGGCGCTGTTGGCTGCAGCGGCGGTGATGGTGACTGGCACGGCGTTGGGGATGGTCGGCGTCCTGCCGTGGTGGACCGCTGCCATCGGCATCAGCGTCTTCGTGTTCGCCCTGCTGCTCGTACGGCGTACGGTCCAGCGCAGCGCGAGCCGGCCGGAGGAGTCGCGCGGGGTGAGC
>JBAUJO010000134.1:0-8187 GCA_049683875.1 Ornithinimicrobium sp.
TCGCCGACCGCGACAGTGGGGCGGACGCCGTCATCCGCGAGCAGGGGTTGGACTATCGCTCGGCCTACAGCCTCCAGGATCTGGGGTTGACCTAGACCCGGGGAGCGCAGCGACCGCAAGATGGCGACCGGCGCAGACGCCAGGACTACAGGGACCGGCTCAGGATGTCGGTCAGCGCTTGCTTGGTGACGGGCCGGGGCACCACCGACAGTTGCCGGGTCTGCTTCAGGGTGCCCTCGGCGAGGGTGTCGATGTCGTCTCGGTCGTAGCCGAATGCGCGCAGACCCGAGGGGATCCCGATGTCGCCGGTCAGCTCGGCCAGCACATGCGCCAGCGCATCCGGTCCGTCGGTCCGGGTGAAGGGCCGCCCGCTCAGCAGCTCGGCGGCGCGAAGGTGCCGACCGGGGTCCGCCGGGTAGGTCCACCGGAACACCTCGACCGCGGTCGCCGAGACAGCCTGCCCGTGCGGGACCATGCGCATCACCGGGTAGTCAGCGCCCTCGTACGAGGACACTCCGCCCGCGATGGGGTAGGCGTTGGCGTGGGGCAGGTGGGTCCCCGCGTTGCCGAACCCGGTGCCGGCATACGTCGCGGCCAGCATCATCTGGTGCCTGGCCTGCAGGTCGCGACCGTTCATCACAGCTGGCCGCAGGTACTGCCCCACCAGCTGCAGCGCCGTCTCGCACCACACGTCGCTGATCGGGTTGGACCCGCAGAACGCAGGTCGGGCCATGGGGTCCTCGGCTGCGGGCCTGGCGTCGAAGCGGACGCTGGTGTAGCTCTCCAAGGCGTGCAGGAGCACGTCCACCCCGCTAGCTGCCGTGACGGCGGGCGGAAGGCTCACTGTGGTCATCGGGTCGATCACCGCCAAGGACGGGCGCAGGGCCCGGTGGCTGACCGCGCCTTTGAGGTGCATGCCGAGGAAGTCGACCACGCAGATCGTCGTCGACTCCGACCCGGTCCCCGCCGTAGTGGGCACCGCGATCAGCGGCTTCAACGGCCCCTCGATCGCCCTGCCTGACCCCATCGGTGGGGTGACGTAGTCAAGGAGCTCTCCGGGCTGGGTGGTGAGCAGGTTGACGGCCTTGGCCGTGTCGATCGCCGAGCCACCGCCGATCGCGACGAAGCAGTCCCATTCGCGCTGCCGGGCGAACGCCACGGCGTGCTCGATGCTGGCGTCGGTCGGCTCGACCCCCACCTCGTCATACACGCTCACCGCCACTGCGAGGCCGTCCAGCTGCTCGCGCACCTGCTGCGGGATGCCGGTCGCCGCCACCCCGGGGTCGGTCAGAACCAGACAGCTCGAGGCTCCGGTGGCGGCGACCTCGAGCCCCACCTCGGCCAGTGCGCCCGTCCCGAACTTCAGAGGTGGAGCCGCCCAGGTGAAGAGCGTCTCGTTGCCCGCGCGTTCCGCGTCGTCGTGGCTCATGTCTTCACTGCCTGCGCTTTCCTCACCGCGTGCGGTTCCTCACTGCGTGCGTCTCCGGGCACGGAGCGCGGGTGTGGATAGAGCTCCCACGCTGTGACCTGCGCCACACTAGGACGCGGGGCCGGCGCTGTGAAGCGACGGCGGCGCCCGCATCCCGATCGAGAGCCGGGTGAGCTGCCCATCGTGAGCGTTGCGCTCAGCACCAGCGTGTCGGGGTTTTCAGGCACGGTTCTCGGTAGTGTTACGCCAGCCTTAGGAGTCTCAGCATGAGTGAATCGACTCGCACCTCGTCTGACGTGACCGACGAGTCCGGTAGCGACCCTGCACCCGCCAGCGCTTCTCCCTTCGACAGCATCTTCACCCGCGCTAGGTCCAGCCCCTGGACCATTCGCGTGGCAGTGCTGTTGTTCACCCTGTTCGTATGGTGGGCGGTCACCCGGTTGGGTTTGCTCGCCCCTCGCACGCTGCCGCCACCGGGAGACGTGTGGCAGGCCTTCGTCCAAGCGAACAGCACCCACCCGATCACCGAAGGCTCCGACCGGATGGTCCGCGGGGAGTCCAACTACTACCTGTGGGAGCACCTGCTCGCCAGCCTCCAGCGGATCGGCATCGGAGTGGGCGCCGGGATCCTGTTCGGGGTCCCACTCGGGCTCATGATGGCCACGGTGGGCTGGCTCGGCACGGTGCTCGAGCCCTACCTCAACTTCATCCGTTCGATCCCGCCGCTGGGGTATATCGGCATCCTCATCGTGTGGGGCGGCATCGGCGACACCTCCAAGATCTGGCTGCTCTTCCTGGCTGCCTTCCCGCCGATCACGGTCGCCACCATCAGCGGCGTACGAGGCGTCCGCGAAGACCAGATCAACGCGGTCCTCACGCTGGGAGCCTCGCGGCGCCAGGCGCTGAGCACGGTGATGCTGCCGGCAACCCTGCCCGAAGTGCTGACCGGCATCCGGGTCGCCGTCGGGTTCGCGTGGACCACGGTGGTTGCCGCCGAGCTCAACAACGGCATCCCCGGAATCGGCGGCTTGGCCTTCAACTCGGGCCAGGAGCTGAACACCCCGTTGACCATCGCGTGCATCTTGGTCATCGGGGTCACCGCCATCGCGCTGGATCAGGTGATCAAGTTCGCCGAGCGGGTCCTGGTGCCCTGGCGCGGCAAGGTCTGAGACGGGCCCGCAAACGGTGACGATCACGACCCTGACCCAGAGCTCCGACCCACGTTGGATCATCGAGCCTGCCCACCCCCGAAGGGAACCCCCACCATGAACAGAAAGCTGACCATCTCCGCGACCCTGGCCATCGCCGCAGTCGGGCTCGCCGGCTGTGTGGAGTCAGGACGCGACTCCTCCGGCAGCGGTGGGTCCGAGCAGGCGGAGTGCCCGTGGGAGGCCGACGACAGCGTCACCACCACGGCGCGCATCGCCTGGCAGAAAGTCCCCACCGCGGACCTCATCGTCAAGGACCTGGGTGTGCTCGAAGCCTGTATGCCGGAGGCCGACGTGACGTGGTCCAACTTCGCCTCCGGTGGCGACGTCCTGCAGGCCTACGGTGGCAAGAGCGTCGACCTCGGCCTGGTCGGCTCCTCGCCGACCGCCATCGCCCTGACCAAGGGGCAGGACCGCTCGCTGCCCATCGAAGTCGTGTGGATCCACGACATCATCGGCGCCGCTGAGGCGCTGGTCGTACGCGACAAAGCGGTGGAGTCGATCGAGGACCTCAAGGGCGGCACCATCGCCGTGCCCTTCGCCTCGACCTCCCACTACTCGCTGCTGCAGGCGCTCGACGAAGCAGGTCTGGACTCCAACACCGATGTCAAGCTGATCAACCTCGAGCCCGACAAGATGCAGTCCGCCTTCGAGGGCGAGCAGATCGACGCGGCATGGGTCTGGAACCCAGTGCTCTCCGAGCTCAACAAGACCGGCCACATCGTGACCAGCAGCGCCGACACGGCAGAGTTCGGGACCGCCACCTACGACCTGGGCACCGTGACCACCTCGTTCGCGGAAGAGAACCCGGAGTTTATGGACCAGTGGGCCAAGGCCCAGAACTATGCGGTGACGATGATCCGCGAGGAGCCCGACAAGGCCGCCGAGCATCGGAGTCCAGCTTAGCCGAGACCCCGGCCAGGTGAAGCCGTTGTTCAAGGACTTCGAGTTCCTCGACGCCCAGCAGCAGGCCGGCTCGGACTACCTGGGCGGCAAGCTCGGCGCGAACCTTTTCGAGACCGCCGGCTTCCTCGTCCAGCAGGGCGGCATCAGCAAGGCCAGCACGGAGAAGGTCTACGAGGATGGGGTCAACCCCGCGTTTGCCGAGTCGGTGAAGCAGTGACCGACCCGGGGGCTCGGACCACTCACGAGCTGCCGGTCGAGGTCAGCGGGTTGCGCCATGCCTTCGCCACCTCAGGGCAGAGCGTGCAGGCCCTGGACCGGATCGACATGACGATCGAGCCGGGGCAGTTCGTGTGCCTGGCCGGGCCCTCGGGATGCGGCAAGACCACACTGATCCGACTGATGGCAGGTTTCATGGCGCCTACGGAGGGCTCGATCTCGGTCGGCGGAGAGACCGTCACCCGACCCTCCGAGGAGCGCGGGATGGTGTTCCAGGCGCCGATGCTCTACCCGTGGCTGACGGTGCGCAAGAACGTCGAGCTGGGCCCGAAGCTGCGTGGCATCGGCAAGGAGGAGCGTCGAGGGCAGGCCGAGCGCTTCCTGGAGATGGTCGGTCTGTCGGACTTCGCCGAGCGCCGTCCCTACGAGCTGTCCGGTGGCATGCAACAGCGCTGTCAGATCGCCCGCGTGTTGACCAACGACCCCGACATCGTGTTAATGGACGAGCCGTTCGGGGCCTTGGACGCGTTGACCCGCGAGCGTCTGCAGCACGAGCTGCTCGAGATCTGGCGGGCCACCGGCAAGACCATCGTCTTCATCACCCACAGCGTCGACGAGGCCGTCTTTCTCGGCTCACGGGTGATGGTGATGAGTGCGCGCCCCGGTCGGATCGTGCTCGACGAGTCAGCCACCTTCTCCGACCCGCAGCACCCGACCGACCCCGACGAGATCCGTGCCCTGCCGGAGTACGGCAAGCTAGTCGAAAGGGTTCGCGACGCCATCCACACCCACATGGCGGCCTAGCTTCGCGAGCCGGGCCAGCCACGGCCCGAGCTGGTCCCTGGCGGGGTTGTCGGCGCCCGGCCGCACGGAACCTTGTGCCCATTGGTCACGGCGTCGCCCCCTCGTGCTCGATCTCGGCGATCGCGCTCGCCGCTCGGCCGAGGGCGGGCAGCAGGTCGGGAGCGGTCTGAGACGGCAACCGCAGGGCGGGGGCCTGCACGGCAACGCACAGGTTGGACCGCCCAGACCCACTGGGCACCAACACGGCCACACAGACCAGACCAGGCAGGAACTCCTCGTTGTCCACGGCATACCCCGCTGCGCGGACATGGTCGAGCTCGGCCTCGAGGTCCTCTAGGTCGACCAGGGTGTTCGGGGTATGCCGAGGCAACGGGGCGTGGGCCAGCAGATTGCGGCGCTGCGAGGGTGTCATCTGAGACAGGATCATCTTGCCGCTGGCCGAGCAGTGCACCGGTACCCGTGAGCCGGGGTGGAGATGGAACCGCAGCGGTTCGCTGGTCTCGACCCGCTCGAGGTAGACGATCTCGTTGCCCGACAGAGCTGTGATGTTTCCGCTCTCGCCGAGCTCGTCGACCAGCGCCCGCAGCACGGCGTGCCGTGCGCCGTGCTGGGTGGAGTTGAGCAGGAGGTCCTCGGCGAACCGGCGCACCCTGACACCGACCCCGTAGTGCCGGCCATCCGCCTGCCTGGTCAACAGCCCGGCACCCTCCAGCTGGGAGAGCATCCGGTGCAACGTCGGCTTGGGCAGCCCGGTCTCGAGCACCAGCGACGGCAACGAGACGAAGACGTCCTTAGAGGCGATCAGTTCGAGCAGGGCGAACAGGCGCAGCGCGGGCGTGTCGTCGTCGAGGGGCACCGGGCCAGTGTACGACGACGCGAGGCCTATCGTCTCGTTTTTTAGCATTTTAGCTTTCAATAAGCTGAATCTGCATTGACACCGCGGAACCCTGGCTCCTAGTCTCAGAAGCGTTGACGTCGCCGTCACGAGGCGTTCGCACACACACGGAGGAGGAGCACCATGAGCCAGAGCACGCAGGTTGTCCCGGACATCGACCTGGACGAGGAGCAGGGTGAGCCGGCCGAGGTGACCCAGGGAGTGCGACGGATGACGCCGTCCGAGGCCTTCGTGGAAACCATGGCCGCCTACGGTGTCCACGACATCTTCGGCATCATGGGCTCGGCCTTCATGGATGCAATGGACATCTTCGCTCCGGCCGGCATCCGCCTGGTGCCCGTGGTGCACGAGCAGGGCGCTGCCCACATGGCCGACGGCTACTCCCGCGTCTCCGGACGGCACGGCGTGGTCATCGGGCAGAACGGCCCGGGTGTGACGAACTGCGTCACCGCGATCGCAGCGGCGTTCTGGGCGCACAGCCCGGTGGTGATGATCACTCCGGAGACCGGGACTATGGGGGTCGGGCTCGGGGGCTTCCAGGAGGCCAACCAGCTGCCGATGTTCCAGGAGTTCACCAAGTACCAGGCGCACGTCAACAACCCCAAGCGAATGGCCGAGCTCACCGGCCGCGCCTTCGACCGAGCCATGACCGAGATGGGGCCAACCCAGCTGAACATCCCGCGCGACTTCTTCTACGGCGAGATCGAGACCGAGATCCCTACGCCGGTCCGCCTTGACCGCGGGCCCGGAGGCTCCCGAAGCCTGGACGAGGCTGCTGACCTGCTGGCCACCGCGAGGTTCCCGGTCGTCGTCTCGGGGGGCGGCGTCGTCATGGCCGACGGTGTGGACGAGTGCGTTGCTCTGGCCGAGCGGCTGGGAGCCCCGGTGGTGAACAGCTACCTGCACAACGACTCCTTCCCGGCCTCCCACCCCCAGTGGTGCGGGCCACTCGGATACCAAGGGTCCAAGGCGGCCATGAAGCTCATCGCCCGGGCCGACGTCGTGCTCGTCGTCGGCTCCCGGCTCGGGCCCTTCGGCACGCTGCCTCAGCACGGGCTCGACTACTGGCCCAAGGACGCATCGATCATCCAGATCGACGCCGACCGCACGATGCTGGGCCTGGTCAAGAAGATCTCCGTGGGCATCTGTGGTGATGCCCGCGATGCGGCGGCCGCCCTGACCGAGCGCCTGGCCGACCGGGAGCTCGACTGCGACAGCACCCGGCAGGATCGAGCCGCCACGATGCGTGCCGAGCAGAAGGCGTGGGAGGCCGAGCTCGACGAGTGGACCCACGAGCTCGACGACTACAGCATGGACGTGATCGATGAGGCCGGTCAGGAGGACGGAAACTGGCTGCATCCCCGTCAGGTGCTGCGCGAGCTGGAGAAGGCGCTGCCGCGACGGGTCATGGTCTCCACCGATATCGGCAACATCAACTCAGTGGCGAACTCCTACCTTCGCTTTGATGAGCCGCGCTCCTTCCTGGCCCCGATGTCCTTCGGCAACTGCGGTTACGCCCTGCCCACGATCATCGGTGCCAAGGCGGCTGCTCCGGACCGTGCCGCAGTGGCCTATGCCGGTGACGGTGCCTGGGGCATGAGCATGGGCGAAGTGATGACGGCCGTGCGGCACGACCTGCCGGTGACCGCGGTCGTCTTCCATAACCGCCAGTGGGGTGCGGAGAAGAAGAACCAGGTCGACTTCTACAACCGCCGCTTC
Source organism: Ornithinimicrobium sp. (assembly GCA_049683875.1). Taxonomy (GTDB): domain Bacteria; phylum Actinomycetota; class Actinomycetes; order Actinomycetales; family Dermatophilaceae; genus Ornithinicoccus. Next base: position 7,178 of record JBAUJO010000134.1, read on the forward strand.
GTCGCCGAGGAGCTGGTCAGCGAGAGCTTCGCCGGTATCGCCCGGGCCATGGGGGCCGAGGGCATCGTCGTGGACCGGCTGGAGGATGTCGGCCCCGCACTGCAGCAGGCCATCGACCTGCAGATGCTGCAGGGCAAGACCTGCGTCGTCGAGATCATGTGTACGAGGGAGCTGGGCGACCCGTTCCGCAAGGACGCCCTGTCCAAGCCGGTGCGCCTGCTGGAGAAGTACCAGGACTACGTCTGAGAGTCACCAGAAGAAGTGACCCACTCTTCGCCGGCTGACCAGATACTGATGCGGTCGCTGAGCTCGGTCAGGCGACCCGCGCGTAGCCGGTGACGCCGGAGAACATGCGCCGCTTCTGCACGGGCAGGCCGGGCCGCCCCGAGTCGTAGATGTACCCGTTGCCCGCGTAGATAGCGACGTGGCGGGTGCCCCAGAAGACCAGGTCGCCGACCCGAGGTGCGCTGGTCGGGGTGGCTACGGCACGCTGCGCGGAGACCACGCGCGGAAGGGCGATGCCCATGCGGCCGTATACGTACTGGACGAACCCGGAGCAGTCGAAGCCGGACGGGCCAGCGCCGCCGTAAACGTACATGGTGCCCAGGTGCCGGCGTGCCTCCGCGATGACCGCACTGCTGAACGATCTCGACCCAGTCCTCGATGCTGAGGTCGAGCTCGTGCGGTTGGTCGTGGTGCGGCTGCTGCTGAGGATGGCGCCGGAGATGTAGCGCCCGGAGCTGATGCGGACCCATCCGTTGCTGGTGAGGGTGCCCTTGACGCGGGTCCCACGAGACAGGGTGCCGACGACACGGTGGTTCAGGCCGCTTCCGGCTCGCACGTTGCCCGCGGTGGCGGTGACGTAGCGGGTGACGGTTGCACTCGAACGTGCGGGGCTGGCCGACCGGGTGGTGGTGCGGCTGCTGCTGAGGATGGCGCCGGAGATGTAGCGCCCGGAGCTGATGCGGACCCATCCGTTGCTGGTGAGGGTGCCCTTGACGCGGGTCCCA
>JBAUJO010000135.1:0-12710 GCA_049683875.1 Ornithinimicrobium sp.
GCACTGGGCGAGCAACCCTGCGCAGGCTCGCCACTTCTCTTTCCTCTGGTGCCAAGCCCCGGAGTCCGCCGGTCTGTACGAGCTGCCGACGCCCTCGGATCTGGACATGGTCGGCCGCGCGTACACCAAGCGCTACTGGGAGACCGACCTCGCCGAACCCGACCAGATCGACACCACGGAGGGCCAGAGGCGAGACCGTGCCTACCGGATCTACCCGGGTGGGTTCGGGCTGCCGTTCCATGAGCTGGAGTACTACGTCGGCGTCGGCCGGGCCAAGGAGGCCTGGACCGCGCTGAAGGATCTGATCCTGAGCGACCACCCGGACCAGAAGTACCCGATCGAGACACGGTGGACCGCGCAGGACGATGCCTACGTCTCCCCGTTCTACCGCGAGGACAAGGTCAGCCTGTCCGTCTCGGGCGCGCCAGGCACGAGCTACTGGCCCTACCTGCGCGACGTGGATGCCCTGTTGCAGGAGTACGACGCGACTGTTCACTGGGGCAAGATCCATCTTCTGACCCGGGAACGCGCCGAGCGCCTCTTCCCCGAGCTCCCCACGTTCGTCGAGGTGCGCCGCGAGCTCGATCCCGACGGCATTTTCCTGAACGACCACACACGAGCCCTGTTCAGCTAAGCGGGCGCGGCACCTTAGCGAAGGAGCAGAGCATGGCAATCATCGGAGACATCGTCATCTGGGTCATGATGGCGTTCGTCGTGGTCGGAGCCATCGGCGCGATACGCGACGACCAGGCCGGCATCGGGAAGGAGTTCAAAGAGGGCATCTACTCGATCGGACCGATCTTCTTGCCGGTGGCAGGAATCATGGCGTCGGTGCCCTACCTCTCCCTGTTCATCGAGGTGGTCACCGGCAAGGCGTTCGAGCTCGTCGGCGCCGACCCGGCCATGGCGGCCGGTGCGATCATCGCCGGGGACATGGGAGGCTTCAACCTCGCCGAGGCCACAGCCCAGTCGCACGGTGGCTGGGTCATGGCCAGTGCCGCCGCGTTCATGTCCGGGTCCACGATCGTGTTCTCCATCCCGGTGGGTCTGGCCATGCTGGACAAGGTCCATCACAAGTACCTCGCCCTGGGCGTGATGTCGGGGGTCCTGACGATTCCCGTCGGAGTGCTCATCACCACGTTGATCCTCAACGTGACCGGGACGCCGCTGCGCACCGAGATCTCCACCTCGGCCCCGTCCAGTCAGCCCACAGATCTTGCGTTCCTGGAGATCGTGGGCAACATCCTGCCGATCGCTCTCTTCGTGATCGCGCTGGCACTACTGCTGCGATTCGCCACCGGCTTCATGGTCCGCGCGTTCCTGGTCTTCGGTCGTGGGCTGGATGCGGCGCTGAAAGTGGTGCTCGCCTTGGTGATCGTCGAGTACTTCACCGGGATTCTGTCCACCGTCTGGGCCGGATGGGGCTTCGCGCCCGTGATCGCCGACGAGGCGGACCAGTTCCGTGCCCTGGAGATCGCCGGCTACATCGGCATCATGCTGGCCGGCGCGTTCCCGCTGGTGTACGTGATCAAGAAGTACCTGGCCAGACCGCTTGAAGCCGTCGGTGGTCACGTCGGGATCAGTGAAGAGGGAATGGCAGGAATCCTGGCTGCCGCGGCGAACATTCTGGCGATGTTCCGCATCATTCCCAGCATGCCCCCCAAAGACCGGGTCCTGGTAATCGCCTTCTCGGTATGCGCGGCGTTCACCTTCGGTGACCACCTGGCGTTCATGGCCAACTTCCAGCCGAACATGGTGTTCCCCCTCGTCGTGGGCAAGCTGGCGGCCGGGGTGCTGGCGATGCTGCTCGCCGTGTGGCTGGCCGTGCCCACGGCGCTTCGCCTGGCCGAGGAGGATGCCGCCGAGGACACGGACCAGACCCGGGAGCCCATCGGCGCTGGTGACACCGCGTAGCGCGAGACGACGCTGTAGCCACGGGGCGGGCCGAAGGAAACCCAGCCGCACGAAGCGCCGCCATCCGATGAGGGCGGTCCCAGGTCGGCCAGGCATCCTGGAGCCATGACCGAGTCCGTCAGACCGCGCCGGGAGCCTGCCGGGAACGCGCCGGCCGACCGCAGTCTGGGTCCTCGCGTCGCCGCGGCGCTGGTCTTCTTCAGTTCCTCGGCCGTCCTGGTCGTCGAGCTCGTGGCGCTGCGCCTACTGGCGCCGTACCTCGGGCTGACGCTTGAGACCAACACGTTGGTCATCGGCGTTGCGCTGACCGCGATCGCCGCCGGTGCCTGGATCGGCGGGCGGCTGGCCGACGTGGGCTACCCGCGCCGCCTGTTGGGGCCGGCACTCGGGGTCTCCGGAGCCGTCGTCGCGGCCACGCCCGCGGCCGTACGTTGGGCTGCGGAGGTCACGCCGAACGGGTTCCTGCCGGTCGCGATGGTCTGCATCCTCGTGCCCGGGGCGTTGCTCTCGGCGGTGACGCCGATCGTAACGAAGCTCCGGCTGACCGACCTCGGGGAGACCGGGACCATCGTCGGCCGGCTGTCCGGCGTCGGGACGGCCGGTGCGATCGCCGGCACCGTGCTGACCGGGTTCGTCCTCATCTCCCGCGTGCCGGTCAGCGTGATCCTGCTCGGGCTCGGTCTGGCGCTGCTCGCCGCCGCGTTGGTGGTCGACTGGCGGGTCGGTGGCTGGAGCCGACGGGCCCGGCTGCTGACTGCGGGTGCCGTGGCCGGGGGCGGTCTGGGCGCCGTGCTGGCCCCAGGTGGCTGCGACGTCGAGACCACGTATCACTGCGCGCTGGTGGTGCAGGACCCCGACTACTCCGCGGGCCGCATCCTGGTGCTGGATGGCGTGGCCCACTCCTACGTGGACCTGTCGGACCCCACCGCGCTCGAGTTCGAGTACGTCGAGGCCCTGGCCTCGGTGAGCGACGTCGCCTTCCCGGCGGGTGAGCCCCTGTCAGCGCACCACCTCGGCGCGGGTGGCGTGACGTTTCCGCGCTACGTGGAGGCCGAGCGTCCAGGCACCACGAGCACCATCTCCGAGATCGACGGGGCAGTGGTCGAGCTGGGCTTCGACGAGCTCGGCGTCAAGGGCGAGGAGAACATCGACATCCGGGTGGAGGACGCACGGCTGGGTCTCGAGGAGCTGCCGGCCGACAGCCAGGACCTCGTGGTGGGTGACGCCTTCGGAGGGGTCAGCGTGCCGTTCCACCTCACCACCCAGGAGTTCATGACCGACATCCAGCGGGTGCTTGCCGAGGACGGCACCTACAGCGCGAACCTGATCGACAACCCGCCGCTGGCCTTCGCGCGCGCCGAGACCGCGACGCTCGAGGAGGTCTTCGAGCACGTGGTGGTCCTCGCGCCGCCCGATGTCGCCGACGGCGTCGCCGGCGGGAACCTCGTCGCCGTCGCCTCCGACGCCCCGATCCCGACAGACGAGATCGACGCCCGGCTGGCTGAGCGGGGCTCGACCTGGCGAACGCTTGAGGGCGAGGCGCTCGCGGAGTGGGTGGGCGACGCCCCCGTCCTCACCGACGACTACGCGCCCGTCGACCAGCTGCTGACGCCGTACGCAGACGCCATGGATGTCGCGGCAGCCGGAGCCCGGCACGGTCAAGGCCGCCGTGTGACTGGCGCTGTCTAGGTGCGGTCTGCGGCCGTTCCGAGCGACTTCATGACGCACACGAGCACAGTCGTGATGAAGACTCCGGCGACCAGCGCGAGCACGAAGCTCGCGATGTCGCCGACGGAGAACAGCACGAGGACCCCGCCGTGTGGTGCCCTGGAGGTCACACCCAGAGCCATCGACACACCTCCGGTCACGGCGCTGCCGGCCATGATGGCCGGAATGACCCTCAGCGGATCCGCCGCGGCGTAGGGGACCGCTCCTTCGGTGATGAAGGCGGCACCCAGTGCTGCGGCTGCCTTGCCGCTCTCGCGCTCTTGTCGGCTGAAGAGCACCGGGCGGACACGTGTCGCCATGGCCAGCGCCAGCGGGGGCGTCATTCCGGCGAGCATGACCGCCGCCATGACCTGGAGCTGCGGGGCATCGTTGGCCAGTGCCGTTGCGCCGCCGACCCCCGTCACGGCGAAGGTGTAGGCCGTCTTGTTCAGCGGCCCCCCGATATCGAAGGCCATCATCAGTCCGAGAACCACGCCCAACAGCACCATGGAGCCGCCGTTCAGGCTGTCGATGGCCTCGGTCGAGAGGCGCGTCAACGCGGCGAGGGGCCGGTTGAGCGCTGTGATCATGACCACGCCGCAGACGGCCGTGGTGACCACGGGAACGAGTATCACGGGCTTCAGACCGCGTGCCCAGGGCGCAAGCGCCCACCCGCCGACCCAGCGTGCGACCACTCCGGCCATGACCCCACCCGCGATGGCACCGAGAAAGCCGGACTGGGCCGAGCCGAAGCCCATCAGGTCGACCGCAAGAGCACCCACGACGAAGCCAGGGGCGATCCCTGGCCGGCCGGCGATGGCGAACGCGATATAGCCGGCCATGGCCGGGATGAACAGCGTGAAGGCGGTCGCACCCACCGTGAAGAACAGTGCACCCAGGTAGGCCAGGGCAGGGCTGTCGAAGGGGACGTGGTTCAAGCCCAGCTCTACAGGGTCCGGCAGGTTGGTGACGTCGTGCTCGTTGACAATGTCCGGGGCGGGCCCGGTGATGTCGTAGCCGCCGAGGAGGTATCCCAGAGCGATCAGCAGGCCTCCGCCGGCCACGAACGGGATCATGTAGGAGACCCCCGTCATCAGCACCCTGCGCGCGCGACCGCCCCAGGGCTCGCGTCCGGCCGGGGCCGTGTCGGTGACCAAGGCGCTCTGCACCAGCTGCGCGGCATCGGCGGGAGTTGTGGCGGCGCGCAGGCTGTCGCTGAGCTCCGTCCAGCTGAGTGCTTCGCCCAAGTGGGCCAGAAGCTGCTGATGGGTGGCGTCGTCACCGTCGGGGGCCGCAACGAGAAGCACCAGGTCCGCCGCACGGCCTTCGTCGTCGAGCTCGACCACCGAGGGGAGGCGGGCGATCATCAGGGTCGGTGCCTCGACAGCGCCTGACTGGAAGGCCAGGAGCGCAGTCCCACGGGACGGCCCCTGCGGCACGACCTCAGCCCGCGTCAACGCGTCGAAGACGAAGGTCTGCGCGTCGCAGGCGCGGTCGTCCTGGGTTGCAGCCTCGGCGAGAGCGCGGACGACGGCTGCCTTGTCGCGATGCAGATTCTCATCGAGAAGGAGGAGATCGGTGTGGAGGAGGGTGGTCATGGCGACCTCTCGCGGGGTGGGTGGCTCGGAGGTGGGTGGCTCGGGTGGAAGGCTCGGTGAGCCACTGGCCCGGCCCGGGCCTGAACAGCACTGGCCTGAACGGCGGTAGCCGGGGGCTAGTACGGGAAGGTGTCGCTGATCGGTCTCGGTCTGTTCACCGGCGTCGCCTCGGACTCATCGAGCAGCGTTCGCAACGACTCCCCGTGGGACCGCATTGAGCGTTCGCCGGTCCGGGCCAGCGCTCCGAGCCCGGCACGTGCATGCTCGCGCAGCACCGACGCGACCGTGTGCCGCCCCTGAAGGCGCCCCTCCACCGCAGTGGCAAGCCACGCCACGGTGAGCACAAGGCCGGCGACGGCCGCGAAGGCTGCCCGCAACCCCCATATCTCGGCGAGCATGCCGATGACAGGCGGCCCGCCGAGGAGCCCGGTGTAGCCCACCGTCGATGCGCGCGCCACTCCCTGAGTCCCGCCAAGCAGGCCCGCACGGCCGATCGCCAGCGGGAAGACGTTGGCCACGCCGAGCCCCGCGAGGAGGAAGCCTGCGATGGCGATGGCGCCTGTGGGCGCAAGCGCAGCGGTCAGCATCCCCGCCGCTCCGAGCGCAGCGCCCCAGACCAGCACCGGGGCGTCGTCGAATCGGAGCACCAGTCGCCTGCCCGCAAGCCTGGCCGAGCCCATGGCCAGGCTGAAGGCGGCGAAACCCCAGGCAGCCATGCTCGGCGTCGCCCCCACGGTCTGGCGCAGGTGCAGCGAGCCCCAGTCGGTCACAGCACCCTCCGAGACCGCCGTGCATGCCGCGGCGGCGCCCAACATCAGGACAAGGGGCCGTGGATCGGGCGAGCTGTCGCGGGAGGAGTACGTCTGAGCGGCTGCTTCAGGGGCGACCTTCGCAGTAGCCCACTGCGTCAGAACCGGGTACGTGGCCACCGTCGCCGTCAGGGCGGCGGCGCCGATCAGGGTGAGATGCAGCGGGGTCGCAAGGGTCCCGGCCACGAGTCCACCGACCATGGCGCCGGCGAGGCCTCCGAAGCTGAAGCACGCATGCAGCATCGACATCAAGGGTCGCTGCGCCGTCCGCTGTAGCTCTACGCCCAGCGCATTGACGGCCACGTTGGCGCTGCCGGTCGCGGCCCCGAACACCATCAGTGCGATGGTCAACGAGGGCAGCGAGGTCGCCAGCGCCGGCAGCGCTACCACCACGCTTGCCACCCCCACGGTCACCAGGCTCGTGCGAGCGGCTCCCCATCGCGCCGACCATGGGCCGGCCCCCTGCATGCCTGCGAGAGCGCCGGCAGCCATGCCGAGGAGCGCGACCCCGAGCTGGGCGTGGTCGAGCTGCGTTCGGGCGCTGACGGCGGGGACCACGGACGCCCAGCTCCCCAGCAGTACGCCCACGACGAAGAACAGTGTCGCCGTGGCGCGCACCGCTTCGTGTGGAGTTGGGGTGGGGGAGTGCCGTCCAGGAGAGGGAGGACGACGAGTGAGTGATGCCTGAAACGTAGGCACGGTGATGATCCTTCGAAGAGTGACGAGGCTGAGAGCGAACCTGACTGCGAGCTGTGACCTCGCAGGTGAGACTCTCGGGGCTTCGTCGACCACGAGGGCTCAGGGCGACATTGCCCTTCTGCATCAATCGTGCGTTATCTATGCGCTAGGTGCAAATTGTGGTGACGACCGCGTGTCGGGGGGACCATACGGGCCGCACGCCCATGAGAAGCGGCGCCTGACCTGCGAAGACGTTCTCGCAGTTCAGGCGCCGCTCTTGGGACTCCTAGCCGGGGCGAAGCCCCCGCTGTCTACAGGTCGAAGTACAGCTCGAACTCGTGCGGGTGCGGACGCAGCCGGATGGGGTCGATCTCGTTGCCGCGCTTGTACTCGATCCAGGCCGCGATGAGGTCTTCGGTGAAGACGTCACCCTCGGTCAGGTAGGCGTGGTCGGCCTCGAGCGAGTTGAGCACGTCCACCAGCGAGGAGGGCACCTGGTTGATGTTCTCCAGCTCGGCCGGCGGCAGCTCGTAGAGGTCCTTGTCCACCGGCTCGGGCGGCTCGATCCTGTTCTTGATCCCGTCCAGGCCGGCCATGAGCTGAGCGGCGAAGCACAGGTAGGGGTTCGACGAGGGGTCCGGCACCCGGAACTCCACCCGCTTGGCCTTGGGGGAGTCACCGGTGATCGGGATCCGCACGCAGGCGGATCGGTTGCGAGCGGAGTACACCAGGTTCACCGGAGCCTCGAAGCCGGGGACCAGGCGGTGGTAGGAGTTCATCGTCGGGTTGGTGAACGCCAGCAGCGAGGGTGCGTGCGTCAACAGGCCGCCGATGTACCAGCGGGCGACGTCGGACAGGCCGCCGTAGCCGGACTCGTCGTAGAACAGCGGCTCCCCGTCCTTCCACAGCGACTGGTGGGTGTGCATGCCGGACCCGTTGTCGCCGAAGACCGGCTTGGGCATGAAGGTGGCCGTCTTGCCTGCCGCCCAGGCGCTGTTCTTCACGACGTACTTGAACTTCATCATGTCGTCGCCAGCCAGCAGCAAGGTGTTGAACTTGTAGTTGATCTCCTGCTGCCCGGCGGTGCCCACCTCGTGGTGCGCACGCTCCACCGACAGGCCCACGTCGGCCAGCTTCAGCACGATCTCGTCGCGGATGTCGGCGAAGTGGTCGACCGGCGGCACGGGGAAGTAGCCCCCCTTGTAGCGGGGCTTGTAGCCGCGGTTGCCACCCTCTTCGGAGCGACCGGTGTTCCAAGCCGCCTCCACCGAGTCGATGTAGTAGTAGCTCGAGCTCTGCTTGGTCTCGAAGCGGACATCGTCGAAGACGTAGAACTCAGCCTCGGCGCCGAAGAACGCGGTGTCGGCGATCCCGGTGGAGCGCAGGTACTCCTCGGCCTTCAGAGCGATCTGGCGCGGGTCGCGTGCGTAGGGCTCGTTCGTGAACGGGTCCACGATGGAGAAGTTCATGATGAGCGTCTTGTTGTTCCGGTACGGGTCGACGTACGCCGTCGTCGGGTCCGGAATGAGCTTCATGTCCGACTCGTGGATGGCCTGGAAGCCGCGGATCGACGACCCGTCGAACATCTGGCCGGTGGTGAACGCGTCTTCGTCGAACGTCTCGGCCGGCACGTTGAAGTGCTGCATCACACCGGGAAGGTCGCAGAAGCGCACATCGACGAACTTGACCCCCTCGTCGCGGATGTAGGCGATCGCCTCTTCAGCGTTGCTGAACATCAATTCTCCTCAAGAACTGGGAATGATCGCCCGCGACACGAACGGGCGCTACGCGACCACACTATGCACCAGGAGTTTCGCTCCCATCACCCGCGCGTTTCTGCCGTGTTTCGCACCGGGCTACGCTCACCCCCGTGAGTGAGCCACCCGCGTACCCGGGGGCCGTCTGGGGCCTGCCCGAGGAAGGGCCGGGGTCGATGGCCGGTTTCGGCCGACGTCTGGTCGCTATCGCGATCGACTGGGGTCTGTGCCAGCTGATCGCGCTGGCCGTACTCGGTGGCGCCTGGGGGGCCGGTGGGGCGGGGTCGTTGCTGCCGTTGGCGATCTTCGCGGTCGAGAACATCCTGTTGGTCAGCACCCTCGGCCACACCGTAGGTCATCGCATCCTGGGCCTGCAGGTCGTCCGCCTCGACGTCGACGACCCGCAGCGGCCCTCGGCGTGGCTGGCCCGGATTCCCGGTCTACGGGCTGGCGTGGTGAGGTCACTCTTGCTGTGCCTGGCGCTTCCCGCTCTGATCACGGCCTCGGACGGGCGGGGCTGGCATGACCGCCTGGCTGGCTCGATGATCCTGCTACGGCCACCTGTCCGGTAGCGACGCTACCGGCGCGGGCGCGATCCGCGAGTTCGCTGGATGCTCAGCGGCCCCGCATGGACTTGCGGTCCACCCGCGCCTTGCGCGGGTCCATGCCTGCGGGCACCGGCGGCTTGCTCGTGCTGATGGCCTTCAGGCGTCGCTGCACCGCGATCGCCTCTTCTTTGCTGATCTTCTTGTCCAGCTTGTTCATCGTGCGGACCAGCTTGGAGAGCCGTACCTCGCTCTCGCCCTGACCCACTCGAAAAATGTGGACCGGGACCGCGTCGCCGGTCGCCCGCACGGCTCGGCGCTTCTCGGCGGTCGCCAGACGACTCGCCGGTCCCTTGGGGCCTTCGCTGATCAGCACGACACCAGGGCGCCCGACTGCGCGAAAGATCATCGCCGCATTGTGCAGGTCCCGCATCCCACGCACCTTGCCGCCGGACTCCGCGGCCACAGGCTCCTTGTCGTAGAACCAGCCGCGGCGCAGTGACCCCAGGACCGCTCCGGTGGCTCCCGGCTGGCCTTCGATCTGCGCGAAGGCCGCCTTCTCGGCGCGCCGGCTCAGCACGATCAGCGCCGCCAACAGCGCGGTGGGCAGGCCCAGGATGGTGAAGTAGATGACCTGGTCGAAATACCACCCCGCGAGCACGGCGACGAGCATGACGACCAAGAAGGCCAGCGCCATCCACCAGACCGCTGAGGGGTCGTTGCGCCGGGTCATCGCAAAGACCTCGCGCATCTGCTTGACGCGCCCGGACTTGTTCTTGTCCTTGGGGCGACGCCGTCCGAAGCGCCGGCGAGGAGACTCGTCCGGGCGCGCTGAGTCCTTGGTCGAACGGGCCATGCGGGTCAGGATACGGGGGTGACCCGGCGTCCGACCAACGCGGCCGCTTCCTGGCGCGCGGGTGCGTCGGCTTTCTGGGCCAGATGCTCCAGATGTGGTGGCACGGCTCGACCGGTGTGCCGCATCGCCTGGGCCCACAGTCGCCCCGCCCGGTAGGAGCTGCGCACGAGAGGACCGGCCATCACCCCGTGGAACCCGAGGTCCTTCGCGACCTCGCTCCAGTGGACGAACTCCTCGGGCTTGACCCATCGCTCGACGGGGTGATGTCGCGGTGAGGGCCGCAGATACTGGGTGATGGTGATCAAGTGGGTCCCCGCGTCATACAGGTCGCGCAGCGCCTGCTCGATCTCGTTCTCCTCTTCGCCCATCCCCAGGATGAGGTTGGACTTGGTCACCAGCCCAGCGTCACGGCCCATGGTGATGACCCGCAGGGAGCGCTCGTAGGTGAACGCCGGACGGATCCGCTTGAAGATCCGCGGGACAGTCTCCACGTTGTGCGCGAACACCTCGGGCTCGGCGTCGATGACCTGCTGCACCAGCTCCGGCACCCCGTTGAAGTCGGGAATCAGGATCTCCACCCCGGTGCCGTGGTTCAGCTGGTGGATCGCTCGTATGGTCTCGGCGTACAGCCAGGCCCCGCCATCGGCCAGGTCGTCGCGGGCGACCCCGGTGACGGTGGCGTAGCGCAGCTGCATCTGAGCCACCGACTCGGCGACCCGTCGGGGCTCGTCGGCGTCGAAGTCGGCCGGCTTGCCGGTGTCGATCTGGCAGAAGTCGCACCGCCGCGTGCACTGCTCCCCACCGATGAGGAAGGTGGCCTCACGGTCCTCCCAGCACTCGAAGATGTTAGGGCAGCCGGCCTCTTGGCACACGGTATGCAGTCCCTCGCCTTTGACGAGCGAGTTCAGCGCCGTGTACTCGGGCCCCATCTTGGCGGTGGTCCGGATCCACTCCGGTTTGCGCTCGATCGGCGTCGCGCTGTTACGGGCCTCGACCCGTAGCATGCGGCGTCCTTCGGGTGCGACGGTCACGTGTGCCTCCCAGGTCGGTGCAGTACGACGTCCATTGTCCCTTGTGCGCTCAACGCATCAGGCCGTCGGGGTATGCCACAGGCGCCGGGCTCAGGACACGGTGCAGGTGGTGCTCGGCCAGCGGCACCACCTCGGCCACGCCCACCGGGCGGCCCAGCTCCTCGGTCAAGGACGTCACGGCCGCGTCGGCGATGCCGCAGGGGATGATCGGGGCCGCCCAGCTCAGGTCGCAGTCACAGTTCAGGGCGAACCCGTGCATGGTCACGTCCTGGCTCACACGGATGCCGATGGCGCCCACCTTGCGGTCAGGGCCACGGGCGTCGCGGGTCACCCACACCCCACTGCGCCCCTCGACCCGCGTCACCCGCAGGCCCAGGTCGGCGCACACCCCGATCATCATGTCCTCCAGCCGGCGCACATGGGCAACCACGTCCACAGGGGAGGGCAGGCGCACGATCGGGTAGCCCACCAGCTGCCCGGGCCCGTGCCAGGTGATCTTCCCCCCGCGGTCCACGTCGATGACCGGGGTCCCGTCGTGAGGTCGCTCGTGCGGTTCGGTGCGCTTTCCCGCGGTGTACACGGACGCGTGCTCCAGCAGCAGCACCGTGTCGGGACGCGCTCCGGCCACCACGTCCGCGTGGACCTGACGCTGGTGCGCCCACGCCTGCTCGTAGTCCACGGGGTCGGGTTCGAAGCCCAGGTGCTCGACGCGCATCCGACCACCATACGACCGGGCTGCCTGTGGATAGCTCGCGAGGCGGGGCGAGCGCCGCGGGCACAGTGGACGGCATGAACCCTGCGCCCGAACCTGAGCTTCGGCGACCCGTTGTGAGCGGCGCTACTGCGCCCGCGCTGCCTGGCTACGACGTCCGCGCTCCGGTCCGGTCCGACCCGCCGACCCCGGGTGTCCGCCGATGGCGAGGAAGACGGCACACAGACGGTCTGGAGGTGATGTTGACCTGCCTGGATGCTGTTGCGACCCCTGAGGAGCAGATGGTCGCCGACGTGGTGGGGTCGCTGTCTCAGGTGCGCCATCCCCATCTGGTGCCGCTATGCGACATCGTGACGTGGCCGCGGCGGCCGGGGGAGCCGTTGGGCCTGGCGCTCGTCACCGTAGCCGCTGAGAGTGAGAGCCTGGATGCGGTGCTGCGGCGGCGCGGCGCGCTGGACGCCGGGCAGGCGGTCAACGTGCTGGGCCCGGTGGCCGAGGCGCTCGCGCATCTGCACGAGCGGCACCACGTGCACGGAGCGCCGACCGCTGGCTCCGTGCGCCTGGCTCGCAACGGCATGCCGTTCCTGACTGACCTCGGAGTGCACCAGTGCATGCCAGGGCCACCCGTGCCGCACTGGGTCCAGCAGGGTTACGTGGCGCCCGAAGTCGTCGAGGGCTTCAGGGCCACGAAGCAGTCGGACGCCTACGCCCTGGCCGCACTGGTGTGGCATGTCCTGAGGGGGCAGCCGCCCGGAGCAACCGACGGGCAGCGAGAGCCGGACCTCGAGCAGTTGTCCTCTCGGGGGCTCTCACCGCGGCTGGCTGAGATGCTCACGCAGGGCTTGGGCTCGGATCCCGAGGAACGGCCCACGGCTTCGGAGTGGCTCGAGGCTCTGCCGGAGCTCGGCCCCCCGTCGCCGCTCGATGTCCTCACCGATGACGGCAACGATGACGCTGCCGAGGTGCCCCGTCGCCTGCGAGCGTGGGCCCACGAAGCCACGACCCACGGCCGCAGCGCTCGCCACCGAGCATCGCGGCCTCGTCGCGGCGTGCGCGGCGCTCGCACCTCAGGGTCGCGTTCCGGTGGTCGAGTCGTGCTGCAC
>JBAUJO010000136.1:0-1706 GCA_049683875.1 Ornithinimicrobium sp.
TCGCCTGTTTTGATTTTTTTGCCGTAGGTGACGGTTGTGGTGTGGATGCGGCTGGCTAGGGCAAATTTGGGTAAGCTCCATTCGGCTGGAATGCTTACGCAGTGGTGGTTTTGAGGATTTTCTGGCATCATAAGATGGCTCCTTTCATGGTTTCTGGCATGGGAGGGGAAGTCGTCTTGGTTGGGTGCTGGTAACACTCATCCGAGGCGCAGTCCTGTGTTTTTATTTATTTGCAGATAATATTAGCGTGTTTTGGGGAAATGTGCGATCGTGTGGAGATCCCCCTCATCCCCTAGCCCCTTCTCCCACTAGGGGAGAAGGGGGACATGATTCCGGATTCTCTTCTCTTGCTCCCCTCGCCCCTTGTGGGAGAGGGGTTGGGGGAGAGAGGGATTCAATTTGATGGGGAAGGGGGGGAAATGTGCGATCTGTTGGGGGTGGTGGTGAGCGATCAGTTGGGGTTGGGCGATCTTGTGGTTGCCGGCATTTCCCCCCTCATTCTCTAGCCCCTTTTGCTCACCGTGAGCTTTTTTTTGCCCACCGTGAGCAAAAGGGGGACATGATTTTCTTGTTTCTCTGTGGCTCGCCCTTTGTGCATGATTCTCTTGCTCCCCTCGCCCCTTGTGGGAGAGGGGTTGGGGGTGAGGGGGATCTAGTTTGATGGGGAAGATGGGGATGTGCGATCGTGTAGTTGCTGGGATTTCCCCCCTCATCCCCTAGCCCCTTTTGCTCACGGTGGGCAAAAAAAAGCTCACAAGTCTTCTAAAAATTTTCAAGTTGACGTTTTGCTAGAAAAAAAAATCTCAAATTGAAGTTTTGCTTAAAAAAAATTCTCGAATTGACGTTTTGCTAGAATGCGGAGTTTCCAATAACCCTGCTTTATTATTGTAAATTAAGAATCTTACCCATCATTTAATCCAAAAATAAATCATGCATAAATAAGTCAAGATGCTTTCACCACAAAGCTTTTATGATTTTAGCGTCAATAACAACAGACAGAATCTTAATGAGCTTTGAATTGTGATTTAGTGAGTATAAAAATTAGCGCTAAACAACTATAATTAGCTGAACAACTGTATATGCGATGTTCTATAAGATGCAGCTCGTATATAAGATTTATACACACAACCAGATATGTTACGATTTGTTGCGCTGGCTTTTAAGGCTTTTTAAATCGGTAATAATGGGTTCTAGCTAACAGCAGAAAGACACACAAAAAACGCCGTTGTATTACCAGTACAAACAGCGCCATTTTTCGGTCTAAGTCTAATTTCCTAGCGGCTTGACCTACTAAGCTTTAAGCCGCTTAAACATTTCTAAATTCCGTCCATATTAGGAGGACAGTTTTCACATGATTGATATTAATCATAACATTGAGCCAACACCAGGTAAACCAGACAAAGACAAGAAAACCCCACCACCAAAGCCCTCAAAGATTCTCCTCATCACTCTTGTGCTGGGAGGAGTTGCGCTTACAGCCATACTCCGTGGCTTTGACGGTCTGATTGATATCAAGCTGGGGCTTGAAGGTGGTCAAGTGGTGATTGATGGACGAAAGCCAGCCTTATCACCACCTATCACGGATAACACTGCTGATACCAAGTAACTAAAGCCTTGGGCTACCGGAACAAAGCCTGCCTTCGCAGGCTCAAGATTCAGTCCGCGCAGGCGGACTTCGTTTCTGTAGCCCCAGGCTTCCAGCCTGC
>JBAUJO010000137.1:0-7662 GCA_049683875.1 Ornithinimicrobium sp.
ATCCGTTCGCTGCGTACCCTGACCGCGTCGAGGGGATCAACATGACGGGTACGCCAGCGCCTGCGTGGCATCCGGACCCTGTGGGTCGTTTCCAGCATCGGTACTGGGACGGGAGTCGGTGGACTGAGCACGTCAGCACGGGCGGCTCACAGACCGTCGACCCAATGCCCCTGGCGTCGCCAGCTGAGCCGGAGGGTGGACTAGACGCCCCTGGGCAGGTTGACGATCCCCATCGGGGCGAGCAGGTGCGCGCGCCACGAGAGATAGCGGCGACCCCGGCCAGGCATGCCGAGCAAAAGATCACCCAGTTCAACGCAAAGCGAGTGGCCACCCAACTACAGGCTGAGAACCAATGCCTCCATGACGAAGTGGCGCGTTGTGAACGTTTGCTGTCCGAGATGGGCGTGCTTGAAATGGTGGCACGTGAAGGACGCATCCTCGCTCAGCGGGAGGTGGAGCAGACACTGCAGCGCCGAGTAGGCGACTTGGAGCGCCAAGCCACCGAGCTCGATCAGCAGCTAATCGTGAACAGGGACCGCCTCGTGCTCGAAGAGGTGGGGCTTTTCGACTTCGAGCACACAGCGGAGTCGTCTGCTGTGTTGGCGACCGAGCTTGAGGCGCTTCGGTCGGAGATTCGGCAGACCAACAAGATCGGCGCGGCCATCACGGCGACAGCGAATCTCACCTTCAGTAACTCCGCGTCCAAGGGCAAGACATTCGTCAACCAGATGAGCCGGATCATGCTGAGGGCCTACAACGCCGAGGCAGAGAACGCGGTCAAGACCGTCAAGGCGGGCAACTTGGCCTCGGCGCAGAAGCGTCTGTCCACGGCGCGTGAGCAGATCGCCAAGCAGGGCCAGATGATCGATCTCTCAGTCACGGATCGATATCACTGGCTGCGCCTGAAGGAACTGGAGCTCGCGGCCCGTCACCAGCAGGCCAAGGCCGCAGACCGCGAGAAGGAGCGTGAACGACGGACAGAGTTGCGTGAGCAGAAGGCCCTCGAAGCCGAGATCAAGCGCGAGAAGGAACGCTTGGACAAGGAGCGGAACCACTACCTGAACTCCATCCAGCGGATGCGCGACTCAGGCGACGCCGACGGGGCCGCGGCTCTGCAAGGCGAGCTCGATCGCATCGACGCTGAGATCGCGGAGGCCGATTACCGGGCTGCCAACATCCGCGCCGGCTTTGTCTACGTCATCTCAAACATCGGCGCCTTCGGAGAAGGCGTTGTCAAGATCGGGATGACCCGTCGCCTCGAGCCTGAAGACCGCATTCGCGAACTCAGCGACGCATCCGTCCCGTTCAACTTCGACGTCCACGCGCTGTTCTTCAGTGAAGACGCCGTCACCATCGAAGCGACGCTCCACCGAGAGTTCGCCGCCCAGCGGCTCAACAAGGTCAACCACAGACGCGAGTTCTTCCGCGCCCATCCACAACAGGTCCTCGAGGCACTCACTGAGCACAAGGTCTCAGTACTGGAATTCAACACACACGCTGCCGCAGACGACTACCGCATGAGCTGGCCCCAGGGCTACCCGCGAATCGACAAGACCGCTGCGGATACGTTGGGCAACAACGCACCTCGTCAGTCCTGACTAGTCGGAGGTCGTTCTCACTTCGCCGCGCGCGAAAGTGCGTCACTTTGCCGCGAGTGCGTCACTTCACTGCTTGACCTCGCTGTTCTATCAGTACCCATGGACGTTGATAGTCACTTCTACCGTAGACACCACTACCACGGAACTCGAGATCATCGCTTGCGTCGTTGCCGGATCTTCCGATGTGTGGGCGGGCTTGGGGTAGATCGCGGAGTTCTGGTGCCGCTCAACGCTCACCGAGGGTGCACCAGGTGTCCTGGTGGGTGAGCGCGAGGCCGTCATGGATCCCTGGGAGATAGGCGGGCTGGTCCTTCAGGCAGAGCCTCTTCGACGGGACGATCAGGTTGGCATGCGTGCGGCGGTCCCTGGGCAGGTCCCGTCCGGTGGCCGCTCGACGATCTCGCCATCTTGGCCCGCGCAACCGGATCGTGGCGGGTGACCCGGGAACGCCGAGCCCAACACGGAGAAAAGTGATTGCGCGGGTGCGCCTGCTGGGATCACCATGGAATAGGCACAGCACACTGCCATGCAGTCAACCGGCCCCTGGAGAGTGATCCTCATGCCTGAACGTCACATCACGGTGCAACGCCGCATGTCGGCGTCCACGGCTTCCGTATGGGCTCTGTACGCCGACTTCCCGAATCTCGCGGACCATTGGAGCGGTCTCAGATCCACCAGCGCCATCGGCAACCAGACCAGCGGCGTCGGCGCTCGCCGCAGGGTTGAACTGAAGCCGATGGGCAGCATGGATGAAACTGTCACCACCTGGCAAGAGGGTCGCAGGATCGATACACAGAATCAGCCCAGCCTGTTGGTGCCGTTCAATCGGGCAGCGTCCACGCTCACGCTGGAGCCCGGCGACGAGGGGACATTGACCACCTTCGACTACCGATACGTGCCCCGGGGTGGCCCCATCGGTCGACTCACCGGTCCATTGATCGACAAGATGCTGACAGCGAGCTTTACCGACATGCTGGCAGCCACCGAGAAGGCCGCCATAAAGAGCGGATAGCCAGCGCTCAACCGTCTGGGGCCAGAGAATCTGGGGTGTTCACCGACCGCGCCACGGAAACCGACCCCGGACAGAACTGGAGCGATGCGCAGGGCCCCCGGTCGATAACGCAAGGGCCCGCCACCCAGCACCCAGAAATGCTCCGAAGCGCCCGACATGCCAGTTGCACATGATCCGCGCGATGGGTCATAGCGCCGCCTGTCGGGTGGATCTGTCGAGAAGCGGTCGGCCAAGGACGTCGACCAAGTCATGCCAACGGCAGATCGGCAACTTCCGCCTCGTAGAACGCGGCGTCCTGGTCGCTCATCAGCGAGCTCAGTTGCGACATGACTTCCGCGACGTACTCGGAGCTGGAGAACTCGACGTATGCCTCACGACTGACCCACTCCTCGTATACAAGAAAGGCCTGCGGGTCCAGCGCATCGACGCAAGCTCTGTATGAGTAGCAGAGCGGGAACCCCTGGGGGACCTCCTCGATCTGCTCGCGTAGCACCTGAAGGAACTGCTCGCGCGCCCCGTCCTTGGCACGAGCGCCGACTCTCACGATGAACATGGCCCCATCTTGCCCACCTGCGGCGCCGGACTGCGACGCCTCGAAGTCCCCTGAACGGCCGCGACCCGTGCGCGAGAGTGCTTCCTACCGCCGCGTATGACGCGTCGATTGTGGCCAGGGCACCTCGAGTGCCGTCAGAAGGTCGTCCGCTGCGAGCTCGGAGTGTTCCGCGAGCACCTCAATGCCGCGAGGCGTCGGCAGGGCTACTGGTGCCAGTGGACCAGGTGCTGAGCGGCACAGTGGTGGTCGGCCTGGCCGCTGGCGACGGCGATCACCAGGTCGTAAGCATCGTCATCGGGCGCGTCGAGGTTGATGCCGTTCAACCCGTAGAAGATCACAACCGCGAGCCATCCCAAACGCTTGTTGCCATCGACCAGCGGATGGTTGACGACAACCGACTCCAGCAAGGCCCCGGCCTTCTCGTCGATTCCCGGGTACGCCTCACGGCCTAGCACACCCGCCCTCGGCCGGTGTGCCGCTGTATCCAGCAGGCCGATGTCCTGGATCGGGCTAACGCCGAGGCCCGATGCCAAGGCCAGCAGATCCTCCGTGGTCAGGTATTCCACCAGTCAGTGACTGAGCCGCTCGAGCAGGTCGGCGTACCGCTGTCGGCCACGTGCCGAGAGCTCATGGATGCGCTCCTCGTGGCCGCGGCGCGCAGCGGCTTCCCGAATCGCCCGCAGCGTCGCCTCCTGCTTGCTCACGCCTTCAGCCTCGGCAAGAGCGGCCAGCGCACGCTCGTCGTCCGGGGTGAGTCGCAGAGTCATCGCCATGGCAATGATGGTATCACTATGGTATCGACCGTCCTTCTTCCAGGCTCGACCTTCCGCACAGTCACTGAGCCGCAGACCGTTGACCCTAGGACCCACCCATCAACAGCAGGTGGCGTCGGCGTTGAGGGGATCCTTCCAATCGATCTCGCCAAGCCCGTCAGTCCGGGCGAGCGCGGCGACGCAGAGGCTCGAGATCACTAGCCCCCAGAGGGTGCGAGACCGCACGGCCGCCATCGGCAACGCGCTCGTCGAGAGGTATCGAAGATCGATCACCGTGTCCGGGTAGCCCCGAAACCTGGCCAGGAGTCTGGTGCCTGAGTAAAGAACAGGCAAAGTGCGCGGCCACGTCGCATCCATGGGACATGATCATGGGCAAGAAGATCCTGATGCTGGTCGGCGACTTCGTCGAGGACTACGAGGTCATGGTGCCGTTCCAGGCGCTGCAGGCGGTAGGGCACACGGTGCACGCAGTCTGCCCGGACAAGGCTGCGGGCGACACGGTCCGTACAGCCATCCACGATTTTCAGGGCGACCAGACCTATCGGGAGATGCCTGGGCACAACTTCGCCCTGAACGCGAGCTTCGCCGAGGTGGACCCGGCGGACTACGACGCCCTGGTCATTCCGGGTGGTCGCGCGCCCGAGTACCTGCGCCTCAACGGCGAGGTCCTCGACCTTGTGCGGCACTTCTTCGAGCGCGACAAGCCCACAGCCGCGATCTGCCACGGCCCCCAGATCCTGACCGCTGCGGGATTGGTGAAGGGCAGGACGGTCTCGTCGTACCCGGCCGTCGGGCCCGAGGTGACCTTTGGTGGCGGGACCGCCGCCGACATCCCGGTGGACCAGGCCGTCACCGACGGCACCCTAGTGAGCGCCCCCGCGTGGCCCGCACACCCGGCCTGGATCGCACAGTTCCTTGAGGTGCTGGGGACCAGGATCGTCCACGAGTAGCCCAAACCGGTGGCGGGAGAAATCAGGCGCGTCTTTCCCGGCCGCCGGCCATGTCTCGGCGTGCTCGATCACGGTCAGCCAGCGCGGCCAGAAGTGGTCGATGACCTAGCCGTCCGAGGCTCTCCACGACCGCTCGGCCCTTCAGCCAGCAGAGGGCTGCCGGCTAGCCACCCTCCGGGCGTTGACCTGTCGCCCTGTTCCAGAGTGCGTCGTGCTATACCGCGCTCCTCATGTGCTGGCTGGGGGAGGGTTCAGGCGCCACGGTTCTCACGCTGCACTTGTCGTCAAGGCGGCGCTGCTTGCTCTCGCTGACCGGTGTGGCCAACGCCTCACCCGGCTCAACGTCGAAGAACGTGCCGACCACGGTGACCGTGTCGGCCCCCTGGTTGTATGCGGTGTGCACTGGCCCTGGCTCCACGAAGGCAGAGCCAGCGGGGTACTGGCGCCTCTTGCAGCCGCTGGCCCGGATGAAGCTGAGCTCCCCGCCACCGACGACGCTGACCATGACCGGGCCGGGGTGGGTGTGCCACGGGAAGGAGTCCCCGGGCTCCAACTGGAAGGTCGCGGTGGCGATCCCGCCGGGTCGGTTGAGGCGCACGACGCTCTTTCGTTGTCCATCGGCCTTGACATCGAGCCTGACCTTCACCCGGTCGGTGAACCGGGTGGGGCCCTCTGGGCCGACGAACAGGTTGGTCATTTCGGGACGACCTGTTGCCTGAAAGCTGACGCCCTGGTCATCGTCGCTCCCGCTGGAGACGCCGGCGTTGCCGGCCGGAGCTCCGAGCAAAGCCAGGGCCGTGACCCCACGGACGAGTGCCACAGCGAGTTTCCGGTGTGAGTTGAGCATGCGGATCACCTATATCCTCCTCGGCAACACCCAGGGCTCGATCTTGCAGTGGGCGAAGATGAGGCCGTCCTCGTAGTGACGGTTCCTCTGTCCCCACTGTGTGCGCCCTGAGGAGTGCCGCGGAATACGACGTTCGGCGTATGCCGCGCAGCGGGTTCGAGTCGTATTCTGGGCTGGATCCGGGCATTGGAGAACGCCATGAGCAGATCCACCATGAGGAGTCTCGACGTCGATCGACTCCGGGAGATCATCGGCATGGCCAACGACACTTCAAGCGCCCCGGCAGTGGACGTGACCTTCGCGGTGCTGGATCGGGTCCGCGCAATGATCGGCGCGGACTCCGCCGCCTTCCTCGATCTGAACGGCACTGCCCGGCGGTCACAACACCTACAGATGACGACCGATGAGGAGCACGTCACTGAAGGGCTATGCGAGAGCGGTGATGACCCCGACGATCTGTTCTGGAAGTACTACGACTCTTCGTTGTGCTCGCTCCCAGACCGGGCGAACAAGCCCGTGGTGATCTCCGACCGCACAATGTTCAGCGCGTTGGAGCTGGCTCGCCACCCGATGAGCGTGGAGGTCTTTCCCGAGGTGTACGACGAGATCCTTGCGGCCTCGCCGCACGAGTCCGGCGTGAACCTGCGCCTTTTGATCAGGCGCACCGAGGGTCCGGCGTTCAGCGAGCTTGACCTCTTCCTCGTGGAGCTGCTGCAGCCGCACCTACAGCCGCTGTGGCGGCGCACCCTACGCTCCGTCCTCCCCGTCGTAGAGCCGCCCCTGACCGAGCGCCAACGCCTCATCCTCAGCCTGGTCCGTGAAGGCATGACAAACGCGCAGGTCGGGCGCCAACTCGGCATCTCGCCCGGGACCGTCCGCAAACATCTGGAGAACAGCTACAGCCGCCTGCATGTGCAGAGTCGCGTGGCAGCGGTTGGCGTGACCTTCGCGCACAACGATGGGAGCCTGCAACAGGCCTAGCGAAGCAGGCCGACATCCGGGTTCATCACGATCTGGCCCTCGACGCCATGGAGAACGAGCTCCGTGGACTGAACGGCTTCGCGGCCCCGCACGCATGACCGTCGTACTTGCGGACGTCTTGGTTGCTGTGTCGCCACCTGTGCTCATAGTGGTGGCGGCAGGCTCAAGTCGTCCTTCACTCAAGACACTGAGCCGACGATCGACGTCAGCTCCACATCCGTCGTCGTTGCGTCCCGTCTGGTTATCGGTCCCCGACGCCTCAAGGGTCTGGGGCGAATCCGAGCAGTGGTTCGCGGTTCTCAGCATCACGGGCGGTCCCCGATCGCAGCATCGCTCTCAGCGGGGTGCCGTGCGTGGGCTCGGCGGTACGGTCGACCGACCACGACGCGCAAGGAGACGCCATGTCTGGCTACCCCGTCCTGCTTCACACCGTGATGGACGCGCAGGACTGTCGGGGCCTGGCCGAGTTCTACCGCGAGCTGCTCGGGCTGCACTACCGGGATGGTGATGAGCCACCCACTGACGGCAGCCCCAATGACGCGGACTGGCTGGTCTTGCTCGACGAGCATGGAAACAGAGTGGTGAGCTCGCAGGAGAAGAAGGACACCGCACCCCCTACCTGGCCTTCCGAGGAAGTCCCGATGCAGATGCACATGGACTTCCGGGTGCCCACGGTCGAGGAACTGCAGAGGCATCGCGAGCGCGCCGAGGCCTTGGGAGCTCGGTTGTTGTGCGACCGCTCACAGGACCCCGGAGAACCTCTGTATGTCCTCGCGGACCCAGCCGGGCATCCGTTCTGTCTGCTGGTTCAGTAGGGTCTGGCATTTCGTCGCCCACATTGACACGGGAGGTATCCGCGTCGTGATCCGCGGCCCGGGCGCTCGGGACGGCGGCGAACGACATCTGAGCAGGATCGGGGCGCGCAGATCAGACAGCTCGGGGCTTCCG
>JBAUJO010000138.1:0-15075 GCA_049683875.1 Ornithinimicrobium sp.
GAGCAGGACGACGCCCGCGATGACCGGGCTCGACGCCGTGGCGGCGGCACCCATGCGACCCAGCCTCGACGAGGCGTACCGGGCGCAGATCAGTCCGCCCATGGAGTTGCCGACCAGCACTACCCGAAGGTTGGGATGTTCGGCCGAGACGGCGGCCACGAAGGCCTCGAGCAGGGTGGTGTTGTCCTCCACGGTGCCGCGTCGAGGTCCGGGTTCGGTGAGGCCGAACCCGGCCAGGTCCAGCGCGACGCACTGGAACCGGTCGATCAGCCGCGGCACCAGGGACTCCCAGTTGACCGTGGAGCCACCGAGGCCGTGCACCAGGACGAGAAGCGCCTCGGGCTGGGCCGGGCCGCCGAAGTCCACCCAGTGCACCCGCGCCCCTAGCATCGGGCGGAACTCGCCGTCCGGCGGGGTCCAGACCTCAGCGGCGCTCACCTACCGCAGGTCCTCGGCGACGGCTCGGCCGGCGCTGCGCCCGGAGTACAGACACCCCCCGAGGAAGGTGCCCTCGAGACTGCGGTACCCGTGCATCCCGCCGCCGCCGAAGCCGGCGACCTCACCGGCGGCGTACAGCCCGGGAACGGCGTCGGCACCGGTGGACTGAACGCGCGATCGCAGGTCGGTCTGCAACCCACCCAGCGTCTTGCGGGCCAACACATGCATCCGCGCGGCCACGAGTGGGCCATGGTGAGGGTCGGTGAGGCGGTGGGGCTTGGCGGTGCGCATCATCCGGTCGCCGCGGTACTCCCGGGCCGCGTTGACCGCGAACAGCTGCGCGTCCTTGCCGAACGGGTTGGCCAGCTGCGCGTCCCGGGCGTTGATGGTGGCGTGCAGCTCGCGCCGGTCGATGAGGGCGGACCCGGCCAGAGCGTTCATCTTCGCGGCCAGCTCGGCCACCGAGTTGCCCGAGACGATGTCGATCCCAGCATCGACGAAGGCCCTGATCGGCTCGGCGAGGTCGCTGCGCGCCCGCCCGATCACTCCGGGCACCGACCGGCCCGTGAGGTCGGGATTCTGCTCCGACCCCGACAGCGCCCACTCCTTGCCGAGCATGGTGCGTGTCAGCACCATCCAGGAATGGTCGTGCCCGGTGCCGCGAAGGTGGCGCAGCGTGCCCAACGTGTCGAAGCCCGGAAAGTAGGGGGCAGGCAGGCGGGCTCCTGTGGCGTCGAGCCATAGGCCTGAGGGACCGGCGAGAACCCGGATGCCGTGACCCGCCCACACGGCGGTGTGGTTGCGCAGTCCCTCCGGGTAGTGCCACATCCGGTCACGGTTGACGATGCGACCCCCCGCATCGGAGGCCACCGTCAGCATCGATCCGTCCACGTATGCGGGCACGCCGGTGAGCATCGTCTCCGGTGCGCTCCCGAGCCGCTCGGGCCAGTACTGCCGCACCAGAGCCGTGTTGCCACCGATGCCGCCGCTGGTGACGATCACGGCCTGCGCGTCGATCTCGAAGGTGCCGACGACGCTGCGACTGCTGGCCGCCCCTCGCTCAGCCTGGTCGGTGACCAGTACGTCCCCTCGCACCCCCGTCACGGCACCATCAAGGGTGAGCAGCTCCGTGACCCTGTGGCGACCCAGGACGACGACGGCCCCCGACCGCTCGCCCTCGCGAACGGTTCGCTCGAAAGGCTGGACGATCCCCGGCCCGGTGCCCCAGGTGAGGTGAAACCGAGGCACCGAGTTGCCGTGACCGTCGGCGGTGCCGTCGCCTCGCTCGGCCCACCCCACGACCGGGAAGAAGGACACCCCACGCCTGCGCAGCCAGGAGCGCTTCTCCCCCGCGGCCCAGTCGACGTACGCCTTGGCCCACTGAGCTCCCCACCGATCATCGTCGTCCGCGCCGCCCAGGCGGTCGAAACCTGCCGACCCCTGCCAGTCCGACCAGGCCAGCTCGGCGCTGTCCTTGATGCCCATGCGCCGTTGCTCCGGGGAGTCGATCAGGAACAGACCCCCGAAGGACCACCACGCCTGTCCCCCGAGATGTGCGGTCGACTCCTGGTCGAGCAGGGCCACGCTTCGCCCGGCCTTGAGCAGCTCACCGGTGGCCACCAGCCCCGCCAGCCCGGCACCGACCACGACGACGTCGACCTTCATCCGAGGCTCCGATCTTGCGAGGGGCAGGGCCGCGGTCAACGTACCGCGACGAGGGCTCGAGCGAGCGCGTCAGGGTTCCTCGTCGGGCACGATGCAACCGGCGAGCGCGTCCGGACGGGTGAACATCGGCCAGTGCCCTGAGTCCAGGTCGGCGAAGTTCACCTGCCGTGCGCGTTGCAGCTCGGGCACGTCACCCCCTTCGATCCACTTCCTGGCCTGCTTGGGGCTGAACTCAGGGCAGACCACCAGCACCGGCACGTCATGGCGCCGCTCGTCGCGCAGGCGCACCACCGCACGGGCCACGCCCTCGGGCACCGGGGCGGCGGAGTTGCTCATCCGGGCCCTTGTCTCGCCGCCGAGGTCTGCCGAGTCCGGGCCCTCGAACGCGTCCCACCCGGGAAACGGCATCGCCCCGTCGACGATCTCGAAGAAGTCGGCGTACAGCTCACCATCGGCGGCCGGGAAGCCGCCGACCAGCGTCACACCCGCGATGCCGTCGGGGCGCGCATCGGCGACCACCCAGGCCAACGAGCACGCGGCCGAGTGACCCACCACCCACGGCCGGTCCAGCGTGTCGACCATGGCCAGCACCGCGTTCACCTGGTCCTGCAGCGTAGCGCCGGCGTTCCCGTCCCCCTGCCCGGGCAACGAGACGGCAACCGCGCGGTGTCCACGATCCTCCAGCGCCGGGACGACCTCGTCCCATGCCGAGGCTGTCAACCACAACCCGCCAACCAGCACCACGTCCATGCCACCACGGTACGACTCGGTGCCGAGCTACCCGTGGGTCAGACCTACCCGTCAGTCCCCCACCTACTCTTGGGTGCCGACCAGAGGGGCCAGCCGTGTCCGCTCAGCGCCGGCCGGTCGAGCTGGCCGACCACGGAGCTGACGTAGTTCGCGCGCAGGCTCTACGGCATACCCTGCTTCGTGTGAGGGAGGTGAGCACATGAGAATCGTGGTGGCCCTGGGTGGCAACGCCCTGTTGCAGCGGGGCCAGGTCCCGGACGCCCACAGCCAGCTGCAGAACATCCAGGCGGCCGCGCGATCGCTGGCCCCGTTGGTCGACGAGCACCAGGTGGTCATCACCCACGGCAACGGGCCGCAGGTGGGCGTGCTGGCCATGGAGAGCGCCGCGGACCCGCGCCTGACCAAGTCCTACCCCTTCGACGCGCTGGGGGCGATGACGCAGGGGCTCATCGGCTACTGGATCCTGCAGTCCATGGGCAACCAGCGCCCCTACCGCCAGTTCGCGTCCATCATCAACCAGACGCTGGTCGACGCCGCGGACCCGGCGTTCACCAACCCGACCAAGTTCGTCGGGGAGGTCTACCCCGAAGCCGAGGCCAAGGCCTTGGCGGCCAAGAACGGATGGCAGGTGAAAGCCGACGGCGGCCACTGGCGTCGGGTGGTGCCCTCACCCAAGCCTCAGGAGGTCATCGAGACGCAGCTCATCGACCACCTGCTCGACGAGAGCATCATCGTGGTGTGCGCCGGGGGCGGTGGTGTGCCGGTCATGCGCACCCAGACCGGGGACCTGCTCGGCGTCGAAGCGGTGATCGACAAGGACCTCGCCGCGGCGCTGCTGGCCAGCCGGCTGCAGGCCGACCGACTGCTGGTGCTCACCGACGTGCCGCACGTCATGACCGACTACGGCACCGAGCAGGCCCGCCCCATCGGCCATACGACCCCTGCGCAGCTGCGAGCGCTCGAGCTCCCCGCCGGGTCGATGGGGCCAAAGGTTGAGGCCGTGTGCCGGTTCGTCGAGCACGGCGGGAAGGGCAAGGCGGCGGCCGTCGGCACGCTGGAGAGTGCGGTCGAGCTGATGCGCGGCGAAGCGGGAACCTACGTCACCGCCGAGCCCCTCTAGCCGCCCTGGCTGCTGGGATCCACCCATCTCCCGATGACCGTCGTCCACTCCTGGATCTCGACCGACTCCACCAGGCCCTGCTGCTGGAAGGGATCCTCCCGCAACAGCTCACGCACCTCTTCGGCGCCGCCCGCGGTGAGCACCAACAGCGCCGATGCCGGCTCGGCGTCCGGCAGCGGGCCCGAGGCCAGCAGGGTGCCGTCGGCGGCCAGGTCGGCGAGGAACTCGCGGTGCACCGGGCGATGTTCATCGCGCGCGGCCGTGTCGGCGGTGTAGGTGTAGGTCACCGCGTACGTCGTCATGGCCCGATCCTGTCAGCCAGGCGAGGTGAGCGCCGAGTCGAGGGCGGATGACAGGTCACGCCACAGGTCCTCGACCGCTTCGATGCCCACCGACAGGCGGAGCAAGGTCTCCGGCACCGTGTGCACCTCGGCCTCGTGCCTGCGCCGACGCTCGATCTGGGACTCGACGCCACCGAGGCTGGTCGAGTGCAGCCACAGCTGGGTCGCGGCGCATACGCGCTCAGCAGCCTGGACCTCGCCTGCGACCTCGATGCTGACGATCGCTCCCCATCCCGGGTAGCGCACCCGAGAGACCGCCGGGTGCTCGTGTAGTCGGGACGCGAGCACCGCGGCACTGGCCTCGCTGCGCTCGACCCGCAGCGCGAGCGTCCGCAGCCCGCGCAGCGCGAGCCACGCCTCCATCGGGCCGGGGATGGCCCCCCTGGAGGTGCGATGAGCGTGCAGGTGGTCCAGGCGCGCTCGCCCGGACGACGTGCCGGGGGTGATCACCACCCCGAGCAGCACGTCGGAGTGGCCCGAGAGGTACTTCGTCGCCGAGTGCACGACGACGTCAGCACCCACCTCGAGGGGGCGCTGACGCATGGGGGTGGCGAAGGTGTTGTCCACCATGACCGTCGACCCCGCCTCGTGCGCGGCGTCGACGACCGCAGACAGGTCCGCGACCTCGAGCATGGGGTTGGTCGGGGACTCGGCGACGACGAGGTCCACCCCGGGCTCTCGGGCCAGCGCGGCCTGGACGTCGGCCAGGTCTGCGATGTCGACCCGGCGCACGGTCACCGCCCCACTGGAGGCGAGCTCGTCCAGCAGCACCGTCGTGCCGCTGTAGGCGTGGTGCGGGGCCAGCACCACGCCGCCGTGTGGCACCTGGGCCAGCACCGCCGAGATCGCCGCCAGACCGGAGGCGAAGGCCAGAGCCTGACCGCCTTCGAGCGCGCCGACGGCCCCCTCGAACGCGCTCCAGGTCGGGTTGCCCACGCGTGCGTAGGAAGGCTCGGCACCGGCGAGGTAGGTCGAGGTCAGGGTGACCGGTGTGTTGACCGGGCCGCCTGCCGTGCGGGCAGGGCGCCCCGAGGCGACGGCTGTGGTCTCCAAGGACCAGGGCTGTGGGGTCGGCTCGCTCACTCCGGCTCCTCCTCGTTGTCGCTGCGACGTTCGCGGTAGGCCGCCGCGGCCATCCGGTTGCTGCACGCGGTGCTGCAGTAGCGACGCGACCGGTTGCGCGACAGGTCGACGAAGAAGGAGTCACAGCCCTGCGCGTCACACACCTTCAGGCGCTCGGTCTCTCCCATCCGGATGACGTCGATCATCGCCATCGATGCCTCGACCGCCATCCGGGTGGCCAGGGGCTGCTCGTGGCTGGTGGCGTGCAGGTGCCAGTCGTACCCATCGTGGCGGACCACCTGGGGCAGCGCGTCGGCCTCGCGCAGCAGCATGTTGATGACCTCGACCTGCTCCTCGACCTCGGACAGCCACAGCGCTCGCAGCGTCGGCCGCAGCGAGCGCACGTCCCGGAGCTCGGATGCTTCCCCGGTATGCCGGCCCTTCCATCCGCACTCCTCGTAGAAGGCGTCGAGGTCGTCGACCGTGGTCAGGGCGTCAGGCTCCAGGGCGGTGTTGGCCAGCGCCGCGGCTGCGGCCAGAGCCTCCTCCGTGTCATGAGCAAAGACCATGTTGACTCCTGACGGTTTCAGGTCCTATCGTCATGAGTGTAACGCGAATGACTGATGACGGAGCGTTCCGTCATCCACCTCATCCCCTGTGCTCTCGCCCACGAAGGAGGAACGACGATGACCGCTGTCCACACGATCTCGCCCCAGCGAGGCCTGGCCTTGGCGCTGATCTCGGCGGCCGCCTTCGGCAGCTCCGGCGCCTTGGGCAAGTCGCTGCTCGACACCGGCTGGAGCCCGGTCGCGGCGGTGGCCGCGCGCGCAGCCATCGGGGCACTGGTCCTGGTTGGTCCTGCTGTGGTGGTGATGCGCGGTCGTTGGCACACCCTGCGCAGGAGCTGGCTCACGATGGCCCTCTTCGGCGCGCTCGGAGTCGGTGTCGCCCAGGGCGCCTTCTACCAGGCGGTCCAGCACATCGACGTCGGTATCGCGATCATGTTGGAGTATCTGGGCATCCTGCTGGTGGTGCTGTGGCTGTGGGCCGTACACGGCCAGCGGCCCCGTGCCCTGACGGTCGTCGGCATGATCTTCGCCGTCCTCGGGCTGGCGCTGGTGCTCAACGTCTTCGGCGCCACCACGATCAGCCTGACCGGCTTTCTGTGGGGCCTGCTGGCAGCGGTCGGTCTGGCCTCCTACTTCGTGTTGGGCAGCGACGACAGCCACGGGACACCCCCGCTGGCTATCGCCACGGGTGGCCTTGTCTTCGGTGCGGTCAGCCTCGCGGCGGCCGGGGCGCTCGGGTGGGCCGAATGGTCCTGGTCCACCGCACCGGTCGTCCTGGCGGGCACGGTCGTGCCGTTCTGGGTGAGCGTGATCAGCATGGGAGTCGGCGCAGCGGCCGTCTCCTACGGGCTCGGAGTCATGGCCACCCGACAGCTGGGTTCCAAGATGGCCTCCTTCGTGGGCCTGACCGAGGTGCTGTTCGCGGTGCTGTTCGCGTGGCTGCTGCTCGGTCAGCTGCCCGGCCTCATCCAGCTGCTCGGCGGCGCGGTCATCCTGGCCGGCGTCGTCGCGGTGAAGCTGGACGAAGAGGCCCCGGCCACTGAGCACCACCTACGGTCGCAGAGGCCCTCCGCTCCCGCGCTGGAGGAATATCCCATCCCCGATACGGCATTGCCTCCTCAGTGAGCTTGCGCGAATCCCCGACCCGAGGCGAACCCTCCGGCCTGTCATCCCCAGCACCGACGGCTCCGTCCCACCAGGGACGCGAGCCGTCGATGCTGTCGCGCCTGTTGCTGTTCGGCGCGCTGGTGGCCATCGGGCCGCTGACCATCGACATGTACCTGGCCGCATTCCCCACGGTGGTCAGCGAGCTGGGCACCAGCGATGCAGTGGTGCAGCTGACGCTGACGGCCACCCTGGTCGGGCTGGCCACGGGACAGCTGACGATCGGCGCTGTGTCCGACTCGGTCGGACGCCGCATTCCCCTGCTCACAGCACTGGCTGTCTACGTCGTCACCTCGGTGGCCATCGCACTGACGGGCACAGTGGAGACCCTGCTCGTGCTGCGCTTCGTCCAGGGCTTCAGCGCGGCAGCGGGAATGGTGCTGTCCCAGGCGATGGTGCGCGACCTGTACAGCGGCTCGGCGATGGCCACCTTCATCTCGCGGCTCTTCCTCATCGTCGGCGTGGCCCCCATCCTCGCGCCGACCCTGGGCGCCCAGTTCCTGCACTTCTGGCCCTGGCGCAGTATCTTCTGGGGGCTGGCGGCCTTCGGCGTCATCCTGCTGGCCGTCGCCAGCTTCCGGGCGCAGGAGACCCTGCCCTCCTCGCGCCGTTCGGCGGCGGGCCCCGGCCCGGCCTTGGCCTCGTACCGCGTCCTGCTGACCGACCGGCGCTACGTGGGTCTGGTGCTGACGGCGTGCACGGCGATGGGCTCGCTGTTCGCCTACATCTCCAGTGCGACGTTCATCTTCCAGGAGCTGTACGGCATGAGCGTGCAGCAGTACGCACTCGTCTTCGGGGCCGGTGCCGGAGCACTGACCATCGCTAGCCAGGTCAACGGGTCGCTGGTCAAGCGGATCCACCCGGCGCGCATCGTCATGGTGGCCCTTCCGGCGGCGGTGCTGATCACGTCGTCGTTGTTGGTCACCTCGTTGCTCGGCCTGGGTGTATGGCCGGTCGTCGCCGGAGTGGTGATGGTCATGGGCACGGTGGGCTTCGTCATGCCCAACTGCCCGGTGATCGCCCTGAACGACCACGCGATGCGGGCCGGCTCCGCCGCCGCCGTGCTGGGGGCGAGCAACTTCACCTTCGGTGCCCTGATCTCCCCGATCTCGGGGGCCTTCGACACGACCAGCTCGGTGCCGATGGCGGCGATCATGGTCGGATGCAGCGTGGCCTCGCTGACCTTCTACTTCCTGCTCGCCCGCCCCCGCCAGATCATCGCCGAGATGCCGTGGGGCGCCGACGCCTGAGCCGATCGCGGCGCTCGGTCGCTGACCAGGTGTCGCCTGACCGTCAGTCTCCCTTGGGCATGATGATCCACAGCACGATGTAGGCGACGAACTGCGGCCCAGGCAGCAGGCACGACAGCACGGTCAGGATGCGCACCAGCGTAGGGCTCAGCCCGAAGCGATACGCCACCCCGGCGCACACGCCGGCGATGATGCGGTTGGAGCGCGGGCGGGAGAGCGTTGTTGTCCTCATGCCATGAACGGTATGCGCCCTGGCTGAGCGCTACCAGTGGGGATGACCCTGACTGCACCCCGACCGCGAGTCAGGCCAGCGCTGCACTCGGGAGGTTGTGCACGGGTAGGTGCCGCTCGGCGCAGCACTCAGCCGACGCTGCGCCGGGTCGGTCGCACCACACTCGGGCGCCTCTCGGGTCGGTCCTCGGAGACGGCCGCCAACCGTGCTCCCAACCAACCTGCCCACGGCGTGGCCGAGCAGCCGTGGGCGAAGACGCTGGCCAGCACGGCCCAGGTGGCCACGTCCACGATGAGAGCCGCCTCCGGCCCGTCGACCTCCTGAGCCACCAGCAGGGCGAACAGGATGGACGCCAGCCCTCGCGGCCCGAACCAGCCGAGGAACAGCCGGGTCTGGGTCAGCAGTCCTGAGCCGGTCAGGGCCACCAGCACCGGCACGATCCGCAGCACAGTGAGGCTGAGCACGAGGTATGTGGCCACGGGCCAGGTCAGTGAGCCCAACGCCGGGGGGATGAGCACGGCGCCGAAGACCACGAAGGTGATGGCACCATCAGCCCGTCGTTGAGGCCGCTTTCGACGTTGAGACTCTGTCGCACGCGCGAGGGCAGTCGCTCATCGCTGACCACAGCCTGACCCAGCGCCGCGTCAGTGGGGGTCAGCACGGCGGCCAGCAGCAGCGCCCCAGCCCAGGACATGCCCAGCACGAGCGCCGCGGTGACCGCTCCGGCCAGCAGGGTGAGCGGCAGACCGACGCCCAGCAGCCGAGCCGGGATGGCCACATCGTGCCCCAACGCGGGCACACTCATCCGGGCCGCGTCGGTGAACAGCACCAGCACCAGGGTCGCCTCGACCACCACGGAGATCGCCTCGCCATCCGTCGGCAGGTCGAACCACCCCGTCCCGGCGCTTCCGACGACCAGGCCGACGGTCGTGTACACCATCGGTGCACTCACCACCGACATCGACAACGGTGTGGAGACCAGCGCGTAGGCGAAGACGGCCACCGCGATCAGCAGCACCTCGACCATGTCGCGATCCTCTGACGCCGCCGTCGCTCAGGACGCCCAGCCCTGCGGCCCCGCGCTCCCGGCTGGGTAGGTGTCCAGAGCGACCAGGTCGTCGCGCCAGGCGTTCAACACCGGCGCCATGACACGCCAGCACTGCTCGGCCACGTCGCCTCGGATGGACAGCAGGGCATCGTCGTCGAAGATACCGGCCAGCACTTCACCGTAGGGCAGCATGCGCGGCTTGCCCATCTCGGCGCGCAGCTGCTTCTGCTCCAGGTCGAACGGGTCGCCCTCGGCGTTCATCGACAACCAGAGGCTGACCGCTCCCGGCTTGAGGTCGAGCACCAGCTGGTCGGGCTCGGGGGTGTCGACGAGTCCGATCGGCACGTGGGGCGGGTTTCGGAAGGTGACCACGATCCGTTTGGCCTGGTGACCCAGGGCCTTGCCGCTGCGCAGGCGGAACGGCACGCCCGCCCATCGTGCATTCTTGATCGCCAGAGTGACCTCGGCCAGCGTCTCGGTCTTCCGCTGCCGTTCCACCCCGTCCTCGTCGACGTAGTCGGGGACCGTGTGGTCGTCGATGTCTCCCGAGGTGTATCGCGCGCGCCTCGAGGCGATGATCGGGTCGTCCTGCCAGACGTGGGTCGCCCGGAGGACCTGAGCCTTGAGCGCCTGGACTTCCACACTGGTCAGCGCGGAAGGGGCCTCCATGGCGAAGATCGCCATCACCTGGAGCAGATGCGACTGCAGCATGTCGACCAGAGCGCCGGCACGGTCGTAGTAGCCGGCACGCCCCTCCAACGCCAACGCCTCGTCGTAGGTGATCTCCACGGACTCGATGTGCTCACCCGACCACAGGGGCTGCAGGAGCCGGTTCGCAAAACGGAGGCCGATCAGGTTGAGCACGGTGTTGACCCCGAGGAAGTGGTCGACCCGGTGAATCCGCTCTTCGGCGACCACGCGCAAGAGCTGCCGGTTCAGCTGTTGCGCGCTGGCGTAGTCGTGGCCGAACGGTTTCTCCAGCGCCAAACGCGTGTCCTTCGGCAGGTCGATGCCCTCGAGCAACGCACACAGCTTGACGCTCACCTGCGGCGGCAGCGCGAAGTACAGCACGAGACCTTCACCTCGACCAGCCAACAGGGAGGCCAGCTGGTCGGCCTCCAGCAGGTCGACCTGCACGTACTGTGCCGACTCGACCACCTCCTCGACACGAGAAGCATCGACCTCGGCCTCGGCCAGGGCGGAGCGGACCGTGTGTCGCCACTGCTCCTCGGTCATCTCACTGCGGTCTGCGCCCACGACCTGGACCTGCCGCTCGGGCTCGACCGCCAGCAGTGAGGCCAGACCGGGAAGCAACAGGCGGCTGGTGAGATCACCGGAGGCTCCGAAGATCACCAAGGTGGTCGGCGTGCTGGTGTCCATGGGCTCTCCTCGGATCGACCCGCCCGCATGAAGGCGGGGTGCTCAGCAGGTCTGCTGTCGGCTCTGCCCATCAGTCTGCCCGAGCGCCAGGCCCACGGCGTGTCATTCTCGAGCCTGTCGAGCGCAGCGGCCAGGCCGGTCGTCCCACCGGGCCGCCCGGTGAGGGCGAGGGTGGCAGCGCTCCGGGCGATGTCATGATCGCGGCATGCAGATGTGGTGGGCGTCTCAGGGTTTCTGGGTCACCTTTCTGGTGTTGTTCTCAGTGGCCTGGTTGCGGGGCCAGGCCACCTACGGCGTTGCCCGGTGGCTCACCCACCAGACGCTGCGGCATACGCACCCCACCGGCGGATGGTGGGCGACCGCGCACGCCTGGCTCGGCAGCGAGGGCACGGCGCGCGGGCGCGCATCCCTGCAGCGGTGGGGCCTGGCCGTCATCCCGTTGTCGTACCTGACGGTGGGCTTCCAGACGTTGGTGCTCACCGCGGCCGGGGTCACCCGCGTCCGATGGGCCTGGTTCACCCTCGCGCAGGTGCCCGGGGCCATGGCCTGGGCCCTGATCTACGCCACGATCGGCTTCGCAGTCTGGCAGGCCGGGCTAGCGGCGGCGGCTGGTTCACCGCTGGCCCTCGTCGCGTTCGCTGCCATCGCCATCGTCTACGGCGCCACCCTGGTCAGCCGTCGCCGCCGCGCTCGAAGGGCGCGCTTCGACGCAGCGCCACTCAGCTGACGATGTCCTTGCGGGCGAAGTGCCGGTAGGCCAATCCGACGAACACGCCGGCCCAGAGCAGCGCCCACAGCACCCCCGGCAGCAGGGTCCCGTAGTCCGCTTCCGGCGTGAACAGGCCCACCCACTCGCGCGCGTAGTGATTCGGCAACGCTCGCCGCCAGTCGCCGAGAGCGTCCAGGGCGTCGAGGATCGAGGAGACGATGGCCGCCAGCACGGCGACGCCCACCGCCCCCAACGGCGCATCGGTGCGCACCCCCATCCAGAAGGCGAGAGCGGCGAAGGGCAGCAAGGCCACGAAAATGTATGCCGCAGCCACGCAAAGGCGGGTGAGCATGGTGGGCCAGTCGAGGGCTCCGCCGACCGGCAGCGTGAGCGAGTCCCAACCGTAGAACACTCCCCCCACGAGCAGCACCCACAGCAGGAGCGTGACCATGGCCATCAGCGTCGAGGCCAACCCCACCAGCAGCGTGCTGGTCAGCAGCCGCGCCCGGGGCACGGGTGCGATCAGCAGGTAGCGCAGCGAGGCCCACGACGCCTCCGAGGGCACCGGGTCGCCCACGAACAGGGCCGCCACGATCAGCAGCAGCAGCTCGGCAGTGACGAAGAGCATGAAGACGGTGAAGTTGGCCGACCCCGTGGTGGCCAGGTCGGAGAACCGTTGTCCGTCCCCGTTGTTGTCGCCCAGAGCGTAGGCCCCGACCACGACGAGCGGCAGCACGAGCAGCACGCCGAACGTCCACCGCGTGCGCACCCGCGTGAGCTGCCGCCTGGCCTCGACACGCAGCGGGAGGGCGGTGCCGCTCATCGGGGACGCACCGCGTTGAGCGCTGAGCCGCCGGCAGCACCGGCGATCGTGCTCAAGAAGACCTCTTCGAGGTTGCGGCCCTCGGCAACTCCAACCTCTTCCACCGACCCAGCGGCCAGCACGGCTCCGGCATGCATGACCACCACGTGGGAGCACGTGAGCTCGACCTCGGCGAGCAGGTGGCTGGAGACGACGACGGTGCGGCCGGCCTCGGCATACTGCCGCAGCATCGGGCGCATCGCGGCGATCTGCGGCGGATCCAACCCGTTGGTCGGCTCGTCGAGGATCAACACCTCCGGTAGGCCGAGCATTGCCTGGGCGATCCCGAGTCGTTGACGCATGCCGTGGCTGTAGGACTTGACCGGGCGCTCCACCGCGTCGCCCAACGCCGCGACCTCCAGTGCCGCCTCGAGATGAGACTCGGCGGCAGGCCGCCCGGTGGCGGCCCAGTAGGCCTTCAGATTGTCGCGACCGCTCAGGTGGGGCAGGAAGCCCGGGCCCTCGACCAAGGCGCCGACCCGTTGCAGCACGGGCTCCCCCGCGCTGACCTGCTGGCCCAGGACGTGCACCGTGCCGGCATCCTGAGCGATCAGGCCCATCACCATGCGCAACGTCGTCGTCTTGCCCGCCCCGTTCGGCCCCAGGAGGCCGACGACCTGACCGCGTTCCGCCCGCCAGGACACGTCGCTGACAGCGCGATGACCATCCGGGTACGCCTTGCTCAGGCCACTGACCACCAGCGGGATCTCGCGCCATTCCGCGGCCTCCGGATGGGGCCGACGCCGAGACCGCAGAGCCGCCAGCGCGGCGATGAGCAGCACCACGACGAGCGCAGCAGCCACCCCGATCGTCTCGGCGTCCGGACCGGTCGAGGTGTTCACCGGGGTTCCCGTCGCCACCGGCAACGTCAGAGCCGGCCGCGCGAGGGCGATCTGGTCGACGCGGGTCTGCGGGTCGACGCGGAACGAGCCGTCGGTGGCACTGACCAGCACCCGCCACGTCGAGCCCGAGGACAGCTGCCACGTGCCGCCGGGCAGAGCGATATCGACACGCTCGGGCTGACCGGGCGTGAGCGGCACCTCGACCGGGGCGACCAGGCGTCGTGGCAGCACGGGTCCCCCCGGCTGCACCTCCCACAGCGACACGAACAGGCTCGACCGCTGAGCGGTGGACGTGACCTGCACGCTGATCTCGGGCGACCCGGCCACCAGCGTGGCCTCGCCTACCGGCTCGGTGTCGAAGGCCACGTGCTGCCCGGGCAGAGCAGCGAGCGCGTAGGTGGACACTCCCGCCAGCAGGCCACCCACCCCGGGCACCGTCGTCAAGGACTCGGGCACGGCGCCGGGCGGGCTGACGAGAGTGGGGCGCTGCGGCTCGTTCAGCCGTACCGATGCCTCGTCCTCCTTCACGCCTCCCAGCCCGGGGTAGGCGTCGAGCGTGTACGCCTGCGCCTGCGCGTCGCCCTGCGGCGGCGGCGCGAGATACCGGAAGGCCGGCAGCGGCAGGTCCTGCTGGGTAGGCCGGTCCTGGCGTTCCAGGGTGCCCGCCAGCCAAGTCAGCAGGTCCTGGAACTGTTGCTCCTCGACGTCGGTCCCCTCGTCCTCCACCGTCGACCCGTCGTCGCCCGGCGGACCATCTTGCTCGTCCTGCGAGGTCGACGCGGTGCTCTCACCATCATGACCGCCGTTGAACCAGTCGACCGCGACCGGAACTCCTGCATCGAGCAGAGCGCGTGCGTTCGCGTCGGCCTCGTCCACCCCGAAGAGGCTGTCCGACATGCCCTGGACGAGATAGGTGGGCGCGGTGACGTCAGCCAGGGTCGACGCGGGGCTGTGCACTCGGAGCCGGTCGCGCAGCGTGGTATTGACCGCATCGGTGTTGTCGGCCGACTCCATGGCGGAGCTGAACTGCTCGCAGAGCTCGGGGTCGAAGCGACCGCACACCTGCGGCGCCGTACCCGGTTCGAAGCCGTCCCCGAGCGCGGCGGTGAAGAACCTCGAGGCCCACAGCTTCTTGAACGGCCCCGGTTCCTCGATGCCCGACGTCGACTGCGGGTAGAAGGCCCGACCGAGGTCGTTCCAGGTGATCGAGGCGACCACCGAGTCGACTCGCTCGTCCGCGCCTGCCGCCATCAGCGCCAACGCTCCCCCGTAGCTGCCGCCGACCACCGCCACGCGCGGGTCGCCGACGGCATCCTGGCGGACCTGCTCGTCGTCGGCCAGCTCATCGATGAGGACCTGCGCGTCGGCGATCTCGTAGTCGGGGTCGTTGAGGTGCACCCGGCCTCCGGAGTCCCCGAAGCCGCGCGCCGAGTAGGCCAGGGCGACGTACCCCTCGTCGGCGAGCCGCCGCCCCCGTTCGGCGAGATTCTTCTTGCTGCCTCCGAAACCGTGACTCAGAATCACCGCCGGAGCACGCCCGTCGCCGGCCGGTCGGTACACGTCGACGTCGAGCGAGACCTCGGTGCCGTCGGGCTCAGCACCCACCGCCACCTGTTGGGTCTCGACATCGGTCGTGCTGGATG
>JBAUJO010000139.1:0-13137 GCA_049683875.1 Ornithinimicrobium sp.
GGGTGGCGCGGTGCACGTGAGCGCCGATCCTGGGCGACTCAGCTGCAGCCGCTGGTGCTGCCGCACCCCTCACAGACGTATCACGATCCGGCGGGGCGCATCTTCGTGCCGCAGGTCATGCACATCGGGGCGTCGGCCGCTTTGCCTTGCAGCTGCTCGAGCAGCTCGGCCGAGGAGTGCACCGTCGGCTCCGTGGCCCGAGCGTCCGCAGCGCCGGCTCCCGAGGTGACTTCGGCGGCCTCGGGTGCCTGACGCTTGCTCGCCGGGGCGACGGACTGGCTGTACGACTCCAGCGCGTCCTCGACATCCTCATCGGAGTCACCGGCAGCATACGAGCCCGTCTCGAGCTGGCGGGCTCGCTCCTCGGCGGTGTGGATGCCCATGAACGAGCGGGTCTCGAAGTCCATGTAGTCCAGTGCCAGCCGGCGGAAGACGTAGTCCATCAGTGACTGTGACATCCGCACGTCCGGGTCGTCAGTCAGCCCCGCAGGCTCGAAACGCAGGTTGGTGAACTTCTCCACGTACGTCTCCAGCGGCACGCCGTACTGCAGGCCCACCGAGACGGCGATCGAGAAGGCGTCCATCACCCCGGCCAGGGTCGAGCCCTGCTTACCGAACTTCAGGAACAGCTCGCCCAGCGTGCCGTCGTCGTACGTGCCTGCGGTGAGGTAGCCCTCGGCGCCCCCGACCGCGAACGACGTGGTCTGGCTGGAGCGACGCTTGGGCAACCGCTTGCGCACGGGCCGGTACTCGACCACCCTCTCGACCTTCGGCTCCGCCTCCGCAACGGACTCGCTCTGCTTGGCCTCGTCCTTCCTGCCGTCCGAAAGCGGCTGGCCCACCTTGCACATGTCGCGGTAGACCGCGAGCGCCTTCAGGCCCAGCGTCCAGCCCTGCTCGTAGACATCGGCGATCTCCTCCACCGTCGCGCTCTCCGGCAGGTTCACCGTCTTGGAGATGGCGCCGGACAGGAACGGCTGAGCCGCGGCCATCATGCGCACGTGACCCATCGGCTTGATGGCCCGGGTTCCCATCGCACAGTCGAAGACCTCGTAGTGCTCGGGCTTCAGGCCCGGGGCGTCGATGACGTGACCGTGCTCGGCGATGTGCTCCACGATCGCCTCAATGGTCTCGACGGTGTAGCCGAGCATGTCCAGCGCTCGCGGGATCGTCTGGTTCACGATCTGCATGGACCCACCGCCGACCAGCTTCTTGAACTTGACCAGCGAGAAGTCCGGCTCGATGCCGGTGGTGTCGCAGTCCATCATGAAGCCGATGGTGCCGGTGGGGGCGAGCACCGAGGCCTGCGCGTTGCGGAACCCGTGCTTCTCACCCTTCTTGACCACCGCGTCCCACGCCTTCGTGGCCGCCTGGTGCAGCGCCGTGTCCATGTCGTGCAGAGGCCGCAGCTCGTCGTTGGCCGCCTGGTGCTTGCGCATCACCCGCTGGTGCGGCTCGGCGTTACGGGCATACCCGGCGTAGGGGCCCACCACGGCTGCCATCTCGGCCGAGCGCTTGTAGGCGGCGCCGGTGAGCAACGAGGTCAGCGTGGCAGCGAGGGTGCGACCGCCTTCGGAGTCGTAGCCCCGCCCGGTGGCCATCAGCAGGGCGCCAAGGTTGGCGTAGCCGATGCCGAG
The DNA here is from genome assembly GCA_049683875.1 of Ornithinimicrobium sp. Lineage (GTDB taxonomy): Bacteria > Actinomycetota > Actinomycetes > Actinomycetales > Dermatophilaceae > Ornithinicoccus. Next base: position 1,638 of record JBAUJO010000139.1, read on the forward strand.
CTGACGGAAGTCGCGGGTGGTCTGCCCGATGGCCTCGGTCGGGAAGTCGGCGAAGCAGATGGAGATGTCCATCGCCGTGATCACCAGCTCCAGGACCTTCTGATAGGTCTGGACGTCGAAGGTGTTGTCCTCGCGCAGGAACTTCAGCAGGTTCAGGCTGGCCAGGTTGCAGCTGGAGTTGTCCAGCGACATGTACTCCGAACACGGGTTGGACGCCGTGATCCGACCCGCCTCCGGCGTGGTGTGCCAGTCGTTGATCGTGTCGTCGTACTGGATGCCCGGGTCGGCGCACTCCCAGGCTGCCTGGGCCATCGTGCCGAAGAGGGTGCGGGCGTCGACGGTGTCGATGACCGAGCCGTCCTTGCGGGAACGAAGGCCGAACTCCGAACCGTGCTGCACGGCCCGCATGAACTCGTCGCTCACGCGCACCGAGTTGTTGGCGTTCTGGTACTGCACCGAGACGATGTCGGAGCCGCCGAGGTCCATGTCGAACCCGGCGTCACGCAGGGCACGGATCTTGTCCTCCTCACGTGCCTTCGTCTGCACGAACTCCTCGATGTCGGGGTGGTCGACATCGAGGACGACCATCTTGGCCGCACGACGCGTGGCCCCTCCGGACTTGATGGTGCCCGCCGAGGCGTCCGCGCCGCGCATGAACGACACGGGACCGCTGGCGGTGCCCCCCGAGGAGAGCAGCTCTTTGGAGGAGCGGATGCGGGACAGGTTCAGCCCGGCGCCGGAGCCCCCCTTGAAGATGAACCCCTCCTCCTTGTACCAGTTGAGGATCGAGTCCATCGAGTCGTCGACCGACAGGATGAAGCAGGCGCTGACCTGCTGCGGGCTCTTGGTGCCGACGTTGAACCAGACGGGTGAGTTGAAGCTGAAGACCTGGTGCACCAGCGCGTGGGTCAGCTCGTGCTCGAAGATCTGAGCATCGTCCTCAGTGGCGAAGTAGCCGTACTCCTTGCCGGCGCGGGCGTAGGTGAGCACGACCCGGTCGATCAGCTGCCTCAGGCTGCTCTCCCGCGCGTCCGTGCCGACGGCCCCCCGGAAGTACTTCGTGGTGACGATGGTCGAGGCGTTCGCGGACCAGAAGTCCGGGAACTCCACCCCGTGCTGCTCGAAGATGACGTCACCGGTCTTCCAGTTCGTCTGGACGACGTCACGCTTCTCCCACGTCACCTGCTCGTATGGGTGAACCCCCGGCGTGGTGTAGATGCGCTCGATCGTCAGGCCTGCGTTGGCGCGACGCGAGCGTGACTTCGCCCCGGTCGTCTCCGTCATATCTGTCTCCTCATGCGGTTGCGTCATCGATGGATTTCGGCTGTGAGGTGCTGGTGATGCTGTCAGTGACCCCTGACAAACCCGGCGTCGGTTTCGGCGCGCAGGAGGGTGATGGCCGACTCGAAGTCAGCAAGAGAGTCGAAGGCCTGGTAGACCGAGGCGAACCGGAGGTAGGCCACCTCGTCCAGGTGCCGCAGCGGCGTGAGGATAGCCAGCCCGACCTCGTGAGCATCCACCTCGGCCTGGCCGGTTGAACGGATGCTCTCCTGCACCGTCTGGGCCAGACGCTGCAGGTCGTCCTCGGTGACCGGACGACCCTGGCATGCCTTCCGCACCCCGATCAGTACCTTGTCCCGACTGAAGGGCTCGGTTGCTCCTGAGCGCTTGATCACCGACAAGGTGGCCGTCTCGACCGTCCCGAACCGGCGGTTGCACTCCGGGCACTGCCGCCGACGCCGGATCACCGAACCCTCCTCCTGGACTCGGCTGTCCACCACTCGGGAGTCGGTGTGCCGGCAGAACGGACAGTGCACGATGCCTCCGGTCTCGGGATGGACATGGGGACGAGCTGTGGATGGACTGTGCACCAAAGGAACCCCCCTGTGCACAAGATGTGGACTAATCACACCGGTGTAACTACTAGATATTGGGATCGTACGTCGCGATGCCCACCATCGCAAGACCGTGCAGCCCACCTCGGCGTGTCGCCCTCGCGGCACGGCGCCGTCGGCTCCGGACGTGCCTAGACGCCCACAGCGAGGGCCAGCGGCAGCACCGCTGTGGCCCCGGCCCGGCGCAGCTCAGCCCCGGCCACCGCCATCGTCCACCGGGAGTCGACCCGGTCGTCCACCAGCAGGACCGGCCCCTGCACCTGGCTCAGCGCGTGGGTCAGCGCTGCACCCACCTCGAGCTTGCCCCACACCCCGGCCAGCCTGAAGGCACTGTTTCCACCGGCCTGTCCGACGGGACCACCGTCCACGAGATCGAGAGTCCCCAGCATCGGCAGACGTCCGATCCGGCTGATCTGCTCGGCCAACGAGGCGACCAGCACCTCTCGGGTGCGGGAGGGCACCGCCACCACCCCGACCGGGCGCTGCTCCCATTCCCACTCGGTCAACACCTGAACGCATCCGCGCACGAGGTCATGGGGCACGGCGGCGTCGGCGGCCTGGCTGCCGAGGACTGCGCGCAGCCGGCTCCCCCAGGCCAGGTCGCTCATCCGGGCCAGCGCCCTGCCCGGCTGCACTCTCAGCTCCTGCGGGACCCCACCCTTGACCTCGACGCCGAGCCTCGACATCCCACTGGGCCACTGCACCCGGGGGTCGACCACGACTCCGACCGTGCCGAGAGCGTGACCGGCGACAGCCATCGCCTCCGCCGGGATCGACTCCGAGAACCATGGCCCCGCACAGACGTCGCATCGCCCGCACGATGCCGCACTGTCGTCGTCCAGACACTGCTGAAGGAAGGCCATCCGGCAGTCGTGCCCTCGCTGGTACTCCACCATCAGGGAGGCCTCCCGCTCCCGGGTCTGGGTCACTGCCGCGTAGCGCTCCTGGTCGTAGACCCATGGCTCCCCGGTGCCCAGCCATCCGCCGCGGACCTTGTCCACGGCACCGTCGACGTCGAGCACCTTCAGCAGCAGCTCCAACCGGGTCCGCCGGACATCGACGATGGTCTCCAGAGCAGGAGTCGACAGTGGACGGCCTGCCTGCGCCAGTGCCTGCAGCACCGCCTCGGCCTGGTCGGCGCGGGGCATCGACGCCGAGGCGAAGTAGCTCCAGATGTCCCGGTCTTCCGAGCCCGGCAGCAGCAGGACCTCGGCGCGCTCCGTCGCCCTGCCCGCCCGACCCACCTGCTGGTAGTACGCCACCGGCGAGGAGGGCGCTCCGAGATGCACCACGAACCCGAGGTCAGGCTTGTCGAAGCCCATCCCCAACGCGCTGGTGGCGACCAAGGCTTTGACCTGGTTCTCTCGCAGTGCGTGCTCCAGACGCTCCCTGTCCTCCGGGTCGCTCTGCCCGGTGTAGGCCGCCACCGAGGCCCCCACCGAACGCAACGCCTGGGTCGTCTCCAGGGCCGCGGCCACGGTCAGGCAGTACACGATGCCGCTTCCAGGCAGCTCATCCAGGTGCGCCACCAGCCAGGCGACGCGTTGCTGCGGAGTGAGCGAGCCGAGCACTCCCAGCCGCAGCGACGAGCGAGCCAGCGGCCCGCGGATCGTCCGCACGTGTGCGCCGCCGGAGCCCAGCTGCTCGGCGACGTCGGAGACCACGCGCTGGTTCGCCGTGGCTGTGGTGGCCAGCACCGGCGTGTCGCCGCTGAGCCGATCCAGCAGTGCACGGATACGCCGGTAGTCCGGCCGGAAGTCATGCCCCCAGTCGCTGATGCAGTGGGCCTCGTCCACCACCAGCAGCCCGCACTGGGCCGCCAGTGCGGGCATCTGCTCGTCCCGGAAGCGTGGGTTGTTCAGCCGCTCCGGACTCACCAGAAGGACATCGACCTCATTCCCCGCCAGGGCCTCGCGTACTTCCTCCCAGTCGGCGGCGTTGGCCGAGTTGATCGTCACGGCCCGCACGCCGGCCCGTCCCGCCGCTGCGATCTGGTCGCGCATCAGCGCCAGCAGCGGCGACACGATGACCGTGGGCCCGGCACCCTGAGCGCGCCGCAACCGGGTCGCCACGAAGTAGACGGCGGACTTGCCCCACCCCGTCCGCTGGACGACCAGAACGCGCGCACGGTCCTGTACGAGCGCGTGGATCGCGTCGAGCTGCCCGTCGCGGAACTCCACCTCCGGTGAGCCCACCAGCTCGCGGAGGGCGGCGAGGGCGTCATGGTGGATCGTGTCGCTCACGGCGAGCTCACTGTCGGGCATGCCTCTCACGCTAGACCGGCGTCGTGACAGACGCTGCGCGCGCCTACCCCTAGGCTTGCTTGCGTGAAGTGGGATGACTACGAGGCGGCGCTGTTTGACCTGGACGGGGTGCTGACGCCCACGGCCGAGGTTCACATGAACGCATGGGCCCGGATGTTCACCGAGTTCCTCGACGGCTACCCCTCGCAGCCGCCCTACACCGACCAGGACTACTTCGACCACGTCGACGGAAGACCCCGGTACGAGGGTGTGGCGACCTTCCTCGCCTCACGCGGCATCGAGCTGCCTCCCGGTGAGCCCGGTGACCCCCCGGACACGAGGTCCGTATGCGGTCTGGGCAACCGTAAGAACGCCGTCTTCGCCGATCAGCTCGCCCGCGACGGTATCGCCCCCTACGCCGGCTCGATCCAGCTCATGGACCACCTGGAGACCCTGGGCGTGGCGATGGCGGTCGTCTCCTCCTCCAAGAACGCTCCCGACGTGCTGGCCGCCGCCGCGATCGCCGAACGCTTCGGTGTCGTCGTGGACGGCGCCGTCGCCGCCGAGCACGGCATCCCGGGCAAGCCCAGGCCTGATACGTACGGCTATGCCGCCGACCTGCTCGGTGTGGCCCACGGCCAATGCGTCGTCTTCGAAGACGCCATCTCCGGGGTCCAGGCCGGAGCGGCCGGTGACTTCGGGCTGGTCGTGGGTGTCGACCGCGGCGCCGGGGCCGCGGCGCTCACTGCCCATGGCGCCGAGATGGTCGTCACCGACCTGGCGGAGCTGATCTGATGCCGCACAAGTACCCCTCGCCGCACGTCCCTCCGGCCGCCGTCGACCCGCTGGACCGCAGCCGGTTCCCCATCGACGAGTGGGCCCTCGTCGAGGACGACTACCGGATGGAGGATCTGGGCACCACCGAGACGCTGTTCGCGGTGGCCAACGGCTACCTGGGTATGAGGGGCAACCCCGAGGAGGGGCGGGACACCCACACCCACGGCACCTTCGTCAACGGGTTCCACGAGACCTGGCCGATCCTGCACGCAGAGGAGGCGTTCGGTCTGGCTCGAGTCGGGCAGACCATCGTCAACGTCCCGGACGCGAAGGTCATCAAGATCTACGTCGAGGACGAGCCGCTGCTGCTCGACATCGCCGACCTCGAGAGCTACCGCCGCACGCTTTCCTTCTCCGAGGGCCTGCTTCGCCGTGAGCTCATCTGGCGCACCAGCGCGGGTCTGGGCGTCAAGGTCACCACCACCCGGATGACGAGCGTGGCCGCTCGGCACCTCGCCGTGATGACGATGGACATCGAGCTGCTCGACGGCAGTGCGCCGGTGGTGATCTCCTCACAGCTACTGAACCGCCAGGACGGCTCGGACGAGTACCATGTGCGATCGGCCGCCATGGGCGAGGGCGCCGACCCCCGCAAGGCGGAAGGCTTCCAGCGTCGGGTGCTGGAACCCCAGGTCAGCAGCACGCACGACGACCAGCTCCTGCTGGGCTACCGCTGTCACGACTCCAGGATGACCATCGCCGTGGCCGCGGAGCACCATCTGCAGACCGACAACGGGTGGACGCAGGAGCTGACCTGCACCGAGGACCGGGCCAAACACGTCTACAACATCGACGCTCGCGCGGGTCAGCCCATCCACCTGCAGAAGTTCGTGACCTACCACACCTCGCGCGGCGTGCCGGTGCGCGAGCTCACCGACCGCTGCCGGCGGACCCTGGCTCGCGCGGTCGACCACGGCGTCGAGGCCATCCACGGGGACCAACGTGAGTGGTTCGACGGGTTCTGGGCCCACTCGGACGTGACGGTCGCCGGCCAGCCGGCCGTGCAACAGGCGGTCCGCTGGAACCTGTTCCAGCTGGCGCAGGCCACTGCTCGGGCCGGAAGCCACGGCATCCCGGCCAAGGGCATGACCGGCTCCGGCTACGGCGGGCACTACTTCTGGGACACCGAGTGCTACGTGCTGCCGTTCTTGGCGTACACCGACCCCCAGGCTGCGCGCAACGCGTTGCGTTTCCGGCACAAGATGCTGCCGGCCGCCCGCGAGCGCGCGGCCGAACTCGCCCAGCACGGTGCGCTCTTCCCGTGGCGCACGATCAGCGGCAAGGAGGCGTCGGCGTACTTCGCCGCTGGCACCGCCCAGTACCACATCAACGCCGACGTCGCGCACGCCCTGATGAAGTACGTGCGCGCCACCGGCGACCATTGCTTCCTGGTCCGCGAAGGGGTGGACATCCTGGTCGAGACCGCCCGCCTCTGGGCCGACCTGGGATTCTGGCGGCACAACAGCACGGGGACCTTCCACATCCACGGCGTCACCGGGCCGGACGAGTACACGACGGTGGTCAACGACAACCTCTTCACCAACCTGATGGCTCAGTTCAACCTCGCGGTCGCCGCTTCCACGCTGAGCGACCTGGAGCGGGACTCCCCCGAGGACTACGCCAAGGCCGCCTCCCGGCTGAAGCTGCGCCCAGGAGAGGTCGAGGAGTGGCGTCAGGCCGCCAAGGGCATGTTCATTCCGTTCGACGAGGACATGGGCATCCACCAGCAGGACTCGCATTTCCTGGAGCGTGAGATGTGGGACCTGGAGCACACACCCAACGACAAGCGCCCCCTGCTCCTGCACTACCACCCTTTGGTCATCTACCGCTTCCAGGTGCTCAAGCAAGCGGACGTCGTCCTGGCGATGTACCTGCAGGGCGAGCGGTTCACGGCCGAGCAACGACGGGCGAACTTCGAGTACTACGACCCCATCACCACCGGTGACTCAACCCTGTCGGCCGTGGTCCAGTCGATCGTTGCCGCCGAGGTGGGTTACTACGAGCTGGCCCTGCGTTACTTCTACGCCGGCCTCTTCGTCGACCTCGACGACCGACACGGCAACACCACGGACGGGACCCACGTGGCCTCGACCGGCGGTGTCTGGAGCGCTCTGGTCGGGGGGTTCGGGGGGATGCGCGACGAGGGCGGATCCCTGACCTTCGACCCACGCCTGCCCAAGGAGTGGGAGGAGATCAGCTGGCCCATGCTCTGGCGCGGCTCACGGATGCTGGTCACTGTCCGCCAGCACGAGATCACCTTCCGCGTCCTCGACGGCCGCGACGTCCTTCTCGCGGTGCGTGGAGAGCTGCACGTGATCGGAACGGAGCAAGTCTGCATTCCGTTGGCCGACCAGGGGCCCAGACGCGAGGGGCTGCTCGACATCTCCACGTTGCTCGGCAGCAAGCGTCCCGACGGCAGCAGGTTCTCCGCGACCGTGCCGCACTCATGGTCCGAGGACATCGACGGGGTCGACTCGGGCGTCGCGCAGACCGGCAACCTGCCTCTTTGAGGCCTGCGGGTCGGCTCCATTGTGGTGCCGACCACACGGAATGTGGTGCCATGGGACCATGACCAGCACCCCTGAGCCGACTGACGACGGCGACCCCGCCGACGATGTCGCCGCTGTCTCACCCCCGGAATCCGAGATCGACCGACTCGTGGAGGCCATCTCCGGGGAGGACGACCACGTGGGGATGGCTGCCCTGTGGCGGGTCACGATGGACCTCGAGCAATGGTGGTTCATCGCGGTCGGAGAGCCTGGGCAGGAGTCGCCGGCGGCCGCCGATATCGACGACCAGCTGATGCTGCTGACCTTCACCGACGGCGCACGAGCCCGTCATTTCGCTGTCGCACAGGGAATGATCTCGAGCGAGGACGAGCTCAGCGCGATCGCCTTGCGCCCCGATGAAGTGGTGGCTACGTCACAGGACTATGTCGAGGCAGGAATCGACGGCCTCATGTTCGACCCTCACATCAGCGGCTACTTCATCTCCTCCGACCAGTTGCCGGTCGTGCACGCTGCGGTGCGCCAGCCCGCGTCCTAGGCTCTTGGGGGTTCTGGCTTCAGGTCTCTGTCGCACTGCCGAACTCGGGCGTTGTACGAGACGTCAACCCTGGGGTCTTCACGGGATGACCAGGGTCTGCCCGGCCTGGAGCTGCAGGGTGTTGAGCTGGTTCTCCTGCTGAACCGTGACGATCGCCCGGTCCAACGGAAGGTGCGGCAGGTGGGTCGCGGCGATCTCCGACAAGGTCTGGCCCGGCCGGACCACGACCTCGGAGGACGCCGACGCCGGACCCATCATCACCGTCGCTGCGAACAGCGCCGCCACCACAGCCAGCGTCACCGACAGGGTGACCGCGAGCCGCCCACGGCGGGTGATCCGCAGTGGCCTGACGCCCGCGGCCTCCGGAGATGTTGATGTGGGCACGAGCCGAAGATGGCGGCGGGGGCCGTCCTGTGGCCACGGGCGGACGGTGTCCAGGGCGACAGCACTCATCAGGTCTCCTTGCTCGCGGGCTGGCTGCAGTCTGCACATGCGGCCGACATCACCGGTGGGGGCGCTGGCGAACCGTGGCCAGGTGGTACAGGTGTTCGTTCGTACATCTGTGCACTGTATAGCACGCGTGTACGAGAATGACGACACGCCGATCGAACATATGTTTGTTCGGCGAGGCGAACGTTCGTACGATGTCCACATGCCCTGAGTGCATCAGAGGGCGCCGACAGACCCGCTGACCAGCGGTGATCAGGAAGGGGATGGACTCCATGGGCGACATTCATGCCTTGCCCGGAGACGAGGAGCCGGCGGAGCTGAGCGGTCGTCAACGGCGGGTACTGGAGGTGATCCGCGACGCGGTCGACCGGCGCGGCTACCCGCCGAGCCTGCGTGAGATCGGCGAAGCGGTGGGGCTGACGTCCCCGTCGTCCGTGGCGCACCAGCTCAAGATGCTGGAACGCAAGGGCTTTCTGCGGCGCGACCCGCACCGTCCACGGGCGATCGAGGTCGTGTTGCCAGGCTCAGAGTCAGCCCCGGCCCGTGGCTACCGACGCGGCGAGCCCGACCCTCCGGCCCTGGCATCCGACGACACCGGTAGTGGCGACGAGCGCCCCGCCGCCTCGTACGTGCCCGTCGTGGGACGGGTGGCCGCCGGAGGGCCCATCCTTGCCGAGCAGGCCATCGAGGACGTCTTCCCCCTCCCCCGACAGATCGTGGGCGACGGCGACCTGTTCCTGCTGAACGTCGTGGGCGACTCCATGGTCGGGGCCGCCATCTGCGACGGGGACTACGTCGTGGTGCGCCGCCAGCCGACAGCGGACAACGGCGACATTGTGGCGGCCATGTTGGACAACGAGGCCACAGTGAAGACGTTCAAGCGAACGGCGTCCTCGGTCTGGTTGTTGCCCCACAACGATGACTACGACCCGATCGACGGCAGCGATGCGGTGATCCTGGGCAAGGTGACGGCGGTGCTGCGTCGCATCTGAACCTCTCCGATCCAGTGCCGTCCGCCGCCTCCAGCCACCTCCGGCGGGCGGCACTGTCGCGTTCGGTCCTCAGCTGCAGCGCGAGAGGGCAGGCTCGAGGACGGTGGCTCTCACCCGGAGATGTCGTCGGCGAGGCGGGGCAGCACATCCTCCAGAAGTGCGTCCACGTGCACAGTCGTCTCCCGCGCTCCACGCGTCGACCCTCGTGTGACGACGGCGACCGGAGTGCCCCGTGCGGCGGCTCGCCGCACGAACCGGTATCCGCTCATCACCTGCAGGGAGGAGCCCAGCACGAGGACGCTGCGCGAGCGTTCGACCAGATCGAACGAGCTGTCGACCAGCGGGCGTTCCACGGTGCCGCCGAAGAAGACGACGTCCGGCTTGAGGCGGTCCGAGCCGCACTGCGGACATCGCACCAGGGCGAAGGACTGCACCTGGTCGTCGCTGAGCAGGACGTCGCCGTCGGGTCGCACCACCGACCCGCCGTCGCTGACGGCGAACGAGGGGTTCGCCAGAGCCAGCCACCGGTGCACCTCGGTGCGAGGGTAGGTCTGCGCGCAGTCGAGACAGACCACGCGGGCGAGATTGCCGTGCAGCTCGATGACATCGAGGGCTCCGGCCGCCTGGTGCAGCCCGTCGACGTTCTGGGTGATGATCCCCGACAGCACGCCGGCCTGCTGCCACCTCGTCACCGCCCGGTGAGCCACGTTCGGGCCGGCGCCTGAGAAACGCTGCCAACCGGCGTAGGCGCGCGCCCAGTACCGACGCCGGCCGCTAGCGTCGGCGAGGAACTCGCCGTACTGCATCGGCTGCACGCGCCGCTGGCCGTCGGGCCCCCGGTAGTCGGGGATACCGCTCGGAGTGGACATGCCTGCCCCGGTCAGGACCGCCACGTCGCCGGCCCTGAGCAGGGACAGCACACGGTCGTATGCCGAGGCGTCCACAGGCGCCGGCGGGGGCACGGTGAGGTGTCGCGGCATCGGCTCAGCGTAGTGCGACCTCGATGAGGTCGACGTCGCTGGGGGTGTTCCACAGGTGGAAGCCCACCCGCACCGCGCCGGCCCGAGAGGCCACCGTGGCTCCCGCTTCCGCGCACGACCGCGCCCGCGCACCCTCGGGATCGGCGACCACCACGACCGGGCTAGGCCGGGACGACAGTCCCAGCCGGGCCCGTAGCTCCTCGGCCAGCCCGATTCCGTGGGCTCCCAGCTCGGTGACGTCGGTGCGCGCGAACACCACACCGGCTGCTGCCGCACCGACCCAGGTCAGCCAGCTGGGTGAGACGTCGAGACGTCGAGCATCACCGGCCAGGCGCATCTCGGGGCCGTAGACGGAGTCCCACACCGACTCCCCGGCATACCACCCGGCATTCACCGGCGTGAGGCGGTCCAGCACGGCGACGCTTGTGGACAGGTAGGCCGCTCCCCGCGGTTGGCACAGCCACTTGTAGCTCGCACACACCGTGAGGTCGAAGTCGGCCGCCCGTACCGGGTACCAACCGGCCGCCTGGGTGACGTCGCAGAACGTCAGCGCCCCCGCGCGGTCGGCTGCCTGCCTGACGCCGAGCACGTCCACCAGCGCTCCGGTGGCGCTCTGGGCCAGGCTGAAGACGGCCAGGTCGACGCCGGTCGAGATCGCAGCGGGGAGATCGGACAGCGCCACGAGCTGCACCTGCACGCCCCGGTCGCGCTGCTCCTGGACAAGGAAAGGAAACAACATGGAGGTGAAGTCGTCCTCGATGGCCACCACCCTCGCCCCGTCGGGCAGCGAAGCCGCCACGACGCCGGCGAACACGGACACACTCGGACCGACCGCGACGTTGGCGGTGGGGACGTCGACCAGGCGAGCGTAGTCGGCGCGGGCCTGCGCGACGGCCGCGTCGAAGACGACCGGTGAGGACGTGCCCTGCTGCCACTCCAGCAGACCCTGGTGCATCGCCTCGACGACTGCTCGAGGCGGCAGGCCCATGGTCGGCGCGTTGAGGTAGCCCGGAGCGGGGGCGAACGCGCCCGCCACGGAGTCCGGCAGCGACACCGCT
>JBAUJO010000140.1:0-14896 GCA_049683875.1 Ornithinimicrobium sp.
TCCTGACCCCGATGCGAGCTCCGCGGAGCGGGAGGAGCCCGCCCCGCGACCCAAGGCCAAGCCTCCGGTGCGCAAGTACGCCAAGGACCGCAATGTCGACCTTGCGTCGGTCCAGCCCGCGGGCTCCGACGGGGTCATCACCCGCGCCGACATCGACGCCCACCTCGACGCCGGCTCGGGTGTGACGGTCTCCGCCACGGGTCCGGCCCCGCCGGCAGGGCTAGCTGACGGTGGCTCACCGGCCGCGTTCGGCGGCCCGGCGCGCGAGACCCGCACCCCGGTCAAGGGCGTGCGCAAGATGACGGCCAACGCCATGGTCGACTCCGCGTTCACCGCTCCGCACGTGACCGAGTTCATCACCATCGACGTCACCGCCACGATGGACCTGGTGGAGCGGCTGAAGGCCGACCGCGAGTTCAGCGACCTCAAGGTCAGCCCGCTGCTGGTGCTGGCCAAGGCACTCGTGGTCGCGCTGCGCCGCCACCCCGGCGTCAACGCCGTCTGGGACGGTGTGAGCGGTGAGATCGTGCAACGGCACTACGTCAACCTCGGCATCGCGGCCGCCACCCCTCGGGGGCTCATCGTGCCGAACATCAAGGACGCCGACCAGATGGACCTGCGCGAGCTGGCCACGGCCATGCAGGGTCTCGTGGAGACCGCCCGTGCCGGGCGGACCCAGCCGGCGCAGATGTCCGGGGGCACGATCACCATCACCAACGTCGGTGTCTTCGGCGTGGACACCGGCACGCCGATCATCAACCCCGGTGAGTCGGCGATCGTGTGCTTCGGCGCTGTCCGTCGCCGGCCGTGGGTGATGACTGCCGCGGACGGCACCGAGCGGATCGAGCCGCGCTGGGTGACCGAGCTGGCGATGTCGTTCGACCACCGTCTGGTCGACGGTGAGCTGGGCTCCCGGTTCTTGGCCGACCTCGCGGCCGTCCTGCACGACCCGGCGCGCGCGCTGGTGTGGGGCTGAGCCGGGCGCATGGCGCGATCCTCCCCGGTCAAGGACCGGCTCTTCACCGCGCTGTGCGTGGTCGTCGCGGTCGTGGTGCTGGTCCTCGGGTTCTCGCGCGGCAACCCCAAGGTCGCGCTGGGGGGTGCAGGGATCCTGGTGGGGTATGCCGTGCTGCAGTCGGTGGCACGGCGGCTGACACCCGGGGCGCGCCTCGTGATCGGTTCGGAGGCTGACGCGACCGAGAGGATGGTGCAGTTCAAGGCGACCCGGCTCGCCGGTCAGGTGGCGGTGGCGTTGCTGATGCTCGCCGTGCTGGCATGGGTCTTCTGGGACTCCCGCGCGGCGCTGTGGGCGGCACTCGCGTGCGCCACGGTGATCGCGACGTTCGTGGGGGCACTGATGTGGTTCAGCGGGCAGGCCAAGAAGGTTTCGCGGAGCTCACTCGGTCGATGAGGTGCAGTCGGAGGTGAACTCCTGCTGCGCTTCCTCGGACTCGGTCATCTCGATGGGCTCGTAGCTCACCTCGCCGGTCTCCTCGTCGGTGCCACCTTCCTCCGCGGCGCGTCCCACCTCGGTGAAGGGGATGTTGATACTGGTGACCACGGCGCCCTGGCCCTCCGGGGCCTCGCTGCTGAGCTCGTCGAGCCGCTCGGCCAACACCTCGACCTGCATGAACTCGACCTCGGACAGGTTCGTGCGCGCTCCTTGGCTCACCAGGCTGCGGCCGTCCTGCACCACGGCGGCGAGTGGTGCGGCGCCCTCGAAGAAGGCGACGCAGACCTCGTCGTCCATCGACTCGGGGTCGGGAAGGTCGCTCGCGCTCTGGGTTGCTTCCGGGCCACCGGTCTGCTGCCCGGTGTCCTGGGACCCCGCTTGGCCGGACTCCCCGCCGCCGGCCTCACCGGTCGACTCCGCCTCGTCTGCGGGCGCCTCGCCCTCTCCCTCGGCCGGGATGCCCTCGTCCTCGTCGCTGGCCTCCTCCTCGGCGAGCGCCGAGCTGCCACCCGGTGGAGTCTCGTCGGTGAGTGTGCAGCCGGCGACGGTCAGCGTCATCGCACACAGTGCGAGGGCGGCGGTGGTCTTCATCGGCTTGCGCTCCTTCGTCGGTGACTCGTCAGCAGGCTATCGGTCTATCCGTCAGGGTGTGATGACGAGGGCGTCCAGCACCGCGCGGGCGGTGTCCTCGCTGCCGACCACCTTGTACGAGGTGTCCTCGGTGCTGCGGCGGCCGGCACTGCGCCGGGTCAGGGCCTCGGTGGACATCATGATGGTGGTGCTCTCGACGTCTTCGTCCGGGTGGAGCACCTGGTCGGCTGCGGCGTCGGCGGCCGTGTCCTGCGAACCGGTGAACAGCTCGTGCGCGACGACGGTGTCATCCTCGGCGTGCGCCGTTCGCACCCCGACCCGGGCCGTCACCGGGCCGGTGCTCTCCACGATCACGGTCTGGCCCGCGGGGAGGGCCAGACGGCGCGCCACGATGCGAGGGAAGGCATCGACGATCCGCGCGACGAAGGCGGCGGCTGCCGGGCTGTCCAGGTTCCCGATCCGTCCGAGCGCCTCGCGGACGTCCTGCTCATGCACCCAGATGTCGATCAGGCGCCGCGTCAGCAGCTCGCCCAGCGCGACCGGCTTGTCCCTCGTGCCCCTCACCGGCGTCTCGAGGGTGAGCTCGGGGTTGCCGAGTGAGGCCTGGCGGTTGAACATCAGCGTCTCCAGCTCACCCACGACCTCCTCGAGGCTGAGCTCCCGACGCACCTGCACGCCGTACTCCAGCCAGCGGGTGAAGTCACTGCGCAGGTGCCCCTCCTCGGGCAGGTCGACGACCGGATAGTCGGCGCCGTCCAGGTAGGCCTCCAGGGAGGCGATGTGCGAGAAGTGGTCCTTCACCGTCCAGCCGGGGCAGGCCGTCGGCTCGTCCGCCTTCTCAACGGGGCAGGATCGGCCCAGGTCGATGAGCGACTGCATGGCTTGCCGGAACCCCTCCACGAGGTCGGGAAGCTCCTCGGGAGCTGAGGGGTGCACCGGCATGCCGGTCAGCCTATCTAGCATGGGACGGTGCCGCGCCCTCCCCTCCCGTCCCCCGTGGCCGGCTCCACCCTGGAGCAGGCGGCTTCGTCCGGGCCCGCCCGACCGGCGCGGGTGTTCTGGTTGCCTGTGGCTGCGGTGCTGGCGGTCGCGCTGGTGTGGGTGGTGCCCGCCGCCGCGCTCAGCGGCGCCGCCGACCCGTTGGTCCTCGCGGATGCGGGGCCCTGGGTGCGGTGGGGACAGCTCGTCATCGGCGTGGTGCACAACGTGGCCGCCGCGCTCACCGTCGGACTGCTCGTGTTGGGGGGCTTCCTTGTCCCGGAGTCGCGCACGTCGCGGCGTCGTGAGGTCGCGGCGACCAGCGCCACCATCACCGCCGGCGTCTGGGCGGCCTCGGCGCTCGCCGCGCTTCTCGTCGGGTTCGCCGAGGTGGCCAACCTGCCGCTCGGTGGGGCGGGTTACTGGGGCACCCTGGCCGAGAACATCCTCGCGCTGGAGCTGCTGCGGCTGTGGACGTTCGAGACGGTGCTGGCGACGCTGCTCGTGGGCGTGTGTGCCTTGGTGCGCACGCGCGCAGGTCTGGCGTGGGCCGCCATCCTCGCCTTCGCCACGTTGATCCCGGTCGCCTATACCGGCCATTCCAGTGGATGGGAGGGCCACGAGACCGCGGTGACGGCCCTCGGGACCCACCTGTTCGCGGTGACCACGTGGGTCGGCGGCCTGATGGCGCTGGTGATGCTCCGCGCTCATCTCGGGCCCGCCCTGCTGCCGACGACACGACGCTTCTCCACCCTGGCGCTGTGGTGCTACGTCGCGGTGGGCCTGTCCGGGATGTTGTTCGCGCTCGACTCCGTCCAGTCGTGGAGCGATCTGCTCAGCGGCTACTGGCTGCTGATCTGGGGCAAGGCCGGCGTGTACGTGGCTCTCGGCGCGTTCGGGTACGCGCACCGACGCTGGTTGCTGGCCGCAGAGCTGCGTCAGCGAGGGGCCTTCGTCAGGCTGGCCACGGTCGAGACCCTGGTCATGGCGGTGGCCATGGGGTTGGCGGTCGCCCTCTCGCGCACTCCGCCAGCCGAGACTCGGGACATCGACAGCACCTCAACGGTGCAGCTGCTGACCGGCTACCCGGAGCCTGCGGAGCTGACCCCGCAGTCGTGGCTCACAGTGTGGCAGGTGAACTGGTTCTTCCTGATCGTGGCGGGTCTGGCGATCGGCCTCTACCTCGCCGGGGTGTGGCGGCTACGTCGGCGCGCAGACGCATGGCCGGCGTTGCGGACCCTGTCGTGGGTGCTGGGGTGGTCGACCTTCATCTACGCCACCCAGGGCGCCCCGGGGGTCTACGGGCGGGTGTTGTTCTCGATGCACATGGTCATGCACATGGCCGTGATGATGGTGATCCCGATCTTCCTGGTGATGGGCTCGGCCATCACGCTGGGTCTGCGGTCGCTCGAGGCCCGTCGTGACAAGACTCTGGGGCCGCGCGAGGTGCTCCTTGCGGTGGTGCACTCGCGCTACGCGGCGGTCATCGCCAACCCGGTGGTGGCGGCGGTGATCTTCTTCGGCTCGTTGGTCGGCTTCTACTGGAGCGGCGCTCTGGAGTTCGCCCTGACCACCCACACCGGACACGTGTTGATGACGCTGCACTTCCTGCTGGCGGGCTATGCCTTCGTCTGGTCGCTCATCGGCACCGACCCCGGGCCCCCGAAGTGGTCGGCGCCGATGAGGCTGCTGGTGCTTCTGGCCACGCTGGCCGCTCACGCGTTCTTCGGCCTGGCCATCATGTCGGGCACCTGGCTGCTGGCGCCGGGGTTCTTCAAGGCCCTCGACCTCACGTGGGGCCCTGACCTGCTCAGCGACCAGCAGCTCGGAGGGAGTATCGCCTGGGGCATCGGAGAGATGCCGACGCTCGTGCTGGCCATGCTCGTCACACTCGACTGGCTGCGACGCGACGAGCGTGACGCGCGTCGAGGGGACCGGCAGGCCGAGCGCGACGAGGATGCCGAGCTCACTGCTTACAACGAGCGCCTGTCCGCGATGAACGAGCCGCGCTCCTAGGAGTCGCTGTCTGCGCGGCCGTGCCGGGGCGATCCCGCCGCGCGGCGCAACGCGTCGGCGACACAACCGATGAGCAGGTCGGCCTTGTACGCGGTGCCCGGAAGCGGAGCCATCCCCTCGACCGCGCGGGCCGAAGCCGCAGCGATGGTCGCCTCCTCCAGTCTCTCGCCGCGCAGGGCGGAGGCGACGGCCTCGAGCAGAAGCGGCGTGGGCGCCACGCCGCCGACGGCAACCCTCGCCTCGCTGATCCGTCCGTCTCGCAGGACGATCCGCGCCGCGGCCTCGGCCAGCGGCCACTCCGCCTCGAACCGGCTGATCGCGCGCACATAGCCTCCCGTCTCTCCCCCCACGGGCGGGGGGAGCCGCACCTCGGTCAGGATGTGCCCGCCCTCGAGCCGGTGCTCGCGACGTGGGTCGTCGTCGTAGAGGTCGCCGACCGGTTGTGCCTCACCCGAGCCCGTAGTGGTGAACGTCGCCCCAAAGAGCAGCAACGCCATGGCGAGCGAGGAAGGATGGGGATGCACACAGGCGCTGGTATCGAACAACACCCCGGTGGAGTGCTCGCCCTCGCGAGCCGGGCAGCCCTGGCCGCCGGTCTTGTAGCAGTCGAGGTCGCGGTGCCGCGCGTACGGGCACCGGGTGTGCTGCAGCAGGTTCCCGCCCACGGTGGCGACCCCGCGGATCTGCGGGGTGGCGAGGCCGGCAGCCGCGAGCGACAGCGCCGGGTACGTCGTCGCGAGCTCGCGGGCGACCTTCGCCACCGTGACCATGGCTCCGATCCGTGTGCCACCGGCCTCCGTTCGGATCTCCCGCAGACCATGGACACGAGTCAGGTCGACCAGACCCGTTGCGAGAGGGAGCCGACCGCCCCACCGCTCCTGGAGGTCGGTGCCCCCGGCTCGGATCACGACGGTCTCGTCGCCGGCGAGCAAGGTGCTCGCGGTCGCGACGTCCTCTGGGAAGTGCGCGCTCATCGCAGCAGCTCGATCATGCGGGCCGGGGTCATGGGCAGGTGTCGTGGCCGCCGGCCCGTGGCGTGACGGATCGCGTTGCCGATCGCGGCCGCGGTCCCCAGGGTGGCGACCTCACCGAGGCCGACGCCGCCACCTGGGACGTGCTCCCAGCCCTGCTCGTCGAAGTGGATGTCGATCTCGGGGGTGTCCCCGAGCGCGGGGATGCGGTAGTCCTCCAGGTTGGAGCTCAGCGTCGCGCCCGTGTGCGGGTCCAGGCGCTGCTCCTCGTAGAGGGCGAAGCCGACCCCTTGGATGATCGAGCCCTCCGCCTGGCTGCGGGCAGGCTGCGGGGCATGGATCTTCCCGACGTTGATGCCACCCCACACTCGGGTGACCCGGGTGTGGCCCAGCACCGTATCGACCTCGACCTCAGCCACGTGCACCGCCCCGGTGAACTGCCGCCCGGCCTGGATACCGGCGACGGTGAGTGGCAGCGGTCGGCGGCGACGGTCGGCGGCACGGGTAGCAGTGAACTCGCGGTCGGGGCTGTCGGCGACAGGCTGGCCCGCCAGCGAGCGCTTGAGCTGCTCGGCTGCCTCGACGGCGGGGGCCCAGAGCGAGGTCGTCGTCCGGCTTCCGGCCGAGGTCGGTCCGTGCGGCGCCGACCCGGTCGTGCCGATCCGCACCTGCACCTCGTGCGGGTCGACCTCGAAGACCTGGGCCACCGCGTTGGCCAACACGGTGCGGCTGCCGGTGCCCATGTCCTGCGTCGCGCTGGCGACACTCAGCCGTCCGTCCCGTACCGAGACGCTCACGCGGGTGTCCGGGTCGACGAAGTAGAACCAGTTCGCTGCCGCCACCCCGACACCGGTGCGAATGCGGCCACCCTGAGCGACCGTCGAGGCACGCTCGGTCCACAGCGGCAGCGACGCCGCCCGGTCGTAGAGGCGCCGTCGACGCTCGTTGCCGTCCCAACGCCGCCGCAGGGAGATGGGGTCCTCGCCGAGCCGTCGCGCCATCTCATCCACCGCGCTCTCGAGCGCGAACAGCACCGGTGGCCCACCCGGCCCTCGGAAGGGTGTGCCGGGTGGGGCGTTGGTGACGATGTCGTAGTCGCGTGCGCGGCGCGGTGATCGGCCGTAGACCAGGGCACCGAGCGCGGCCACGGCCGAGCCGACGGAGACCCCTCCCAGCCCGTGGGTGTCGATGGTGACCGCGGCCAGGTCGCCGCCGGAGTCCGCGAGCAGAGCCACCGACGTGCGGGTGCCAGGGCGGTTGCCGGTGGCCGTGAGCTCCTCCCGCCGGTCCAGCACGACCTTGACCGGTCGCCGGGTCGCGCGGGAGAGCCCGACGGCCGCGACGGTCTCCATCGTCAGCGAGCCCTTGGAGCCGAAACCGCCCCCGACGTGCTCGGCGTGCACGGTGACCTGCTCCAGGCGCAGGCCGAAGCGCTGCGCCACCTCAGTCACCAGTGAGCCGGCCGCCTGCGTCGACACCCACAACCGCAGGTGCGCCGGATCGGAGAAGTCGGCCACGCAGGCGTGCGGCTCGAAGCTGGTGTGCATCTGCACCGCGGTCTCGACGTCGAGGCGCACCAGGCGTGGGTCGTCGCGGGCGTCCGCGCGCCCGATGCGCTGCGCGGCCACCGGGCCCAGCCAGGTGAGCACGTTGGGGCCGCGCAGGTTTCCTCGCCACGGCGCCGGGATGACCATCCCCTCGGCCGAGCTCGGGGCCCGTCTGCGGGCCGAACGGTCGGCATACACGGCTCGCGCTCCGGCGCGCACGGCCGCGGTGTGGTCGAGCACGGGGGACTGAGGCTCGACGACGGGGTGGACCGCCTCTGCGGCCAGCTCAGCGGTATGCCGGTCGCTCGCGACGACCGCTGCCAGCGGCTGGCCGACCCAGCGGACCGTGCGGTCCTCGTCCAGCAGGACGATGGCGTCATGCGCTCCCGCGTTCATGGCGTGCGTCAGGTCGAGCTCGGCCACCGTTCCGGCGCCGTGACGCGAGCGCACGATGACACCGTGCAGCATCCCCGGCAGGCTCACATCAGTGGTGTACCGGGCCGCGCCTGTCACCTTCGCCTCGGCCTCGACCCGTTGACCCGTCGCCGGGCCGGCCTTGTCGAAGTCGCCCCGGCAGGCGGCAGCGACCGCACGGTAGATCCCCTCGTAGGTCCCGCAGCGGCACAGGTGGCCCGCGAGCGCGTCGGCGATGGTCGGCCGGTCCGGCTCGATGTCACCGCGCTCTTCGCGCCAGCGGTCGACGAAGGCCACCGCCCCGACCACGAAGCCGGGGGTGCAGTAGCCGCACTGCAGGGCGTCGTGGGCGGCGAACGCCCGCTGGACGAGGTGGCGCTCGGGCTCGCCGACGCCTTCGATGGTGGTGACCTCGGCACCGTCCAGGGCGGTCGCGGGCAGCAGGCAGGTGGCGGTGGGCCTGCCGTCGACCAGTGCCGTGCACGCACCACAGACCCCGCCGCCGCAGACGACCTTGGTGCCGGTGAGGTCGAGCCGCTCCCGCAGCGCGTCGGCCGCGGACTCTGCCGGTCGCACCGAGACCGCCTTAGGCGCACCGTTGACGGTGACCCCCACGTCGAGCCGGGCTTCTGGCTGGCCGTCGGTGTGCGCGCCACTGGTGCGGGTGGTCTGGGTGCCCATCCGGTCCCTTTCCTCGGGCCCTTGATCGTATGCCGACTCCCGTGGCCTCAGAACGCGGCCTCGTGGACCTGCATGAGCGTGGTGTCTCCGGCTGTGACCACAGCGGCGTCACTGCTCAGGCGGGGCAGCACCTCCCGGGCGAAGAACCGGGCTGCCGCCACCTTGCCGGTGTAGAAGTCGCGGTCGGCCTCGACCATCTCGCCCTCGGGTCCCAACGCCGTCAGGGCGACCTCGGCCTGGCGCAGCAGCAGCCAGCCGATGAGCAGATCACCGGCGGCCAGCAGCAGCCGGGTGCTGTGCTGCCCGACGACGTACACCTGGCTGGGGTCGCCGGCTCTGCGCGGGTCGGCTGCCATGGCGCGACCGATGAGGAACTCGACCATCGACTGCACGTGGCCCAGTGCGGCGCCCAGCAGCTCTCGCTCGGTGGCCAGCACGTCGCCTGCTCCGCCCGCCTTCACCAGGGCCATGACCTGATCGGTCAGCGACCCGAGCGCCTCCCCGCGGTCGCGCACGATCTTGCGGAAGAAGAAGTCCAGACCCTGGATGGCGGTGGTGCCCTCGTACAGGCTGTCGATCTTCGCATCGCGCACGTACTGCTCGACCGGGTAGTCGGCGAGGAACCCCGACCCGCCGAAGGTCTGCAGCGACTCCGTGCCCAGCAGCACCCACGCACGCTCGGAGCCGCAACCTTTGACCAGCGGCAGCAGCAGGTCGTTGACGCGTTGGGCCAGGTGAGCCTCCGACCCCGGCGCGAGCGCCTCGTGCCCGGCCTCTGCCTGCGCGGCGTGGACCGTGTCCTGGTAGGTGGCGGTGAACAGCATCAGCGCGCGCAGCCCCTCGGCATACGCCTTCTGCAACATCAGCGAGCGCCGGACGTCGGGGTGGGACGTGATCCGCACGCGGGGCGCCGCCTTGTCCGCCATCTGGGTCAGGTCGGCGCCCTGGACCCGTTCCTTGGCGTACTCCAGAGCGTTGAGGTAGCCGGTGGACAAGGTCGCGATGGCCTTGGTGCCGACCATCATCCGGGCGTACTCGATGATGCGGAACATCTGCGCGATGCCGTCGTGGACCTCACCGAGCAGCGTGCCCACGGCCGGGGCGTGCTCACCGAAACGGACCTCACACGTGGTGGAGACCTTCAGCCCCATCTTCTTCTCCACGTTGGTCACGAAGGCACCGTTGCGCTCGCCGAGGGCTCCGGTCTCGAGGTCGACGTGGAACTTCGGCACCAGGAACAGCGACAGGCCCTTGGTCCCCGGACCCGCGCCCTCGGGCCGGGCCAGCACGAAGTGGACGACGTTGTCGTAGAACGGTGCCTCAGCCGAGGTGATGAACCGCTTGACCCCCCTGATGTGCCAGGTGCCGTCGCCGGCCGGGGTGGCGGTGGTGCGGGCGGCGCCGACGTCGGAGCCCGCCTCGGGCTCGGTCAGCACCATGGTCGCGCCCCACGGTTGCTCGACCATGTGCTCGGCCAGACGCCGTTGCTCGGACGTGCCGAGGCGGAGCAGCACCTCGGCGAAGGTGTACCCCGAGGAGTACAGCTTCACCGCGGGGTTGGAGCCGAGGACCATCTCGCCGACCGCCCAGGTCAGCGACGGGGGAGCGGCCGCACCCCCGAGCGGCTCGGAGATCTCCAGCCGCCCCCAGCCGGAGTCGATGTAGTGCCGGTACGACGTCACGAAGGCCTCCGACAGGGTGACCTCGCCGGTGGCAGGATCGAACGTCGGCGGGTTGCGGTCGGAGTCCAACAGGCTGTCGCCGAGGCGACCTTCGGCCAGGTTCGCGACCTCGGCCAGGATGTCCCGTGCGGTCTCGGGGTCGATGTCGTCGAAGGGTGGCCGGGTCAGGACCGCTTGGCGGTCGAGGACCTCGAACAAGTTGAACTCGAGGTCACGCACGTTGGCCTTGTAGTGACTCATCACTGCTCCCACGGTGAGGACAGGTGGACACCCCCAGGTTAAGCGGCTCCGAGATCAGGCCAGGGCCGGGACCGAGGCGAGCAAGGCCAGCCCGGGCACGACCGCCTGCGCCAGCGCGGCCCGGGCGTAGACCCGCCCACCACCGATCCGCAGTACCGCTGCTGCGGCAACCATGCTGGCGCAGCTGAAGAGGTAGAGCGTCCACCCCGCGGTGCTGTACCCGCTGAGCAGGAGCACCGGCCCCAGGAGCGCGCCGATGGCCAGGAACAGGTTGTAGAAGCCCTGGTTGAAGGCGAAGAACGCCGTGTCGTCCGCCGCGGCCTGGTCGGGGAGCCGGAAGGCGCGCCATACCATCGGCCGGCGCCACCAGACCGTCTCGGCGAGGAAGATCGCGATGTGCACCAGGCCGGCGAGGATGGACAAGACCGAGGCCAGGACCGCCATACGCCGAGTATGCCGGGAGCGTCGGCCGGAGGGGGAGATTCGCCTCGTCTGTGCACCCGCTCGTGCGGGGAGGGGAGGAGAGCTAGGCCGGGTCGGCGAGACCGGCGTCGTGGACCAGGATCGCCACTTGCGTCCTGTTGTCCAACGCGAGCTTGGTCAGCACTCTTGAGACGTGGGCCTTGACCGTCGGCAGGCCCATATAGAGCGTCCTCGCGATCTCGGAGTTGCTCCGACCGCTGCCGACCGCCACGGCCACCTCGCGCTCGCGCTCGGTCAGGCACTCCAGGCGGCGCAGCGCCTGGCCCTTGACCTCGGCCTGCTCGTCGGCGTCGGCAGTCACTCGTGTGATCAGGTGTGCCACGACGCTCGGTGACAGCATCGGCTCCCCGGCTGAGACTGCCCTGACCGCCTCGACGAGCCGCTCCGGGCGAGTGCTCTTGAGCAGGAACCCGCTGGCCCCGATGCGCAACGCCGAGATGACCAGCTCGTCGGTGTCGAAGGTCGTCAGCACGATCACCCGGGGCGGCCCGGTCTCGCGCAGGATCTGTGTGGTGGCCTCCAAGCCGTCCATGCGCGGCATCCGGATGTCCATGAGCACCACGTCGGGTCGGGTCTGTCTGACCAGCGGCACGGCTTCGAGACCGTTGGTCGCCTCACCGACGATCTCGACGTCCGTCTCGCCGCCCAGAATCATCGCCAGGCCGGTGCGCACCAGGGCGTCGTCGTCGACCAGCACCACGGTGATGGGGCTCATGTCGCGATCCCCTCGCTCCAGGGCAGTGTGCCGTGCACCACGAAGTCCCCCGTTGGCTCGGTGCCGTAGGCCAGCACGCCCCCGCCGAGCGTGACCCGCTCGGTCAGGCCCACCAGGCCCATCCCCGAGACCTCGGTCGTCACCCCGGCCGCTCCATAGCTCAGCGGCGGGTTGCGGATGAGAAAGGACAGGCCCGGGCCCGGCCCACCCTCCAGCTCCACGCTGACCGGCATCCCGGGCGCGTGCTTGCGCGCGTTGGTCAGCGCCTCCTGCACCACCCGGTAGGCCGTCCGGGAGGGCGTTGCGGGCACGTCGGCCAGGGTCGCCGGCCCCGACAGGCGCACGTCGAGGGCGGCCTCGGCCAGGCCGGTGTTGCTGTCCGCGAGCAGCTCCGGCAGTGAGCGCAGGTCCGGTGTCGGTGCGTGGGGCGGGTCGATGTCCTCGCCGTCGCGCAGCACCCCGAGCACCTCGCGGAGCTCGCCCACAGCCCGGTCGGCGTTGTCCCGCAGCAGCTCCGCGGTCTGGTGCACCCGCTCCTCCGTCAGGTCCTGTCGGTAGGCGAGGGCACCGGCGTGTAGGGCGATCAGCGAGATGCGGTGGGCCAGCACGTCGTGCATCTCCCGGGCGATCCGTGCCCTCTCATTGGCCTGCGCCCGCGCGATACGGCTGGCCTGTTCGCGCTCGGCGGTCTCAGCCCGCTGACGCAGCGCGGTGACGGTGTCCCGCCGCGAGCCGATCGCCGCCCCGATCCCCGCGAACGCGCCGAAGACGGCGAGCTGGAGCACGAGACCGGCGACGATCCCCGAGTCGCCATCGGGGGAGAACCAGGTGCTCGTGGCGGCCCCCAGTGCCCAACAGGGCATCAGCACGGCCAGCTCGATCCAGCGGCGGCGGGTGGCCACGGACGCCAGGGCCAGCGCGGCGGCTGGCGCCGAGGAGATGGACACCACGGAGGCCAGCACCGTCGCGACCGCGATGGGCATCGGGAACCGGCGTCGCCACAGCACAGCGCCCAGCGCGAGGCATCCCAACACGGGGTCGCACCAGACCCACCACCTCGGCACGTTGCTCCCCGGCTCGGCGATCGTGACCAGGGTCAGCAGGTAGATGGCCGACCCGAGCGCGCCGATGAGCGCCAGCCGCCACGTCTCACCGCGCCAGCTGGTCGCCGGGATCGCTCCGAACACAACCTCGACTGTATGCCGATCCGGGGATGGGCCACCTCAACCTCTCGGCTGGCAATGCGGGCGCCGGGCGAGACCAAAGTAGGGGGTGAGGAGGTACCGCCGACCGATGTGCCGTCGCTGACGTCGGTCCAGGGTGGAGACATGATCACGACAGAGAACCTCACGCGCCGCTACGGCGACTTCACCGCGGTGGACGGGGTCACCTTCACGGCAGAGCCGGGCCGGGTGACCGGCTTCCTGGGCCCCAACGGCGCGGGCAAGTCCACCACCATGCGGGTCATCACGGGCCTGACGCGGCCGACGTCGGGTCTCGCCACGGTGTTGGGGCAACCGTTCCGCGCGTTGACCAACCCGGGCCGCCACGTCGGGGTGCTGCTCGACGCCTCGGCTCAGCACAACGGGCGCACGGGACGCGAGGCGCTGACCCTGGTCGCCCTGACCATGGGCCTGCCCGAGGCCCGCGTCGACCACATGCTCGACGTCGTCGGGCTCTCGCGCAAGGAGTCGCGACGGCGCGTGGGCAACTACTCCCTCGGTATGCGGCAGCGACTCGGCATCGCAGGTGCGCTGCTGGGGGATCCGGAGGTGCTCATCCTCGACGAGCCTGCCAACGGGTTGGACCCGGCCGGCATCCGCTGGATGCGTGACCTGTTGGGAGGCTTCGCCGGCGAAGGCGGCACGGTGTTCCTCTCCTCACATCTGCTGAACGAGATCGAACGGATTGCCGACGACATCATCGTCATCGGTAGCGGACGCATCGTGGCCCAGGGCACGCGCGAGGAGCTGCTGCGGCCGACGGGAACGACGGTACGCAGCACCGACGACGACCGCCTCGCCGAGGCCCTACGCCGGGAGGGCCTCGGCGTTCAGCCTCTTCCGGACAGGGGCCTGCGGGTCGACGCCGAGCCGGTGCAGGTCGGCGCGACCGCAGCGGCCCACGGCATACCCCTGGCCGAGCTCCGGCCCGCTGAGAGCAGGGGCCTAGAAGAGATGTTCCTGACCCTGACCGCAGACAACAGCCGAGAGAAGGCCGCAGCATGAGCACGCTGACCACACCCCCCGCCTCCACGGGCGAGGAGCAGTCGCCCCGGAGCCCACGCGAAGGTGATGGCACCCTCGGCCCTATCCAGGACGTCGCGTTCGGTCGTCTGTTCCGCGTCGAGCTGCGCAAACAGTACGACACGGTGGCCAGCCGATGGCTGCTGGGCGGCATCGCCGCGGTCACCGTTGTCGTCTTCGTCATCATGCTGTTCACCAACGGCGGCGACTTCAGCTGGATGAACTACCTGACCGCCTCGATCACGCCGCTGTCGATCCTGCTGCCGATCGTCGGGATCATGGCCGCGACCTCGGAGTGGTCCCAGCACACCGCCATGACGACGTTCGCGCTCGAGCCCCGACGCGGGCGCATAATCTGGGCCAAGGTGCTCAGCTCGCTGCTGCTGGGTGCGGTCTTGTTCGTGGTGGCAGTCGTCGTCTCCGCGGTCGTGCACCAGGTTGCCATCTCAGCGCGGGGCATCGACGGGGACTGGAGCGTGGCCTGGTGGACCATCGCCGGGGGCGCCGGGCTGCTGGCGCTCAACATGCTGATGGGGACGGCGTTCGGCTTCGCGCTGCTCAACACGCCGGGGTCCATCGTGGCCTTCTTCGCGGTGCCGCTGGGGGTGAGCGGAGCAAGTGCTCTGATCCCGTCGTGGTCGACCTTCTTCGCCTGGGTCGACGTGAACCAGACGTCGGCGCCGTTGCTCACCGGGCAGTCCTTGACCGGTGAGCAGTGGGCCCAGCTGGCCGTGACGGTGGCGATCTGGGTCGCCCTTCCGATGCTCGTCGGTGTCTGCCGGGTGCTGCGTCGCGAGGTCAAGTAGGCCCGACCCCCAGCCTCGAGTTCGGCTTCCAGCCACGCGTTCGCGGCTGGAAGTCGAACCATGTGGCTGGGGG
>JBAUJO010000141.1:0-6816 GCA_049683875.1 Ornithinimicrobium sp.
CTCCAGGACGACGGCATTCGAACGACTGCGTAGGTCCTCGCCCGGGTCCATCGTCTCGGTGAACGTGACCTGGCCTCCGCCGGACAGGTTCGTTGCGTCAGCGTTCCGGGCCAGGCCCTGACCGAGAAACGTCGGAGGCATGTGGGGCAGCGACGCCGCCGCGACCAGGGCGCCGACGAGCGCCGACGCACCGAGGAACTGGGCGAGGTGACGGTATCCGCTGCCGAACCGTCTGCTCGCCGCGAAGTCGCGCCGGTTCGCAGAGGGCCACGCCGCCAACAGTCGGTCGGACTGCTGGGCCACCATCACCAGCCACAACGTGGCGGTGGCGAGGAAGAACCAGGGCTGCATCGGCTCACCGTTGTTGGAGACCGAGACCAGGAAGGCCGCGGCGAGCGGTATACCGGCGATACCCGGTGCTGCGTTGGTCACACCGATGGAGTCGACCGCTACCGACGTCAGCAGCAGCACCGAGACGACGAGGAAGGACACGCCGGTGGTCGTGGGCGCCGGCGCGGCGAACTCGCTCAGCACCGTCCCTGCCTCGGCCAGCAGCTCCAGACTCAAGGTGGCAGTGCGTGAGGTCGGCAGGCCGAGCCACAGGGTCGAGCCGAGGTACATCAGGCTCAGCGTCCACATCCCGGCCAGGAGCTGAGCGAGTGCGACCAGGGAGGGCAGCATGTTCAGGCTGCGCAGCACGGCGCCGAGGACGACCACCACGGACACCACGATGATCCCGCGGGCGATCCAGGTCTGTTCCTGTAGCAGCGTCGTCAGGGGCCAGCCGACCGACAGTGACGCCAGTCCCGCTACCAGCGCTTCGGGCCACATCCCACGGTCGAGGTTCACGGTGGTCCTGCCTTCACCGGCCCGCGTTGAAGGGCCATCCATGCCGACGCTAGGTCGTCCTCGCCGGTACACCGCGAGGTGAACCATCCGGCATCGTCGAGCACACGGGCCGGTCGGCCGGAGCCACCGGTGAGCTGGGGGTCGGCGCGTCGCGGCGACCGCTCTCCGCCGACCTCGAAGGCCTCCCGGGCCAGCACGAACGCCACCGCAGTGGACCCGTGTTCTCGGACGGCTGCGAGCTGCCGCAGCTCTTCGGCGTCGTGGTCGACCAGCGCCGCCACCGCCAGCACACCCCCGGAGGTGAACGCGTGAGCAGCCCGGGCCACGACCTCAAGACCGAGGTCATCGCCGCGCTGAGCCCGGGCCAGGGTGTCCAGCAGACCGGGCAGCTCCATCGCTTGTGCCGCCGTCCCGTCGGCCACGGTGTCGGCGCTGAGCAGATGCACGACATACCCCTGCCGCAGCAGGGCGCGTCCGACCGAGGCCAGGGCAGACACGGCGTACTCGAAGCTGGCGCTCGGGCGTGGTGCTCGACCATGAGCGCTGCTGCGCGAGTCCAGCAGCAGGACGGCGCGCCGTCGAGCGGGCCGGTCCTCCTGGCGCACCATCAGCTCGCCCCGATGCGCGGTGGCCGGCCAGTGCACCCGTCGCAGCTCGTCACCGTCGCGGTACTGGCGGATGCTGACGTCGTCCTCCCCGTGAAGCGCCACCATCTGCGGCTGCTCGCCTTCGCTTCCCCGCCCTTGGGCGCGGACCCCGCTGGCGGTGAGGTCGTGAACGCGTGGCAGCACCAGGATCTCGGTCGTGCTCGACAGTCGGACGGCGACGTAGGTGAGACCGAACGGGTCACGTTGGCGCAGGCTCAGCGGCCCGAGCCGGTAGGCGCCCCGGCTGGAGCTGCCCACCTGGTAGCGCAAGGTGCGCCGCTCGCCTCGTTCCAGCGGGTGCAGCACGAAGCGCGGGCTGTCCCCCAGGTGAGCGTCGAGGTGCTCCTGGGCGAGATAGAGGGGAGTGCTGCGGCTCCCCACGTTGCGAAAGCTCGCTTCGACCATCCCGGACTGGTCCGGCGCCAGCCTGCGGGGCGAGACGCTGCGGCTCACCGCGAGCGACGGCGGGCGGCGACGCGAGATGAGAACCGCGAGCACGGGCAGCACCGTCAGGGCGGCGCCGATCCGGGTCAGGTCGGGGTAGCCCAGCACCATGCCGGCGGCACCGGTCATGACCCCGAGCACCAGGAAGGTGACGCCGCGCGGGGTGAGGATCTGAAGGGACCTCATCGCCTCGGCCCTCTCACGCGGCTCGCACCGCAGTCTTGGTCAGCACCTCGTCCACGATGTCTGCCGCGGTGCGCCGGGTCAGCTGCGCCTCCCCGGTCACGAGGATCCGGTGCACCAGGATGGAGGGAGCCAGGGCCTGAACGTCCTCAGGCAGGACGTGGTCGCGGCCGGCCAGTGCAGCATGGGCCCGTGCGGCGCGCAGCAGCTGTAGCGCAGCGCGCGGAGAGGCTCCGAGGCGTAGTGCGGGATGCTCCCGGGTGGCGACGACGAGGTCGACGACGTACCGACGCAGTGAGGGTGAGGCATGCAGGTGCCGCACCGCGGCGATCACGGACTCGACGGTGGAAGCCGAGGTCACCGGCTTGATGTGCCCCAGCGGGTCGACCTCGCCGTGGGTGAGCAGCATGTCCACCTCAGCAGAGGGCGAGGGATAGCCCAGCGAGATGCGCGCCATGAAGCGGTCACGCTGTGCCTCGGGCAGGGGGTAGGTGCCTTCCATCTCGATCGGGTTCTGAGTGGCCATCACCATGAAGGGTCGCGGCAGCGGGTAGCTGTCCCCGTCGACTGTCACCTGGTGTTCCTCCATGCACTCCAACAGCGCGGACTGTGTCTTGGGCGAAGCACGGTTGATCTCGTCCCCGACCACCAGGTTGGCGAAGATCGCGCCACGGCGGAACTCGAAGGAGCGCAGGTTCTGGTTGAAGACGTTGACCCCGGTGATGTCGCTGGGGAGCAGGTCAGGTGTGAACTGCACCCGGCTGACGTCGCAGTCGATGGCTCGCGCAAGCGCCTTGGCCAGCATGGTCTTGCCGACGCCGGGAACGTCCTCGAGCAGCAGATGGCCTTGCGCCAGGAGGACGATGATCGCCGCGCGGACGGCCTCGGGCTTGCCTTCGATGACGGTACCGACCGCGCCCGCAACCGCAGTAGCCACCGAACGCACCGTATCCAGGTCGGCGCGCTCCACCTCGGCGGTCACCGTCGTCGTCCCTCTCACCCAGGTGATCTTGCCTCATCCATCTGAGAGCAGCCTCCCGGGTCGGCAATGGCTGCCCGATTCTGCTCCACCGGACAAGTATTGCCTTGACCTGCATAAACGTTCTGAACTGTCCGAGGATCATGCCATTTGTGGCTACACTGTGGGGGGAAGTGGAGTACAGTGGGGGTAACGGGAGAAGGATCGCTCCCGAGTCGAACGAGGGGAGAGGCCGATGTTTCTCGGTACGCACACCCCTCGACTCGACGACAAGGGCCGGTTGTTCCTGCCAGCGAAGTTTCGGGACCGCCTCGCTACCGGCCTGGTGGTGACCCGGGGGCAGGAGAGGTGCCTGTACGTGTTCGCGATGTCCGAGTTCGAGCGCATCGCCGAAGCCATGCAGTCCACTCCCACCACCAGCCGTGCGGTCCGCGACTACCAACGGGTGTTTCTCTCGGGGGCCTCCGACGAGATCCCGGACAAGCAGGGCCGCATCACCGTCCCCGCAGCCTTGCGGGAGTACGCGGGCCTGAGCCAGGAATGCACGGTCATCGGCGCCGGCTCCCGGGTGGAGATCTGGGACTCCGGGGCCTGGGCGTCCTATCTGGAGCAGACCGAGCAGTCGTTCGCCGACCAGGCCGAGGAGGTGGTTCCGGGCGTCCTGTGACGCCGATCCGACGACAGCGAGCGACGCACACCCAACAGACAGGGTGCTGATGCGTGGCCTCTCTCCGAATGCCGATTCCTGGAGCCCCTTCCCCGGCCCCAGGCCTCAAGCTCGGCGAGAGACCACGAGGCAGCGCCCGACCCACCACCCATCTCTCACGACCGCGACGGAGAAGCATGCGCGACGAGCACGGCGAGTACGGCCACATGCCGGTGCTGGGCGACCGTGTCGTCGAGCTTCTCGCTCCCGCGCTGACCGAACGTGGCGCCGTGTGCGTCGATGCGACGGTCGGCATGGGTGGTCACAGCGAGCGGCTCCTGCAGCAGTGTCCCGCGGCACACGTGATCGGGATCGACCGGGACGCAGACGCGGTGGAACGCGCTCGGAAGCGCCTGGGAACGTTCGGCCCGCGCTTCACCGGTGTCCAGGCCACCTACGACGAGATGCCGGCTGTGCTCGCCGAGCTCGAGATCGGCGCCGCGTCCGCAGTGCTGTTCGACCTCGGCGTCTCATCGCTGCAGCTGGACGACCTCGAGCGCGGGTTCGCCTACCGGGCCGACGCCCCGCTGGATATGCGGATGGACCAGCGGTCGGGGCGCACTGCGGCCGAGATCCTCAACACCTACGAGGCGGCGGAGCTTGCGCAGATCCTGCGCGACTACGGCGAGGAGCGCTACGCCCGACGGGTCGCGACCGCGATCCTCGCGCGCCGCGAGGAGGAGCCCTTCACGACATCCGGGCCCCTGGTCGAGCTGCTCACCCGGGTGATCCCACGCGAGTCCCAGCGCACGGGGGGCCATCCGGCCAAGCGGACCTTCCAGGCCCTGCGGATCGAGGTCAACGCCGAGCTGTCGATCTGGCGTCGGGCCCTGCCCGCCGCCATGGCTCTGCTGCCGGTCGGCGGGCGGCTGGTCGTGCTGGCCTACCACTCACTGGAGGACCGCATCACCAAGCGCGTCCTGTCGGCCGCCGCCAGGAGCTCCGCCCCCGCGGGCTTCCCGGTCGAGCTGCCCGAGCAGCGGCCGTGGGCGCGCCTGCTGACCCGCGGCGCCGAGAAGGCTGGCCAGGACGAGATCGAGAACAACCCCCGAGCGGCCTCCGTGCGTCTGCGCGCCGTGGAGCGCACGCGCGGGACCGAACCGGACGAGCTGTCCCAGCAGAAGCACGAGTTGTCTAAGCAGAAGAAGGAGTACCGGCGATGAGCCAGATGACCGCCACGGCCCGCGTCCACCCTCATCCGGCCCGTCCGCGAAGGGCTGAGGCGCCCTCGCGTCCGTCGCTACGCGTCGTGGACGCTGCCCCGGCGGCTGCAGGACACCTGTGGTACGCGATGGTGCTCGGCGCACTGATCATCGGTGGCCTGCTGGCCATGCTCATGCTCAACATGGCCCGGGCCGAGGGCTCTTTCGTGCTCAGCGACCTTCGCGAGGAGAACGCCGGCCTGCACGCCGAGCAGGTGACACTGGAGACCGAGCTCGCCGACCTGTCTTCTCCCTCGACCCTGGCCACCAAGGCCGAGGACCTGGGCATGGTGCCCTCGCCCTCCACCGCCATCCTGCGGTTGTCCGACCACTCCCTCGTCGGCGTGGCGGCCACGGTTGAGAACGGCAAGACGCTTAACGTTGACCTGCCCGGGGCCCCGAGTGCCGACGAGGTTCAATCAGCAGGAGAGTGATCGTGGCGCTCACCCGAAGGTCGAGCAACGGCATCGGCCATGGTCGTGGTGTCGTCCACCCGCAGCGCCGCGCCTGGGTTCTTCTGCTCGGAGTGCTGATGGTGTTCAGCCTCTTCGGGGCCCAGCTGGTCCGCTTGCAGGGCCTCGACGCCGCATCGGTGTCGGCGGCGGCGATCGACGACCGACTACGTGAGGTCACGATCGCGGCTCCCCGCGGCGAGATCACGGACGTCGACGGTGAGCCGATGGCGCTGGACATCGAGCGCAAGCACATCACGGCCGACCCGGTGAACGTGGCCGGTTATCGCCGCGTCGAGGACGGCGAGGTCGTCTCGGAGGGCCAGACAGGAGCAGCGGACGACATCGCTGCGCTCACGGGCTCGGACCCCAAGGAGCTGCGTGAGGTGCTGGCTTCCACCTCCGGGCGGTGGACCTACCTGGTGAAGGACGTCTCGCCGCAGACCTGGCAAGAGGTGGCGGCCCTCGAGATCCCCGGGATCACCTCGGAGGACTACCACAAGCGCCAGTACCCCCTGGGCGAAGCCCCGGCGCCGCTGCTGGGGTGGGTCGGCGCCGGGAACCAGCCGGCCGGAGGGTTGGAACGCACCCAGGACGAGGCGCTGACCGGCAAGCCCGGGGAGCGCAGCTATGAGCTGGGTGGTCAGGGCGAGATCATCACCACCGGTACGAGCGTGGACACCCCGGCCGTGCCCGGTCACGACGTCCGCCTGTCCATCGACTCCGACCTGCAGTGGTACGCCTACGACGCCCTGGAG
The DNA here is from genome assembly GCA_049683875.1 of Ornithinimicrobium sp. Classification (GTDB taxonomy): domain Bacteria; phylum Actinomycetota; class Actinomycetes; order Actinomycetales; family Dermatophilaceae; genus Ornithinicoccus. The sequence continues at coordinate 6,221 of JBAUJO010000141.1, forward strand.
CAGCGGGTCAAGGAGTCCGGTGGTCTGAGCGGCTACGTGCTCGTCCAGGAGGTCAAGACCGGGCGCCTCGTGGCGGCCGCGAGCTATCCCAGCTTCGACCCCGGAAACTCCACACAGGACGCCGACGCGATGCGCAACCTGCTCGTGGAGGACGTGTTCGAGCCCGGGTCGACGACCAAGCTCATCACCGCGGCGGCCGCGTTGGAGGAGGGGCTCGTCGAGCAGGACACCCCGGTCGTGGTGCCGACCCGGCTGCCGCGGGGGGGCAGGGTCTTCACCGACGCCAAGCCGCACCCCGTGCTGAACCTGACCTTCGCGGGGGTCCTGGCCACCTCGTCCAACATGGGCACGATCCTCTACGGCGAGCAGCTGGACGACGAGACCCTGCACGACTATCTGGCGCGCTTCGGGATGGGCCGCAGCACCGGGTTGGGGCTGCCGGGGGAGTCCTCCGGCCGCTTGCCGGCGACCAAGGACTGGGGCAAGACGACCAAGTACACCCTGATGTTCGGCCAGGGCATGTCCAGCACCGCGCTGCAGCAGCTCGGGGTGTTCCAGACCGTCGCCAACGATGGCGTGCACATTCCCCCGTCGGG
>JBAUJO010000142.1:0-7525 GCA_049683875.1 Ornithinimicrobium sp.
CGCCTCGGCGCCACGCCCGCCCGTACCAGGCCGCGGGCCCACCCCGGCCGCTCGGCGATGTGGGGACCGTCGTGGTCTCCGGGGGAGTGTTTCGGCGCGAACCCCTGAGCAACATCCGCGTCGCGATGAGCCCCCTACTGCAGGACTTCGGTGGTGGGTGGCAGCCGCCCGAGCGGGCCGGTGTGACAGTGGACACCGCCTACGTACTCGCCGCCGTCGGGCTCATCTCCGCCGAGTACCCACAGGCCGCTGCGTCACTGGCGGTAGGGCTCGTCGCAGCTCAGGGGCGGTAGGCCTCGGCGTTGACGATCTTGACCTCGATCGACTTGCCGTTGGGGGCCTCGTAGCTGACCGTGTCGCCGGCCTGCTGGCCCAGGATCGCGGCGCCGAGTGGGGATCGTTCGCTGTAGACGTCGATGCTGTCACCGCCGTGGGTGATCTCGCGGCTACCGATCAGGAACTTCTCGGTGTCACCGAACATCTTCACCGTGACCACCGTGCCGGGCTGGATGGCCCCCTCCCCGCTGGGGGCGGAGCCGACGGTGGCGTTGTCGAGGAGGTGCTGCAGCTGACGGATGCGGGCCTCCATCTTGCCCTGCTCCTCCTTGGCGGCGTGGTACCCACCGTTCTCCTTGAGGTCGCCCTCCTCGCGGGCCGCTTCGATCCGCTTGGCGATCTCGCTGCGCCCCGGCCCGGACAGCTCGTGCAGCTCGGACTGTAGACGGTCATAGGCCTCTTGCGTCAGGAAGCTCGACGTTGCCTTGGCGGTCTCGGTCACGGTGCTCACTCCTCGGTCTGGTCATAAAGCGCAAAGTCCGGGCTGAGTGACCCAACAGCTACTCGACAGCTATGGTCACGACCCATGCCCGGACGGAATCGAACAAGTTTAACAACCGCCCGTAGAAGGGACCAAAAGAAGCACGGGAGCTACTTGTCCACGTAGCTGCACGAGTCGACATAGCCGGTCACCGCTGGCGCGGCCGTCCGCACCGTGGCCACGTGCCGAGACGGGGAGCTGGACTCGGCGGCGACCCGCGTAGCGGTGCGGCCTACGACGAAGTGTTGCTGGTCCTGGGCTTCCAGGACGCACCGCACGGGGCGAGCGGGGTCGCGGTGCAGGTCGAAGCGAACGGTGACCTCGTTGTCCGCGACCACCTTGAAGCCCGTGTTGACCCAGTTGACCTTCCCCGTGGCGGCGGCCACACCGAACCACACCGCGACGGCGGACATCGCGCACACACCGAGCACGCCCAGTGCCCACCAGCGGCGGCGAGTGGTCGCTCCGGTCACGGTCCAGCACTCCTAGGCGTCGGGGGGAGAAGCAGCGGATGAGAAGATAGGTCGATTGTCTCGCACCCGGCAGCACGGCTTGGTGCGCCCTTCCCAGACAGGTCAGAGGAGGCCAGGTGGCACAGGGTCTGCGCCTGATGGCGATTCACGCCCATCCCGACGACGAGTCCTCCAAGGGGGCGGCTACGTCAGCCAAGTACGTGGCGCAAGGGGTCGAGGTGCTTGTCGTCTCCTGCACCGGCGGCGAGCGCGGAGACATCCTGAACCCCAAGCTGGCGGCTCAGGCCGACAGCATCCCGGATCTGTCGCAGGTCCGGCGCGATGAGATGGCGGCCGCCGTCCGTGCGCTCGGAGTGCGGCACACCTGGCTCGGGTTCGTTGACTCGGGCCTGCCCGAAGGTGACCCGCTGCCGCCGCTGCCCGAAGGGTGCTTCGCGCTCGAGCCGCTGGATGTCACCACCGAGGCTCTGGTGAGGGTCATCCGCGAGTTCCGCCCGCACGTCATCACGACCTACGACGAGAACGGTGGATACCCGCATCCGGACCACGTGATGACCCACACGGTGAGCATGGCCGCCTTCCAAGCCGTCGGCGACCCAGACGCCTTCCCGCACGCCGGCGCCACGTGGCAGCCGCTGAAGGTCTACTACACGATGTTCTCACCGGATCGGATCCGCTCCCTGCACCAGGCCATGCTGGACGCGGGTCTGGAGTCCCCGTTCGCCGACTGGATCGAGCGTCTGGCCGACCGCCCCGAGCGGGCGATCCACACCCACGTGCGGTGTGACGACTACTTCGCCGACCGCGACGCCGCGTTGCTGGCCCACGCCACGCAGGTCGATCCGGACGGGACGTGGTTCGCCATCCCGATGGAGATCCAACGTCGGGTCCACCCCACCGAGGACTTCGAGCTCGCGGTGTCCCTGGTGCCCGTCGAGCTGCCCGAGGACGACCTCTTCGCCGGTCTGGGCTCGGTGGCCGACATGGACGCCCGATGTGCGGCGCCGGCCGAGCGCGAGGCCGACGGAACCCTGCGAGCGCAGTACACGGCTCCGCTGCCGGAGCCGCAGCAGAAGGTGACCGAGGCCGCTGAGGATGCCGGTCCGGACGAGGACGAGCTGCGCTCCAGTGAGGGGCACGCGGACACCGAGCAGGTCGACCGTGCGTCCTGAGCCTGCGCGGTTCGCATCTCGCCGTTCCGAGGCCGACGGGCGGTCGCGATGAGCGTCAGCGACGTGGAGATCACCGCCGGCCTGGGCGGCTTCCTGGTCCTGTTCGGTCTTGCCCTGGTCGTGTGGTTCCTCGGTCGTGACCTGACTCGCCGCCTACGCCGCATCCGTCACCGTGAGGCTCAGCTGCAGCGTGAGCGCGAGGGCGCTCGCCCCGAGCTGACGGGCGAACCACCCAGCGATGAGGTCACGCCGCCGTCACAGCAGTAGCGCCGTACACCGAGAAGGACACGGCGATGTAGTGCGTGATGAACGCAGCGACCGTGAACGCGTGGAAGACCTCGTGGAAGCCGAACCAGCGGGGCGAGGGGTTGGGCCGCTTCAGGGCGTACACCACGGCCCCCAGGGTGTAGAGCAGTCCTCCGGCCGCGATGAGCAGCACGACTGCGAGGCCCCCGTTGCGATAGAACGGCACGATGTAGATCACGGCCACCCACCCGAGGGCGACGTACACCGGGGTGTAGAGCCATCGGGGCGCCCCCACCCAGAAGACCCGGAACAGGATGCCGGCGAGGGCGCCGGACCACACGATGATCAGCAACGTCCTGGCGCTGTCGCTTGGCAGCAGCATCAGGGCCATCGGCGTGTAGGTGCCCGCGATGATCAGGAAGATGTTGGCGTGGTCCATCCGTTTGAGGACCTTGCTGACCGGAGGCCTCCAGTGGCCGCGGTGATAGGTGGCTGAAGTGGCGAACAGCAGCACCGCCGTCACACCGAAGACCACCGCCGAGATCCGACCGAGCGAGGTCGGGGCCAGCACGATGAGCACGATCGCGGCAGCCAGGCTCAACGGCACCATGCCGAGATGGAGCCATCCGCGCAGCTTCGGCTTGATCGTCGCCGCGACGTCGGCAGCTGCCTCGGAGATCTCCTGCGCCACATGACCCACGGCCGACTCCTCGCGGTGGGGCTTGCTCCGTGGCGTCATGTCGACACGCTAACCTACGTTTCCGTAAGTTCGCTGGGGGCGGCGTCGGCTGAACAGCACGTCACTGTCGGGGTGGGGCCGCGGCGCCGAGTAGGTTGGCGTTCATGGCCTCGCTGAGCTCGCTGATCTACCGGGCCTACAACGCGTCGCTCGTCAAGTCCATCCCGGCGGCGGGCATTCCGCGTCACGTCGGGGTCATGCTGGACGGCAACCGCCGTTGGGCTCGTCAGCGGGGGGCGGCCACGTCCGCCGGGCACCGGGCAGGCGCCGACAACATCAAGCCGTTGCTCGGGTGGTGCGAGGAGGCGGGGGTCGAGGTCGTCACCCTGTGGCTGTTGTCCACCGACAACCTGAACCGTCCGGCTGGTGAGCTCAACCCCCTGCTGGAGATCATCTCGGAGGTGGTCGACGACCTCGCTGCCAGTGGGCGGTGGCGTCTGCACATGGTGGGGGCCAGCGACCTGTTGCCCGAGCGCACGCGGCGGCAGCTGGACGCTGCGGCGGCGACGACGCAAGAGCTGCCCGGGATGTGGGTGAACGTGGCCATCGGTTACGGCGGTCGGCGTGAGATCGCCGATGCCGTGCGTTCCCTGCTCGCCGAGCACGCCGAACGAGGCACGTCGCTGCAGGAGCTGTCGCAGACCTTGGAGATCGAGCACATCGCCGACCATCTCTACACCAAGGGCCAGCCCGACCCCGACCTGGTGATCCGGACCAGCGGCGAACAGCGGCTCGGCGGCTTCCTGCTCTGGCAGAGCACGCACAGCGAGTTCTACTTCTGCGAGGCCTTCTGGCCCGACTTCCGCAAGGTCGACTTCCTCCGCGCGCTGCGTGCCTACGCCGAGCGGGAACGGCGCTACGGAGCGTAGCCACGACACGCGCGGCAGCGTGCTGAGGCGTGTCAGCGGCGTAGTGCCATACCGTCGAACCAGCGAAGGCAACCGCCTTTGCCCGCCGAAGGCTCACCTGATGGGGCACGAGCTCTGGGCGAGGGGTCGGCCTCGGCTCCCGCTGATGACGGTGCTGCCGACGACGGACGCACCTGACCGCCGCAGGGACCGCGGGCGGCGGCGACACCGCGAGGGAGTCGCATGCATTTCACCCCCACCACGAGGACAGCCTCCGGTCCCCTCCAGGGTCATTCGAGCAGCGCCTCCCCGATGGTCGAGCTGGCCCAAGAGCTGAAGACCTACGTCATCGACACCTCGGTCCTGCTGTCAGACCCGCACGCGATGTTGCGTTTCGCCGAGCACGAGGTGGTGCTCCCCGTCGTCGTCATCAGCGAGCTCGAGGCCAAGCGTCACCATCCCGAGCTGGGGTACTTCGCGCGTGAGGCACTACGTCTGCTGGATGACCTGCGGGTGCGGCACGGCAGTCTCAGCGTGCCCGTTCCCACGGGTGAGCACGGAGGATCGCTGCGGGTGGAGCTCAACCACACCGACCTCCAGGGCCTGCCTGCCGGTTTCCGGCTCGCCGACAACGACACCCGGATCCTGGCCGTGGCCACGAACCTGGCCGGTGAGGGGCGCGACGTCACCGTGGTCAGCAAGGACCTGCCGATGCGGGTCAAGGCCTCCGCCGTAGGTCTCGACGCGCAGGAGTACCGCGCCGAGCTGGCGGTGGAGACCGGGTGGACCGGGATGGCCCAGCTCGAGGTGACCGACGCCGAGATGGGTTCGCTGTACGAGACCGGCCGCCTGGTGACGCCGGCGGCTCAGGAGCTGCCCTGTCATACGGGCTTGACCGTCTTCGGGCCCTCGGGCAGCGCACTGGGCCGCGTCGGGGCCGACGGTACGGTCAGGCTGGTGCGCGGGGACCGGGACGCGTTCGGGCTGCACGGCCGCTCCGCGGAGCAACGGATCGCCCTGGACCTGCTGATGGACCCCGACGTCGGGATCGTCAGCCTGGGGGGGCGCGCGGGCACCGGCAAGAGCGCGTTGGCCCTCTGTGCCGGCCTCGAGGCGGTCATGGAGCGCCGGCAGCACCGCAGGGTCATCGTCTTCCGTCCGCTCTATGCCGTGGGGGGCCAAGACCTCGGCTACCTGCCCGGATCGGAGAACGACAAGATGGGGCCGTGGGCCCAGGCCGTGTTCGACACCTTGGGTGCCGTGGTCAGCAAGGAGGTCGTGGAAGAGATCGTCGCCCGTGACCTGCTCGAGGTGCTGCCGCTGACGCACATCCGGGGCCGCTCGCTGCACGATGCGTTCGTCATCGTGGATGAGGCCCAGTCGTTGGAGCGCAACGTGCTGCTCACCGTGCTCTCGCGTGTCGGTCAGAGTTCGAGGGTGGTGTTGACGCACGATGTCGCGCAGCGCGACAACCTTCGCGTGGGCCGGCACGACGGTGTGGCGGCCATCATCGAGAAGCTCAAGGGCAACCCGCTGTTCGCCCATATGACGCTGACGCGAAGCGAGCGCAGCCCCATCGCGGCGCTGGTCACCGAGCTCCTCGAAGGCGGCCCGATGGAGGCATGACGCCGACGTCACTGCGCCTGGGCACGCGCGGACTACCGCGGCCTGTCCGGACTCGGTAGGACGCGGCTGAGGCTCTAGCGACGGGCGACCAAGGCCTCGGCTTCGATCTCCACCTTCCAGCGTGGGTCGAGCAGGCCGGCGACCACCACCATGGTTGCCGCCGGAAGGACGTCAGCGAAGTGCCTCCCGTGCTCGGCGCCCACCGCAGTGGCGTCGGCCGGATCGACCAGGTACATCCGGGTCCGCACCACGGCTGAGAGGTCGGTGCCCGCCTCCGTCAACGCGGTGCGGATGATCTCCAGACAGCGCCGAGCCTGTATCTGGGGGCTGGCGGGGCAGGATCCGTCGGCCCAGATCGGGCCGGTGCCGGACACCAGCACGCGGTCGCCGACGCGGACGGCTCGTGAGAAGCCGATGGTCGGCTCGAACGGGGACCCGGACGTGATGGTGAGTCGCTCCTGCACGGCTCCAGTGTGGCAGCGGTCCAGCGGGCAATGGAGCCTGACTGCCCTTCAGGGGTACCAGCGACACGCGGGCTTGTGACCTTGCCCACGAATGACCCTCTCAGTTTGATATGGGCCCGCCCGCGATGCCACGCTGGAAACACCAGGTCACGAAATGGTAACGCTCGCGTCGACCCGGTCCGCGAGTCCCCTGTGAAGTCACGCCGATGTACCCATTTGGAGGTTCTCCATGCCCGACACCCTGTCTGCCCGCCCCGAGTCCCGCGAGGACGAGCGCGCCACCGTGGGCGCCCACCCCGAGGCTCACGACGGCGAGCGAGCCGACCAGGTGTCGTTCGACCGTGACGCCAGTGGTCGTCACCGCCTGGACATGTTGCGTGCTCACCCGGCAACCCTGCTCACCGCGGGTATCGCGGCGGGATCCGTCGCGCTGGCCGGCTTCGCGGCCTACGGCACTTCGCAGGGCCCGGACACCGATACAGTGCGCGCCTCGCTCAACACCGGTGCCCCGCATCTGGCGCAGACCGCGGTCAGCGGCGTGCAGGATGGTTCGCTGCCCGATGTCATCCGTGGCTCCGCGGAGGCGGATCAGGCCATGCTGAGCCTGTCTGCGGTGCAGTCCTCGCAGGATGCCGGCCTCTCCGGCGCGAAGGCAGCGGCCAAGCAGCAGGCCAAGATCCAGGCTGAGGAAGAGGCCGCTGCCGCGAAGCGGGCCGAGGAGGCTGCCGCCGCGAAGCGGGCCGAGGAGGCTGCTGCTGCCGAGCAGCGCGAGCAGGAGAGCCAGGCCGCATCGCGTTCCGCGGAGCGTGAGGCAGCCCCCGAGGCGGAGGCAGCCCCCGAGCCGGAGGCAGCGCCCGCGCCCTCCGGTGACCCGAGGTCCATTGCGCAGTCGATGCTGGGCAGCTACGGCTGGGGTAGTGACCAGTTCGGGTGCCTGGACTCCCTGTGGGCCAAGGAGAGCGGCTGGAACTCCACCGCCAGCAACCCCTCCTCAGGCGCCTACGGCATCCCGCAGTCGCTGCCCGGTTCGAAGATGGCCTCGGCCGGTGCCGACTGGCAGTCCAACCCCGCCACACAGATCGAGTGGGGCCTGGGCTACATCCAGAGTGTCTACGGCTCGCCGTGCGCGGCGTGGTCGCA
>JBAUJO010000143.1:0-11939 GCA_049683875.1 Ornithinimicrobium sp.
GCACGAGAAGCGGTTCGAGGTGGTGGCCCGTGCGCGCGAGGCCGGCATCCCGGTGTACGTGGGCACCGACGCGGGCGGACATCTCCCGCACGGCCTCGCGGCCCGCGAGGTCGAGGCGCTGACGCACGCCGGCTTCAGCGCCGTCGAAGCGATCGGGGCCGCGACCTGGGCCGCCCGAGCCTGGCTGGGCCGACCTGGGATCGTCGACGGCGCCCCGGCCGACGTGGTGGTCTACCAGGACGACCCGCGCCGGGATGTCCGCATCCTGGCCGACCCCCACCGCATCGTGCTGCGCGGGGTCGTGCTGTGAGAGCCGTCCGTTTCGTCGCTGGTGACCGATGTCTGGCACACTGGGCCGGTACTCGTCCCCGCGGCCCTCTCACCGTGGTGTGATGTGTCCGTTCGCAGTGACCGTCGCCGCAGGTGTTCCCCACGCGGAGCGCGCACTCACCAGACCAGAATGAGGAGACACCCCGCACGTGGCTGTCAAGATCCGTTTGAAGCGTATGGGCAAGATTCGTGCGCCCTTCTACCGTGTCGTCGTGATGGACTCCCGCGCCAAGCGCGACGGCCGAGCCATCGAAGAGATCGGCAAGTACCACCCCACCGCTGAGCCGTCGCTAATCGACATCGACTCCGACCGCGCGCAGCACTGGCTGTCGGTGGGTGCTCAGCCCACCGAGCAGGTGCAGGCGCTGCTCAAGGTGACGGGTGACTGGGCGAAGTTCACCGGTGAAGGCGACCCCGCCGGCAGCTTGCGTCCGCCGGCCGAACCGCGCGACAAGAAGGCCCTGTACGAGGCGGCACTGGCCGCAGCCGACGGCGCCGAGTCGGCGGGAACGGCTACGAAGCGGTCGCCGAAGAAGCCCGTCCCCCCGGCCGAGGACGGCCCTGAGCCCGCTGAGCAGGACAACGTCTCCAGCACCGCGTCCGCGGTGGACGACAGCGCAGGCGCTTCCGCGTCCGGCGACGAGGCCACCGCCGCCAAGGCCTGAGCATGCTCGAAGAAGCGTTGGAGCATCTCGTCAAGGGGATCGTGGACCACGATGGTGACGTCGTGGTCCGTCACAAGGGTGGTCGTAGCGGCGACATCCTGGAGGTGCGGGTGCACCCCGACGACCTGGGACGGGTCATCGGGCGCAAGGGCCGCACCGCGGGCGCGCTGCGCACGGTGATGACCGCCCTTGGTCAAGGCAACAAGGTGCGAGTCGACATCGTCGACACCGATCGGCAGCGCTGATCGGCAGCAGCGACGCGATGGGTCTCGACCAGAGCCGCGCCCGGCAGAGCGGGCGACGGGTCGTGGCTCGCGTCGGCCGGCCCCACGGCCTGCGTGGCGAGGTGACCGTCGAGTTGCGCACCGACGACCCTGAGCGCAGGCTCGCAGCAGGCACCGCGCTCGCCATCGACGTCGGTGACCGAGGGTCACTCACGGTGCGCACCGTCCGGGTCCACCAGGGCGTGTACCTGCTGGGATTCCAGGACGTCACCGACCGTTCCGAGGCCGAGGCCTTGCGAGGTCTGATCCTGCTGGGTGATGACCAGGCGGCCCCGGTGGCCGCGCCGCGGGATGAGGACGAGTTTTACGAAGACGATCTGGTCGGGTTGAGCGTCGAGCTGACGACTGGCGAGGTGCTCGGTGAGGTGAGCGCTCTGCATACCCGTCCGGCCCAGGACCTGCTCGAGATCCGCAGAAGCGACGACGCGAGGGTGCTCGTGCCCTTCGTGACTGCTCTCGTGCCGGTGGTCGACCTAGACGCGGGTCGGATCGTGGTGGACCCTCCGCCCGGTCTGTTGGAGCTGGACACCTGACGTGCGCATCGACATCGTCAGCATCTTCCCCGACTATCTCGCCCCGCTGGACCTGTCGCTGATCGGCAACGCACGGCGCAGCGGCCTGCTGGACGTCCGCGTGCACGACCTACGCCAGTGGACCCATGACCGGCACCGCAGCGTGGACGACACGCCGTACGGGGGCGGAGCCGGCATGGTGATGAGTCCGGAGCCCTGGGGTGAGGCGCTGGACTCGCTCGCCGACCTCGAGGCCACACCACCCCGACCGCACCTGATCGTCCCCTCGCCAGGGGGTCAGGTGTTCACCCAGGCCGTTGCGAGCTCGCTGGCGCGTGAACCCTGGCTGGCCTTCGCCTGTGGCCGGTACGAGGGCATCGACGAGCGAGTCATCGACGAGGCCCGGGACGTCATGGCGGTCTCGGTATTGTCACTGGGGGACTACGTGCTCGGCGGTGGCGAGGTGGCCGCCCTGGCCATGGTCGAAGCGATCACGCGCCTCGTGCCGGGGGTGATCGGCAACAAGGACTCGCTGACCGAGGAGTCGCACACCGGGGGCCTGCTGGAGTATCCCGTCTACACCAAACCAACCAGGTGGCGCGGCCGGGACGTGCCTGCGGTGCTCAGGTCCGGCAACCACCAGGAGATCCAGCGGTGGCGCGACCAGCAGCGCCGGCAGCGCACCACCGATCGCCGACCGGACCTGATGCCTGCCACCGACGCCATCGTCGGGCTCACTGGAGCCTTGGCCCATCGCCAGGACCTCAGCATCGACTCGGCGGCGTCGAGCGACGCCGGTGAGCTGCTCACCCTGGCCCGGGCGTGCTGGCTCTCCGAGGCCAGACGCGAAGGCAGCTTCGACATTCCGGCGCTGATGGAGGACCTGGACGACGTCGTGACCTGGATGGCGGACTGGCACACCTGGACCGTCCGGTTGGACGGACGGATCATCGGCAGCGTGCGCACCCGACGGGCCGGTCGGAACTGGGATATCGGCAGGCTGATGGTCGCTCCCGACCTGCAGGGCTGCGGCCTGGGTCGTGCACTGATCGAGCACGCCGAGCAGGTTGCACCGCTCGAGCTCACCGGCTTCACTGTCTTCGCCGGCGCGACCTCGCAGCGCAACGAACGGATCTACCGTCAGGCCGGGTACCAGGTCAGCGGCCGCTCGACACTGCACGGCGTGGAAACTGTTGAGCTGTACAAGCCTCGCGGTGGCCGCGAGGCCGAGTGAGCCGCGCTTCGTCCACCCGTGCCGGGTGTGCGAGAATCGCCGGTGGCTACCACGCCGACCCTTGAGTCGTGCCCCTGCCACAGGGGGCGTGCACGACGCGCCGGCCGACGCCATACCAACGACACACCACCGGAATGACCAGGTGGACAGACAGCCGTGGGTGACCTGTGGCACCTTCGAGGAAGCGAAACCGCTATGCATCAGCTCGACCATGTAGACGCCGCCAGCCTGCGCGACGACATCCCCGACTTCCGCGGTGGTGACACCGTGAAGGTGCACGTCAAGGTCATCGAGGGCAGCCGTTCGCGCATCCAGATCTTCCAGGGCGTGGTCATCCGCCGTCACGGTGGTGGCGTCGGAGAGACCTACACCGTGCGCAAGGTCAGCTTCGGGGTCGGGGTGGAGCGCACCTTCCCGGTCCACTCGCCCAACGTGGAGAAGGTCGAGCTCGTGAGCCGGGGCGACGTCCGCCGGGCCAAGCTCTACTACCTGCGGAACCTGCGCGGCAAGGCGGCACGCATCCGGGAGAAGCGATAGCCCTGTTGCGCCGCGACGGGCGACGGGCGACGGGGTGATGGGGCAGCGCCGTCGGTCCGCGCAACCGGACGCCGATGCGGCCTCGGGCGACACCGACAAGGAGGCGTCGCGCGGACGTGCTGGTGGTGGCATCTGGTCGGTGGCCAAGGAGCTCATCTCCGTGGCGGCCATCGCCCTGGTCATCTCGTTCCTGATCAAGACCTTCGTGGCGCAGGCGTTCTGGATCCCGTCGGGGTCCATGGAGGACACCCTGGTCTACGGTGACCGCGTGATCGTCAGCAAGGTGCAGGCCGGCCCGTTGAAGATCGGGCGCGGGGACATCGTGGTGTTCGAGGACCCGGACAACTGGCTACCGCACGTGACGCCACCGGACCGGGGGCCCGTGCTCAACCCGATCGTCGGCGCCCTGGAGTTCGTCGGGCTGGCCCCGACCGCGGAGGGCAACCATCTGATCAAGCGCGTGATCGGCCTCGGTGGCGACCGGGTACGGTGCTGCGACGCCGAGGGCCGGGTAAGCGTCAACGGCCAAACTCTCAATGAGCAGACCTACCTGTACCCGGGCGATGAGCCCAGTGCCATGTCCTTCGACGTCACGGTGCCGAAGGGCCGGGTCTGGGTGATGGGAGACCACCGGTCGATCTCTGGGGACTCGCGCGTGCACGACGACGGTTCGGGGGCCACCGGTTCGATTCCCGATGACCGGATCGTCGGCCAGGCGGTAGCCCTGGTGTGGCCGCTGTCGCGGTTCGACTGGTTCCAGGCGCCGTCGACCCTGACCGACGTGGCCGGGACGGCGTCATCTCCGCGCTCGTGAACGACGTGTCTCCAGCTGTCCCCGTGGCATCGCCTCGGGCTGCGGCCCGCCGTCCTGGGGCGCGACGACGGCCCTCGCTCCGCGTAGAGCGCTCACTGCAACGGGATGGGTACCCGCTGCTGGTCGGAATGGACGAGGTGGGACGGGGAGCACTGGCAGGCCCCGTCAGCGTGGGCGTCGTGGCCATCGACACTGGCTGCCGGTCGGCCCCGAGCGGCGTCAAGGACTCCAAGCTGCTCACCCGGGCCGCGCGCGAGGCGCTCGTCCCGCGCATCCAGCACTGGGCGCTGTCGTGGGGGGTGGGGCACTCCAGCCCGGAGGAGATCGACCGCTGGGGAATCATGACCGGTCTGCGCCTGGCGGGGGAGCGTGCGCTGGTCAGCTGCGGTGTGACAGCCGACCTGATCCTGCTGGACGGCAACCACGACTGGCTCACCCACCCCGCGCGGGCCGGGTTGTTCGCCGAAGCCGACGCCGACGAGCTCGGTCAGCCGCAGGCGACCGGCACTGCATCGACAGGGCCACCCCCACCGGTTCGCACCCTGATCAAGGCCGACCTGTCGTGTTCGTCGGTCGCGGCGGCCAGTGTGCTGGCCAAGGTCGCGCGTGACAACCTGATGGTGGCATCGCACGCGCATCACCCGGCATACCGGTGGAACCTCAACAAGGGGTATGCCGCGCCGGAGCACGTGGCGGCGTTGCGTGTGCATGGCCCGTGCGTACAGCATCGGCGCAGCTGGAACCTGACGAGGCCGATGCAGGAGGAGGACCCGGATGAGTGCTGAGGACCTGGAGCGCTACGAGACCGACATGGAGCTGGCGCTGTACCGGGAGTATCGGGACGTGGTGGGTCTGTTCACGCACGTGGTGGAGACCGAGCGCCGCTTCTACCTGGCCAACGAGGTCGACGTGAGCGTACGCAGCGGTGACGGAGAGACGTGGTTCGAGGTCTCCATGAGTGATGCGTGGGTGTGGGACGTCTACCGTCCGGCCCGGTTCGTCAAGAACGTCCGCGTCATCACCTTCAAGGACGTCAACGTCGAGGAGCTTTCGGGCACCGACCTGGAGATCCCCAAGGGCGGCTTCTCCGAGTAGCTCCGGGCGTCCACACTCCGGCCTCGCGCGCGGCATCGTCCACAAACGGTGGGGGGTGACACCGTCGACTGGACTTGCGCTCCAGGGTTGTCGTCATGGCTCACCCGGGAATGCCCCACCGTCAGGCGCGCGATGTCGGAGATCGTGGAGAAGATGCGGCCGCAGCCCATCTGAGGGCCCGGGGCGTGCGCATCCTGGAGCGCAACTGGCGATGCGCTCATGGGGAGCTCGACATCGTGGGGCTCGACGGCGACGACGTCGTGTTCTACGAGGTCAAGACCCGCCGGTCGGGCCGTTTCGGGCATCCAGCTGAAGCGGTGACCCCCGCCAAGGCGGCGCGGCTGCGACGACTGGCCGGGCTCTGGCTGAGTGCACACCCGCACCTGGGTCAGGATCTGCGTATCGACGTACTCGCCCTCAGGCTGCGCGGTGCCGGCTCGTATCAGGTCGACCATCTGCGCGGAGTGGCGTAGTGGGTTTGGGTGCGACGGTCGGGGTTGCCCTGACCGGTGTGCAAGGCCGGGTCGTGGGCGTGGAAGCGCACGGTCACCAAGGGTTGCCTGCCTTCGTGGTCAGCGGACTCCCGGACGCGGCCTGCGCCCAGGCTCCGGACCGGATCCGTGCCGCCACGAGCACCGCCGGCCTCAGCCTGTCCATGCGGCGTTGGACGATCAACCTTTCGCCCGCCGGGCTGCCGAAGACCGGCAGTGGCTTCGACCTGGCCATCGCCGTCGCACTCCTCGCGGCCGACGACCAGCTACCCGGAGCGCTCTCGGCCCCGGTGGCGCACATCGGTGAGCTGGGCCTCGACGGTTCAGTCAGGCCTGTTCCGGGAGTCCTGCCCCGGGTCATGGCCGCCGCCGCGGCTGGGGTAGGGCAGGTCGTGGTGCCGAGCGCGAGCTGTCGTGAGGCGGCTCTGGTCCCTAACGTGCAGATCCATGGGGTGCGCCATCTGAGGGACCTGGTGGGGTTCTACCGCGATCTGCGCGCCGGTCGTGAGCCGCAGGACCATACGCCGGCGGTGGCCACGCCGGCGGCGCCGGCAGTGCCGGATCTGCATGACGTCGTAGGTCAGGCCGAGGCCAGGGTGGCCCTCGAGGTGGCCGCCGCGGGCCGGCACCACATGATGCTGCTCGGTCCTCCCGGCGCAGGCAAGACGATGCTGGCCGAGCGGCTGCCCGGGATCCTTCCTCCACTGCTGAGAGTGGATGCGCTGGAGGTCACGGCGATCCATTCTGTGCTCGGCCTGCTTCCCGATGACGGGTCCCTCATCCAGGCAGCGCCGTTCGTCGCGCCACACCACGGCGCCTCGATGGCCTCCGTCATCGGTGGTGGGAGCGGCCGGGTGAGTCCCGGAGCCGTTTCTCGCGCTCATCACGGGGTGTTGTTCCTGGACGAGGCACCCGAGTTCCGACGCGACGTCCTGGACGGCTTGAGGCAGCCTCTGGAGTCCGGGGAGGTCGTCATCGCTCGGGCCGATCGCCACGTGCGCCTGCCGGCACGGTTCCAGATCGTGCTGGCCGCGAACCCGTGCCCGTGCGGGGCCGGCTTCGGCAAGGGCACGGCGTGCGAGTGCACACCGGTCGCGCGGCGAACCTACCTGAGCAAGATCTCCGGGCCTTTGCTGGACCGGATCGACCTGCGCGTCGTGCTGCTTCCGGTGACTCGCGCGGAGCTGGGTGAGGCTGACGCGGAGCACAGTGCGGCGGTGGGACGACGGGTCAGTGCGGCTCGGGAGCGACAACGCTGTCGGCTCCAGTCCACGCCCTGGACGGTCAACGCCGACGTCCCCGGCCGGTTCCTGCGCGAAGGTGCGCTGCGGCTACCTGGTGGTGTGACTCGCGACCTCGACCGCTCGATGGACACCGGCAGGCTGACTCTGCGCGGATACGACCGGTGTCTGCGCGTCGCCTGGACGCTGGCCGACCTCGGTCAGCGGGACCGGCCGACCCGCTCCGATGCTTCGTTCGCGCTATCTTTGCGCGCTCCCACGGGGATGGCAGCGTGAGCACCCCGGGGGAGGGCGCCTCGACGTCGCCACCGTCACCGTCCCCACGCCCTCGCACCGACCTCACGGTGGAGCAGCGTGCGGCGCTGGCCTGGGCTCGCATCGCCGAGCCGGATGACCGTACCGCCCGGGCCATGATCGCGGAGCACGGGCTGGTTGAGGCGCTGCAGATGGCTCGATCCGGCGTGTCCGGCCGGCCGCGCGCCAGTGCGGAGCGGTTTCAGGCGCGCCTGGGTGTCCTCGATGTCGATCGCGACCTCTACGTCACGTCCGCAGTAGGTGCGGCAGTGATCTTCCCCGAGGATCCGCAGTGGCCCCCGGGGCTGCAGGCTCTCGTTCATCCACCGTGGTGCCTCTGGGTCAAGGCTGAGGGTAGCGGGGGAGGACGCGCCAGCAGAGACATCGGGGCGATGGTGGCTCGCAGTGTCGCCGTCGTGGGTGCGCGGGCCAGCACCTCGTACGGGGAGTTCGTGGCCTCCGAGATGGCCTCCGGGCTGGGTATACGCGGCTTCACCGTCGTCTCGGGGGCAGCGTTCGGCATCGACGCCGCGGCTCACCGAGGAGCTCTGGCCGTCGACGGGCACACGATTGCCGTTGTGGCGTCCGGAGTGGACCGGGCCTATCCGGCAGCCCACCAGTCGCTCATCGAACGCATCGCTGAGGTAGGCGCCGTGGTCAGCGAGGTGCCGCCGGGCTCGGCCCCCACCCGAAGCCGATTCCTGGCCCGGAACCGTCTCATTGCCGCCCTGGCCACCGGCACCGTTGTCGTGGAGGCCGGTCTGCGCTCCGGCGCCCGGAGCACGGTGAGCGCCGCGGTCGAGCTGTGCCGCCCTGTCGGTGCGGTCCCCGGCCCGGTGACCTCCATGGTCTCGGCTGGCTGTCATGAGGATCTTCGCGCGGGTCGAGCATTGCTCGTCACCGACGCCGCAGAGGTCGCGGAGCTCGTCGGATGCATGGGAGACGATCTCGCTCCCGTCAAGCGCGGTGAGTCTCGCGTGGGCGATGATCTGGAGCCCGAGACGTTCCGCGTCTGGCAGTGCCTGCCACCACGACGCTCGATCGGCGTCGAGGCGCTGACCACGGCAGCGGGCCTGAGCGTGGCAGAGGTCATGTCCTCCCTCGGGCAGCTCGAGGCGATGTCCCTGGCCCAGCGTGGTCCGGCAGGGTGGTCCCGACGTCGCCGGTGAGCACGGCGGCGCTGGCTCGGGTTGCCGTGGTGTGCTTGGCCATCGCGCTCACCCTGAGCGTGTCGGGCCGTGTCTTGTGGGGGCAGGGCGCGGCCTTGGCCAGCGCAAGCGCGTCATCCAGCCAGGGGGCCACGCTCCACGCGTCCGGCTCCGCGCAGGAGCGGGTACTGGCGGGGGCCGCGCGAGCAGCAACGGGGGTGTTGAGGATCGCTGTCCAGGTGCCCCCAAAGGTGGGTCGTCCTTCTCGGTGGGAATGGCCGGTCGCGGGCAGGGAGGTCCTCGTGCGTCCGTTCGACCGGCCGCCCCGGCCATGGCTGGCGGGGCATCGAGGTGTCGACCTCGCCACCGCACCACAGGGCGGGGTGCGGGCGGTGGCCCGGGGCAGCGTGCGGTTCAGCGGCACGGTCGCGGGCGTCGGCGTCATCTCGCTACGTCATCACGACGGCCTGGTCAGCACCTACCAGCCGGTGGACGCCAGCGTGAGGAGAGGCGACCAAGTAGCCCGCGGCCAGATGGTCGGCCGTCAGCTCGGCTCGAGGGGCCACTGCGCGCCGTCTGCCTGCCTCCATCTGGGCGCCCGACACGATGGTGAGTACGTCGACCCGATGCTGCTGCTGGGCGACTGGGAGGTCTCTTTGCTGCCGCTGGGTGACCGCGACATCCAGCACTAGCGTGGGCTGTCGCGTCCGGCGGGCTAGGCGCGCGGATGGGCCTGTCGATAGGCGGCGCGCAGCCGACCGGTGGAGACATGGGTGTAGATCTGGGTCGTGGCCAGGCTGGCGTGGCCGAGGATCTCCTGCACCGTTCGGATGTCTGCTCCGCCGTCGAGCAGGTGAGTGGCGGCACTGTGCCGAAGGCCATGTGGGCCCATGTCGGGGGCCTCGGGCAGCTCATCGAGCAGCTCGTGCACCATAGTACGGACCTGGCGCTGGTCCACCCGGCGTCCGCGACGGCCCAGGAACAGGGCCGTGCTGCCCTGAGTCCGTTCCGTGGCCAGCCTCGGGCGCGCATGCATCACATAGAAGGAGAGCGCGCGAGCGGCCGGCTCGCCGAAGATGACGATCCGCTGCTTGTTGCCCTTGCCCAGTACTCGAGCGTGGCAGGCCGTGGTGTCGACATCCGCGACGTCCAGGCCACACAGCTCCCCGACCCGCATCCCCGTGGCATAGAGCAGCTCGAGCATGGCTCGGTCCCTCACGCGCACCGGATCGTCGTCGTCGGAGGTCACCCCCGCGAGGTCCATCAGAGCCGCGGCCTGGGTTGAGCCGAGCACGCTGGGCAGGTGCCGCTCCTTGCCGGGCGCCCTCAGGCGTGCTGCCGGGTCCGCCGACACCCGCCCGGTGGTCGTGGCCCACGCGAAGAAGGTCTTCACCGAGGCTGCTCGCCGGGCCACCGAAGAACGCGCCAACCCCGCCTGGGACTGCGCGGCC
Source organism: Ornithinimicrobium sp. (assembly GCA_049683875.1). Taxonomy (GTDB): domain Bacteria; phylum Actinomycetota; class Actinomycetes; order Actinomycetales; family Dermatophilaceae; genus Ornithinicoccus. Next base: position 10,097 of record JBAUJO010000143.1, read on the forward strand.
AGGAAGCTGCGCAGGTGGGCGAGCACGACCCCGTTTAGCGCGATGACACCCTGCTCCCTGAGGGACCGGTCGAGTGCCGCGAGGTCACCGAGATAGCTGCGGATCGTGTGCGCCGAGCGAGAATGCTGCACCCGCAGGTGACGTTCGAACTCCTGACGCGTGCCTGCCGAGATCACCGTGCCTTCGACGGGGCTGGGGTCAGCGTTCACATCGTTCACTGTGACACGCAGCGGGGCGGCTCAGCAGTTGCCGCGCCCCAGGGTGGCCAGGCGGCGGGCGCCCTCGCGCAGCACGCCTTGGTCCTTGCAGATGGCCAGACGGACCAAGGTCGGGGCGAGCTCGGGATCGGCGCAGAAAGCCGACACCGGCACTGCGGCCACGCCGACCTGGGCCGGCAGGTCCCAGCAGAACGAGACCGCGTCCTTCACCCCCACCCCTGCGACATCGACGACGACGAAGTATCCGCTCGCACACGGCGCGGCCTGCAGACCGGTGTCGGCCAAAGCACCCAGCATGACGTCACGGCGTGCGGTCATGGACTCGCCCAGCCCGGCGAAGAAGTCGTCCCCGAGGCTGAGACCACGAGCGATGGCGGGCTGGAACGGCCCGGACGCGGTGAACGTCAGTCCTTGCTTCACCGTGGCCACGGCGCTGACCAGAGCCTCTGGCCCGGTGACCCAACCCACCTTCCAGCCGGTCGCCGAGAAGGTCTTGCCGCCCGAGGACACGGTCAGCGTCCGGTCCTGCATCCCGGACAGCGTCGACAGGGGGCGATGACGGGCACCGTCGTAGACGAGGTGCTCATAGACCTCGTCGGTGACGACGATGAGGTCATGCTCGATGGCGACCTCGGCGATGCGGCGGAGCTCGGTCTCGGAGAAGACCTTGCCCGTCGGGTTGTGCGGGTTGTTGAGCACGATCAACCGGGTCCGGTCGCTGATCGCGTTCGACAGCTCACCCGGGTCGAGCTCCCAGTCCGGGAACCTCAGTGGCACCGCGCGATGAACGCCTCCCGCCAGGGCTATCGCCGAGCGGTAGATGTCGAAGGACGGGTCGAAGGTGACGACCTCCTCCCCCCGCTCGACCAGAGCCAGGATGCAGGCGGTCAGCCCCTCGGTGGCTCCCACCGTCACGAGCACCTCACGGGAGGGGTCGACCTCGATGCCGTAGAAGCGCTGCTGGTGTGATGCGACCGCCTCACGCAGCAGCCGCATGCCCCGTCCGGGTGCGTACTGGTTGCCCCCGCCCTCGATGGCCTGGTGTACCACCTCGCGCAGCTCCGGCAAGGGCTCAGAGTCGGGGAAGCCCTGGCCGAGGTTGACCGCGTCGAACTCCAGGGCACGGCGGGTCATCTCGGCGAACACCGAGCGAGCGAACGGCTGCATCCGATCTACCAAGGCAGGGCGCATCTGCTCACCGTAGACCGTGACGACCACGCAATTTCGGCGCTGGTCACCAGCGCAGTAAGATGTTGGACACGTGTGGCACCAGTGCCAGGCGAATTCGCGCACGACAAGCCGGCAACAGTATGCCGGGGCGCGCCCCCCGCAGTCCCCCTCGCCGCCGGCGGGGTGGTGGGGAGCGGTCGCTCGTGCCAGGACCAACTGCACACAACAGAAAGCGAGACCTCGGCATGGCCGTCGTCACCATGCGCCAGCTCCTGGAGAGCGGCGTCCACTTCGGGCACCAGACCCGTCGTTGGAACCCCAAGATGAAGCGCTTCATCATGACCGAGCGCAACGGCATCTACATCATCGACTTGCAGCAATCGCTGACCTACCTGAACGAGGCCTACGATTTCGTCAAGGACACCGTCGCGCACGGCGGCACGGTGTTGTTCGTC
>JBAUJO010000144.1:0-17598 GCA_049683875.1 Ornithinimicrobium sp.
GGTCCTCCGGTGGCGCCCCTGCCTCGGGGGGCGGCGAGCCGGCGGCGCTGCCGCGCGACGTGCCGGCCACCGCCTGGCCGAACCGTTGCTCGTCCACCCCCAGCCAGCCGGCCACGCAGCGGACGTACTCCGAACGCAGCGTGGAGTCTCGGATCGCCGCCACGATCGGGGCCACTGCGCGCATGGCGTCCACCCGCTGCTCGGTCCGGTCGAGGTCGTAGGGCGCCATCGTGGTGCGCACCGCGAAGTCGAACATGGGCACGGCCGACTCGACGAGGTCTCGCACCGCACCGTCCCCGGAGGACTGCCTCAGGTCGTTGGGGTCCTGCCCGGCGGGGGCGACCGCGACGTAGGACTGAGACGCCCAGCGCTGGTCCTGCTCGTAGGCGCGCATGGCCGCCTTCTGGCCGGCGGCATCCCCGTCGAAGGTGAAGACCACCCGGGCCGGGGCCACCCCCGGCTCGTCGCGCAGGATGCGTCGCAGTGTCTTGATGTGCTCGACCCCGAACGAGGTGCCGCACGTCGCGACGGCCACCTCGATGCCGGCCATGTGACAGGCCATCACGTCGGTGTATCCCTCGACGATCACGGCCTGGCGGCTGCTGGCCATGACCTTCTTGGCCAGGTCCAGCCCGTAGAGCACCGACGTCTTCTTGTAGATCGGGGTCTCGGCGGTGTTGAGGTACTTCGCCGCGATCCGGTCGTCGTCGAAGAGCCGCCGGGCCCCGAACCCCACTGTGTCCCCGGTGATGTCCCTGATCGGCCAGATCACCCGGCCGCGGAAGCGGTCGTACAACCCTCGTTGCCCCCGGCCCACCAGCCCCGCGGTCGAGAGCTCGTCCTCGGTGAAGCCCTTGTCGCGCAGGTGGCCTGCCAAGGCACCACCGGACGAGGGTGCGAAACCGACCTGGAAATGGGACGCCCCCGCGGAGTTGAAGCCTTTGGCGCGCAGGAAGTCTCGCGCCGGTCGCGCCTCGGCCGAGTCCAGCAACGCGGTGTGGTAGAACTCGGCAGCCGCCCGGTTGGCCTCGACCAGACGGGAACGGCGACCCAGGCCACCACCTTCAGAATATCCTCCCGACCGGCGGCCCGAACCCTCCTCGTAGCGCAGCTCCATCCCCAGCTGACCGGCCAGGCGTTCGACCGCCTCAGCGAAGCTCAGGTGGTCGATGGCCATCACGAACGCCAGGATGTCGCCCCCCTCGCCGCCTCCGAAGCAGTGCCACGCCCCGGCCGCCGGTCGCACGGTGAACGACGGGGTCTTCTCGTCATGGAACGGACACAACCCTTTCAGCGACCCGGTCCCGGCGGGGCGCAGGGTGACGTGCTCACGGACCACGTCCTCGATCGAGGCGCGCTCCTTCACCGTCTGCACGTCCTCGGTCCTGATCAGCCCCGCCACACTCACTCCTGTCTGCTCTAGCGGCGAGTCTAGGTGGCGCCGTGGCACCTGTGGTGAAGTAGGCCCGTGGCCACCTCTGGCAGTCCTGCGACCGAGCTGACGGTCGGGAGCCGCACCGTGCGGATCTCCAACCCGGACCGCGTCTACTTCCCGCAAGGCGGGCACTCCAAGATCGACCTGGCGCACTACTACCTGGCCGTGGGGGACGGCATCGTCAACGCTCTGCGGGACCGTCCGTGCATGCTGCACCGCTTCCCCGAGGGCATCACGGGGGAGAAGGTGCACCAGAAGCGGCTGCCGCGTGGCGCGCCGGACTGGGTCGAGACGGTCCGCATCCAGTTCCCCCGGTGGAACCGCACCGCCGACGAGCTGTGCGTCACCGAGCTGGCCAGCGTCATCTGGGCCGTGCAGATGTCGACGGTCGAGTTCCACCCGTGGAACAGCCGCCGCACCGACGTCGAGCGGCCAGACGAGTGGCGGATCGACCTCGACCCCGGCGAGGAGTGCTCGTTCGCCACGGTGCGCGAGGTGGCCGCGGTCGCACGCGAGGTGCTGGGCGAGCTCGGCGCCACCGGCTGGCCGAAGACGACAGGCGGCTCGGGGCTGCACATCTATGTCCGGATCCAGCCCGAGCACGGCTTCACCGATGTGCGCCGCGCCGCGCTGGCCTTCGCACGCGAGGTCGAGCGGCGCAGCCCGCACCAGGCCACGACGACCTGGTGGCGGAAGGACCGTGACCCCGGCGCCGTGTTCGTCGACTTCAACCAGAACGCTCGGGACCACACCATCGCGTGCGCCTACTCGGTGCGCGGCACCCCGGACGCTCGGGTGTCAGCGCCCCTGGCGTGGGACGAGGTGGCCTCGTGCGAGCCAGGCGACTTCACTCTGTCCTCGATGCCCGACCGGTACGCCCGCCTCGGCGACCTGCACGCCGACATCGACCAGCACCCCTACGAGGTCGGTGAGCTGCTGCACTGGGCCGAGCGGGACGAGGCCGAGGGGCTCGAAGCCCCCGAGGACTGACCCAGCCTCAGTGCCTGAGCCCGTAGAGGGCGTGGGCCCGGGTGTCCGACAGGCTGGCGACCTGGTCCACCACCGCACGCAGCGCAGCGCCGTCGTCGCCGCATGACACTGCATCCTGACGAGCATCGCGGTGGATCGGATCCATCCGTTCAGGGTCGGCCTGGAACAGGGTCATCAGGTCGGTGACGATCTGACGCTGCATCTCCATGACCCCTCGGCGCTCGTCACTGAGCATCACGAAGTGCGCCGCCGTGCCCTTCAGCACGCTCGCCTGCGCGCGCACCTCGTCGGGCACGACCAGGGCGGCCGCATACCGGGTCAGCGGCCCAGGGCCGTAGCGCTGCCGGGTCGCCGCCTCGACGGTGTGCACGAAGTGGCCGATCAACCGGCTGGTCATGTCCTTCAGGGCGGCCAGCGAGCCCCTGGTGCCGTCATGGTCGTCGGGGATCCAGCTCGAGGTGATCAGGCGGTCCATGGCCTCCTTCAGCACGCCGGCGTCGAGGTCGGGGGCGTACCAGCGCTGGGCCACGTCCACGATCGCGGCCGACTCCCCCGGTGAGCGCAGTGCCCTCAGGTCGATCCGGCGGGAGGTCACTCCGTCCTCGACGTCGTGCACGCAGTAGGCGACGTCGTCCGACCAGTCCATGACTTCCGCCTCGACGCACCGCTGCCGGTCACCGTGCGAACCCCTCGCCTCACCCGCCCTGACCCACGCGTAGACCTCCCCATCGTCCTCGTAGTAGCCGAACTTGGGCGTGGCGCCCCGCCGAGCCCGTGACCAGGGGTATTTGATGACCGCATCCAGGGTCGCGCGGGTGAGGTTGAGGCCAGCGGAGCGACCATCCGGATGGGCTCGCTTGGCTTCCAGCCGCGTCAGCACCCGCAGGGTCTGCGCGTTGCCCTCGAACCCGCCGATGTCCCTGCTGAGCTCGTCGAGCACCGCCTCGCCGTGATGGCCGAACGGGGGGTGACCGAGGTCGTGGGCGAGGCTCGCCGCATCGACCACGTCGGCAGCGCACCCGAGCGCCGCGCCGAACTCGCGACCGATCTGGGCCACCTCCAAGGAATGGGTCAGCCGGTTGCGCACGAAGTCGTCCGACCCCGGCTGCACCACCTGTGTCGTCAGCGCCAGCCGCCGGAGCCCCGCCGAGTGCAGCACCCGCGCCCGGTCGCGGGCGAAGTCGTCCCGGTCGGCTCGCTTGATCGCTGGATCCTCGGGAACCCACCGCTCCCGGTCGGCGGCCTCGTACCCGGCTGGGCCGGCCGTGCTCACGTGGGCCCTGCCGACGGCGCACCTCGCGGGTGCGGCGCAGGCCGCGGACGCCAGGCACCCCGCACCAGGACCGGCCAGAGGTCACGCACCGGCGCCTCGACGTATCCGCCGGGCAGCTCGGGATTGCCGGTGAGCAGGGAGGCGACGGTGTACCGCATGATCACGACGTCGCCAACCGTGAAGGCGGCGCCGGTCGGGAACCGCAGCGATACCGCTCGGCGAGGAGCAAACCCCCGGGCCCGAGAGTCACCCGCGCGCCACCCAGGCCGGCGAGGCCCAGCCCGAGGGCGGTCGAGAGGTTGACGGCGTTGGCGACCTGACGCCAGCGAGTCGCCAACGCCGGCACAACGCGGCTCACAGCACTCAGCTGCGGGCGAAGCGAGCCGCAGACCGCGCTCGGGCCTTGTCCGCCTCCACCTGCCGGTCCTTGGGTGCTCCCCGGGCAACCATCGAGTCGAGCATCTGCTGCGTGGCCAGGGCGATCGCCGCTACAGCCTGATCGTACGCCGGCTGGTTGGCCCGTGACGGGGTGGCGCTGCCGCCGATCTTACGGACGTACTGCGTAGCAGCCGCGTGCACCTCCTGCGGGGTCGCCGGGGGGTCGAAGTGGTGCAGTTGTCGGATATTGCGGCACATGCTGGCATTCTGCCTTGCCGTGCCCGTCGCGCCTCGATGTCGGCACCATACGATGTGACTCGTGTCCGCTTCCGTCACCGTCAGCGTCACCCGACACATCGACCCGTCACAGGCCGACCGCATGGTGGCCTGGATCAACGCCGGCGCCTCCCTGGCCGAGCGGTTCGACGGCTTTCTCGGCACCGGCTGGGTGCGGCCCTCTCAGCAGTCTCGTGAGTGGCACATGCTCTACCGGTTCGACAGCCCGCAGGCCCTCAGTCGGTGGGAGTCCTCGGAGCAGCGGCGCTGGTGGCTGGAGTCCGCCCAGGGGATCGTGCAGGAGAGCATCGAGGAGCGGCGTACCGGGATCGAGGGGTGGTTCGACCGGCCCGTCCGGACCGACATCGCCGACCTCACCCCGGCGCCCCCCGCCCCGCCACGGTGGAAACAGGGAAGCGTCATCTGGCTCGCGTTCTTTCCGCTGAACCTGCTGGCGACGTGGCTGCTGTCGATGACACTGCCCGAGGCCACACCGTTGGCCCTGCGCGTCTTCATCGGTACCGTGCTGCTGACTCCGGTCATGGTCTACGTCGCTCTGCCCGCCCTGACGTCCTGGATGGGCTGGTGGCTGCAGGGCCGACCTCCACCGTGGCGGGCCGGCCACACGTCATGAACCGGTGTGCGGAGCGAGGTTGAGGTGCATCATTCCCGTGGAGGATTCCCATGCCTGACCCCCTGATCGGTGCTCGGGAGCTGGCCGATGCCCTGGCTGCGCCCGAGCGCCCCGTGATCGTGGACGTGCGTTGGCAGCTCGGACGAGGCTTTGCCGGAAACCACGCCGACTACAGCGAGGGGCATCTGCCCGGGGCTGCCTTCCTCGACCTGGAGGGCGGGCTGTCGGGTCGGACGGGTCCGGACGGGAAGGGCGGTCGACACCCCCTGCCCTCGATCACCGCGGCCTCGGATGCCTTCCGGGCTGCGGGCGTGAGTGACGGCCGGCCCGTCGTGTTCTACGACGACTCCACCTCGCTCGCCGCCGCACGCGCGTGGTGGGTGCTGCGCTACTTCGGACACGAGAACGTGCGTGTGCTGGACGGTGGGTTCGCCGGCTGGATGGCTGCCGGGCTGCCGTGGACGACCGGTGGCTACATCCCGCCGCGTGGCGACATCTTTCTGCGCAGCGGCGCCCTGCCCCTCGTCGAGGCGGCCGAGATCGAGCAGGGCAGGCACGCGGGGCTGCTGCTCGACGCCCGCGCCGGCGAACGCTACCGCGGGGAGGTCGAACCCCTGGATCCCGTGGCGGGTCACATCCCGGGCGCTCGGAACGTGGCGACCCTGGCCCTGCTGCATACCGACGGACGCCTCTGGCCCGACCGCCTGGCCACCGCACTGGACCGCCTCGGCATCGACCCCGAGAGCGCGCCCACGCTGTACTGCGGGTCAGGGGTGCAGGCCGCTCACCTGGCGTTGACCTGGCGAGCCGCATACCCCGACGCGCCTGAACCCGGCCTATACGTCGGATCGTGGAGCGACTGGGTCAGCGACAGCCGACGCGATATAGCCGTCGGTGACGAGCCGTCGTTCAGACCGAGCTGATCGGGCCACGCCACAGACTTTCCCCGCTGTGCGCCGGATCTCCGTCGTAGTGCTCCACCGAGACGTCCACGATGCCGAAGGTGTCGGTCGAGAGCCCTTCGGGCAGCACGAACTCCTCCCCGCTGTAGCTCAGCGCACCCACGGTCACCATCCCTGCAGCGCCGTCCTGGAGGAGCCATACCTGCAAGTACCCATCCTCTACCCGGGGCAGGCTGCTCGTGTCCACGCGAAGCAACCGTTCCCCGTCGCGTTCGATGATCTCGGCGGTGGCAGGGCTCACGTCGCCCTCCAGAGCGTCCAGCTCCGCGGTGGCGACGACCGGGCCGGCGTCCGGCGACGAGCCCTGGTCGGCCACCGTCAGGCTGACCCACATCACCCCGGCTCCGACCGCGGCGGCACCCAACAGCGCGAATGCGGAGGTGCGGCCCTTCGACCGGGTTTGCTCCCGCTGTGCCCGGCGAGGGCCCAGGGCGACCGGCTCATCGCCGTCCGAGGCGGAGGACCCGGCCGCCACGTCGTTCTGCGAGGCGGGCTCAGGTGCCGGGGCGACGGGCGAGGCCTCGGCCGCTACCGCGTCCTGAATGGCGTCCCATACATGGTCGGGACCCCGCGAGGGCATCGGGCCCGCATCGACCATGATCGCGGTCACCGCTTCGAGTGACTCAACTTCGGCTCGGCACTGCGCACAGGATTCCACGTGTTCGACCTGGCCCTCACCACCATCACCGACGGCCACGAGGGCGAGATCGTCCGCGTCAAGATGCGTCTTCATGATCGCCCTCCAATCGTGATCTCATCCGGCGCAGGGTGCGCGAGATATAGCTCTTCACCGTGCCCAGCGGTAGCGACATATCCTCGGCGATCTGCGCGTGCGTCCTGTCCTCGAAGAACGCTAGGACCATGATGCTCCGCTGCGGGTCGCCGACACGCTCCAGCTCCTCCCACAACAAGAGCAGCTGGTCGACACGCTCCACTGTCATCTCATTCGTTGCCACGCGCTCGGCCAGATTGGCACGTAGCACCTGAGGGTCTGCCGACACTTCGTGCTGGCGGTGCCGACGGGCGAAGTGGTCGGCGATCCGGTGCCGAGTGATCCCCACGAGCCATGCGCCGAACGGCCCCCGCTCGGGCTGGTATCGGTGGCGGGACTGCCAGGCCGAGACGAACACCTGCTGGGTGATGTCGTCCGCGTCACTGCTCCCCACCGCTTTCGTGGCCAAGCCGTGCACCAGCCCACCCCAGCGCCGATAGACGTCCGACAGTGCCGTCTGGTCCCCACGAACGAAGGCAGCACCGACCTGTGCATCCGTCTCGTCGTCCACGTCGACGCGGCTGCTGCGGTCGGTCACCGCCCCACCGTATCGACTTCGCTGTCCGGCCCGTCATGGCTGCGCCGGATCACTACTGGTCGGCCGGCGTTGCCACTACGACCACGTTGTCGCGGTAGCTCTGCTGCGAGCTTCGCCAGGGGCCGCCGCAGGTGATCAGCGTCAGCCGCTCCGGGCCGTCGCGGCCGAAGATCCTGTCCGTGGGCAGGACGGCCTTGGAGATGGTCTTGCGACCGACCACCTCGTACGTCGCCACCGTGCCGTCCCGCAGCTCGACCTCGATCCGCGCACCCTTGTCGACCTCACGCAGGGCGGCCATGGCTCCCAGCCCCTCGTCCGTGTCGACGTGGCCGGCGAGGACCACGGACCCCGCCCCCTCCCCCGGAGTCGCGCCATAGCGGTACCACCCTGCCCGATCGCCGTCGTCGGGAATCCGCATCAGGCCGTCGCGTCGGACGCCGGTGGCCGTGAGCGGTGCCGCGAGGTCGACTGATGGAACCCGAAGCACTGCCGGTGGGCTACCGGCGTCGCCGGCTGCTTCGACCTCGGCGGACCGACGGGCGACATCCGGCGCGGTGAGGGCCGCCCCGGCCTTCCTGCGCTCGTCGCTCTCATTCTCGGTCTCGGTGTCGGTCTCGGTGACGGCGTTGAGAGCGACGCGTTCCACATCCCGGCCCTGGCCGGAGACGTCGATGGTCCCGACATCGTCGGGCTGGCCGGCCCACCCGATGCCGACCCCGGCAAACACCATCGCCACGATCGAGGCAGCCAGCACCGCCAACCACGGTCCTCGGTTCATCCCACGGCCTCCAGAAACGTGACGAAGCACCGACCTCGACCGCGAAAGGGGTTGTGGCCGAGATCGGTGCCTCCCGCGGCGTCGCCGACCAGGGCCGCTGCCCGGCAACGCCGCAGTCATCGCTCCGCTCCGCTCAGGCGGAGAGGTTGGAGGTGCTCAGCTTGCGTGACGCCACCACGGCTCCGGCGACGCCCGCTGCTCCGAGCAGCCACAGCCACGCCGCGGCACCGGAGTCGAGGAGCCCGGCCTCGCCCGACGGCACGCCTCCCGGGTCGCCGTGGAGGCCATCGATGGTCTGCACAGCGAGGTCCAAGGTGCCTTCCTCGGCGGAGCCCCACGCGTACACGATGGTGTTCGTGCCCTCGCCCAGGTCCAGGTCGGCGGGGCCGATCACCACGTCGTCGGTGCCCGCGAGCGTCACGTCGGCGCTGACGGTGCCGGCGTCGAGGTTCAGCACCTCTTCGTTGGGGTTGGTCAGGCCCTCGATCACCGGGCTCCCACCGGCGCGGACGTCGACCGCCGGAGCCGCCGCCGTGTGGCGAACCGTCAACCGAGCCTGCCCGGCGTCGAGCTGTGAGGTGTCGTTCACGAACGCGTTCAGGGCGGGGTTGCCATCAGCGTCCAGGTTGGCCGTCAGGGTCAGATTCTCACCACCGGGCACGGCCAGACCCTCAGCGGAGATGGCCGGGTCCTCGGAGTCGGGGTCGGCACCGGCCGGGTAGACCTCGATGTCGTAGTCACCGGCGGGCAGGGTAAGCGGGTCCGTCAGGGTACCGGGCTCGAAGTCAGGCAGGGTCTCCTCGCCGTTGACGTAGACATCGACGGTCAGACCGGGCACCGCGTGGAGCACCGACACCTGGCTGTCTTCCTGAGCCATGGCGGGAGTGGCTGTTGCGACAAGGGCAAGGCTGGCAGCCGCCCCCCAAGCAATGGAACGCATGTCATTCTCCTCTGGGTCGGGGAGCCGTGGGTGACTCCCTGTGACCCCACTTCCGGCGTCATGCGCCTTTTGGATGCAGCGAGGGCGAAGATTCTCCGCTAGCCGCCTGAGACCGAGATTTCCGCCGCCTGGATCGTGGCCCGCTGGGTCGCGTTGAGCTCGCGAGAGTCCAGCCAGAACTCGGGCAGAGTGACCTTGCGTGAGGACCCTGACCGCCCCCGCTGACCCTCGGCGCCTCCCGGCCACGGCTGGTCGAGGTCGAGGTTGTCGATGAGCCGGTCCAACGCGCTCAGCGAGTCGATGAGCCCGAGACAGTGCCGGATGCTGCCCCCGACCGCGAACCCCTTGAGGTACCACGAGATGTGTTTACGGATGTCGCGGCAGGCGCGAGCCTGGTCACCGTAGAAGTCAGCCAGGTACTGGGTGTGAAGCCGCAGCGCCTGCGTGACCTCCCGCAGGCTCGGCTCGGCCCGCAGCGGTGAGCCGGACAGGGCTGCGGCCAGGTCGGCGAACAGCCACGGGCGCCCCAGGCACCCCCGGCCCACCACGACGCCGTCACAGCCGGTCTGGCGCATCATCGAGACCGCATCCTCGGCCGACCAGATGTCTCCGTTGCCCAGGACCGGGATAGTGGTCACGGCGGCTTTGAGCTCAGCGATCCGCCCCCAGTCGGCCTCCCCGCTATAGGCCTGGGCTGCAGTTCGCGCGTGCAGCGCGACGGCGGCCGCGCCCTCCTCCTCGGCGATCCGACCGGCGTCGAGGAAGGTGATGTGGTCCTCGTCGATGCCCACCCGCATCTTGACGGTGACCGGGACGAGGGCCGGCGACGCCTCGCGCACCGCGGCGCGCACGATGGCACGAAACAGGTCGCTCTTCCACGGCAGGGCGGCCCCGCCGCCCTTGCGGGTGACCTTCGGCACCGGACAGCCGAAGTTGAGGTCGATGTGGTCGGCGCGATCCTCGCTGACCAGCATTCTCACCGCAGCGGCCACGGTGGCCGGGTCGACTCCGTACAGCTGCACCGAACGCGGGCTCTCGTCCTCGTCGTGCTCGATGAGACGCATCGAGATCGGCGTCCGCTCCACCAGGGCTCGCGAGGTGATCATCTCGCTCACGTACAGACAGCGTGCCCCCAACGCATCACCGTCCGCCGGCTTTGCGTACTGCCGGCAGAGCCGCCGGAAAGCACGGTTGGTGATGCCTGCCATCGGTGCAAGGACGACGGGAGCCTCGATGCGATGCCGCCCGATGGTCAGGGGCCCGGCCACCGCTCGGTCGTCGGTGAGGGACTGTGTCACGCCTCCAGTGTGACAACTCCCCCCACTCGTGGACGAAACGGGCCTTTCAGACCACGAGGACGCCGGTGCCCCTGGTCATCGTGCCGACGGACCACAGCAGGTCGGTCGCAGCCATCGACAGTCGCACGCATCCGTGCGAAGCCGGGTAAGGAGGGATGGAGCGGGAGCCATGCACGGCGCGACCACGGTCGTAGTACGCGGGTCGGTAGAGCTTGCCCAGCGGGCCTCCCTCCCAGCCGCCGCTGTAGGTGCGGTGCACGCTGAAGGAGCCCCGGTAGGTGTTGGCCTGATACGTCTGTCCGAACCACTTGTAGGGCTTGCCGTTGCCGGTGGAGGTGTTGAGCACACGGTAGGTCCGCCCGTTGCGAACCTCGAGCACGAGCTGGCGACGCAGGTGCACCTCCAGGCGGCGGCCCGCCCCGCCCACCGGCGCGAGCGTCGTGTCGTAGGCCAGGGCGGCACGGGTGTTCGGCCCGACGATGGCGTCACGCACCAGCCCGTTTCGCTTCTGCAGCGCCCACACCGCCTGCTGGGTCAGGTGACCGAAGACGCCGTCCGCGATCCCGCACCAGTAACCGCGACGGGCCAGGGTGCGCTGCAACGTGGCCACCCCGTCCCCTCGGCTGCCCCTGCGATAGGTGGTCGCGGCGCTCGCCGGATCGGCGGCCAGCACCGTCGCGACGCCGGCCCCCAGACCGGACAACAGCACGGTTCGACGGGTTGCGGGGATGTCGTTCACGTTCATCAGGGTCTCCTCGTCGACCGGGCGGATGCACGTCAAGGAGGCCTGCGGGGCGTCCCTGATTCGCGTGGACGGTCACGGTTCCGTCACGGTTGCCGGCGGCTCCAACGGAGCCCTTGTGGCACAGGCTAGTCCGGAATCAGCCGCTTGCCCATGCCGGTGGCGCCGTCCTGGGCATACCCCCACCGCTCGTACCGGGCGACGAGGTCGTGGGCCCCGTCGCGGATCTGGACGTTGAGCTTGGGGCATCCCGCGTCGATGAGCAGCTGCTCGACGTGCTGCAACAACGCGGATCCCAGCCCGGCACTCTGGTGGGCCGGCGAGACGGCGAAGTAGTACAGCCAGCCTCGGTGCCCGTCGAACCCGCTCATGGCCGTGGCCACCACGTGGTCGTCGACGACCCCGACGAGGAAGAGCTCGGGCTGCACCGTCATCTTGCGTTCGATATCACGGTGGGGGTCGTTCCACGGGCGAGTGATGCTGACCTCATGCCAGAGGGCGACCACGGCATCGGTGTCGCCACGATCGAACGGGCGGATCCGCATCGCCGTCACCTCAGCATCCGATGAGGCGAGCGCCCAGGTAGCGCTCCAGCTGGTCGACCGAGACCCGCTCCTGCGCCATCGTGTCGCGCTCCCGCACGGTGACCGCCTGGTCATCGAGGGTGTCGAAGTCCACCGTGACACAGAAAGGCGTGCCGATCTCGTCCTGGCGACGGCACCGTCGCCCGATCGCCCCCGAGTCATCGAAGTCGACCATCCAGTGCTGGCGCAGCCGCGCGGCGAGGTCCCGGGCCAGTGGCGAGAGGTCGGCGTTTCGCGACAGCGGCAGCACTGCCACCTTCATCGGCGCCAGTCGCGGATCCAGCCGCAGCAGCACGCGCTTGTCCACCCCACCCTTGGCGTTCGGAGCCTCGTCCTCGGTGTAGGCGTCGATGAGGAAGGTCATCAGCGATCGGGACAGCCCGGCCGCCGGCTCGATGACGTAGGGGAAGTAGCGCTCGCCCGACGCTTGGTCGAAGTACGACAGGTCGGTGCCCGAGTGCTCGCTGTGGGTGCGCAGGTCGAAGTCCCTGCGGTTGGCGACGCCCTCCAGCTCACCCCATTCGCTGCCGGCGAAGTTGAAGCGGTACTCGATGTCCACCGTGCGGTCCGAGTAGTGGGACAGCTTCTCCTTCGGGTGCTCGTAGTGCCGTAGATGGTCCGGGTTGATGCCCAGGTCCAGATACCACCGGGTGCGCTCGCCGATCCAGTGTTCGTGCCACTCCGGCGCGGTGTGTGGCTCGACGAAGAACTCCATCTCCATCTGCTCGAACTCCCGCGTGCGGAAGATGAAGTTGCCGGGCGTGATCTCGTTGCGAAAGCTCTTGCCGGTCTGTGCGATGCCGAACGGCGGCTTCTTCCGGGTCGCCGTCACCACCTGGGCGAAGTTGACGAAGATGCCCTGGGCGGTCTCGGGCCGCAGAAAGTGCAGCCCCGACTCGTCCTGGATCACCCCCAGGTAGGTTTCGAGCATCATGTTGAACTCGCGGGGCGTGGTCCACTCCCCCTTGGTCCCGCAGTTGACGCAGGTGAGGTCGGCCAGTTCGATCGAGTCGGGGTCCAGCGAACGACCCTTCTTGGCCGCCTTCTGCGCCACCGCCTCCTGCATGTGGTCCAGCCGGAACCGCCGGTGGCAGCTGAGGCACTCGGTCAGCGGATCAGAGAACTCTCCGACGTGCCCCGAGGCCACCCAGGTCTGCCTCGGCAGGATGACCGAGGAGTCCAGGCCGACGACGTCGTCACGGGTCTGCACCATGGCACGCCACCACTGCCGCTTGATGTTGTCCTTCAGTGCCACCCCCAGCGGGCCGTAGTCCCACGCCGACCGCGTGCCACCGTAGATCTCACCGCAGGGAAACACGAAGCCCCTGCGTTTGCAGAGGCTGACGACGCTGTCCACGGTGGAAGGGGCTGCCATGGCCGTCATCTTAAAGTGCCGTGCGGACTAGGCTGCCATCGTGCCTTCCGACCCCGATCCGTCCTCCGGGCCGTCCGGTTCGAGCCGCACCACCGGTGGTTTGCGGTCTCGCGTCGAGAGGGCGAGCACTCCCGTGCTGGTCAAGCTCGCCGCCTTGCCCGCCCTGGTCCCGTTCGTCGTCGTCGCCGCCCTCATGTTGACAGGCGCCTTCGTGGGCGGCGTCGTCGGAGGGCTGCTCCTGCTCGTGCCCATCACGTTTCTGAGCTGGCTGCTCTATCTGACGTGGCCGCACCTGAAGCGGCCGGAGAAGATGATGCGGGCGGCCGTGCTGCTACTCGTCATTGCCATCGCGATCACCGCGATCGTGCCACGCTGACACGGTCGAGGGTCCAAGAACGGTTTTGAAAATCATTCTCACACGAGCAGAATGCGGGTATGCCGAAACTCGCGCGCCTGACGACCGCCGTCGCCGTTCTCACCGCCCTGGGGCTGACCGCATGTGGCTCTGACCCCGAGACCGAAACCTCGGGGAGCGAACTGGAGCTCGTGGCGAGCTTCTACCCCCTTGAGTTCGTCACCTCCCGCATCGCCGGTGACCTTGCGTCGGTGGAGACGCTCACCGCGCCCGGAGTGGACCCCCACGAAGTGGAGTTGTCGCCACGCTCTGTGGGGACCGTGAAGGAGGCCGACCTGGTGGTCTACTCCTCGGGGCTGCAGCAGGCCGTGGACGATGCCGTGCGTGACATGCCCTCCGAACAGGTGTTGGACGTCAGCGAGTTCGCCGATCTCGTGCCTCTACAGGCCCACCAAGACGGATCCCCCGAGAGCGAGGCGGAGTCCTCGCACGAGGGCCACGACCACGAGGACGGGTTGGACCCGCATTTCTGGCTGGACCCCGAGCGCATGGCCTCGGTCACCCGTGCTGTGGCCGACCGGATGGGCAAGACCGACCCGGACCACGCCTCGACGTACCAGGCCAACGCGGACGCCCTCGTCGCGGACCTTCAGAGCGTGCAGGCTGAGTACGACGAGGGACTGGCCGAGTGTGAGCAGCAGACCATGGTCACCACCCACGAGGCCTTCGGCTATGTCGCACGAGCTCACGGCTTCGACATGATCGGCATCGCCGGGCTCTCACCCGAGACCGAGCCCAGCCCCGCGCGCCTGGCCGAGGTCGCACATGTCGTCGAGGACACCGGCGTCGACGTCGTCTACTCCGAGGTGCTGCTCAGCCAAGACATCGCCGACACGGTGGCCGCCGAGACCGGCACCCAGGTGCTCCTGCTCGACCCGATCGAAGGGCTGACCGAGGACTCCCCCGGTGCGGACTACCTGAGCGTCATGCGGAGCAACCTGCAGACCCTGCGAGAAGGTCAGGAGTGTGCGTGAGCGAGCCTGAGGCACCAGTGCTGGCCCTGAGCCACGCGTCCTTCGGGTATGCCGGCACACCCGTGGTCAACAGCTTCTCGCTGACGGTTCACGCCGGAGAGGTCGTGGCCCTACTGGGACCGAACGGCTCGGGCAAGTCCACCCTGGTGCGCGGCATGCTGGGTCTGAACGACCATCTCGGTGGCACCGTCACTCTCGGGGGGTCCGCGATGGGCCGAGAGGCTGACCGTCGTGACGTCGGCTACGTGCCCCAGCGGCACACCCTGTCCGGCACGGTCTGCGCCACGGCCAGGGAGGTCGTGGCCACCGGTCGACTGGCCCATCGCCCGTGGTGGCGTCGTGCAGGATCCAAGGATGCCGACCTGGTGCAGCGGGCTCTGGAGACCGTCGGACTGGCCGACCGCGCCGACGCCGACGTATCGGAGCTCTCGGGAGGGCAGCAGCGCCGGGTGCTGATCGCTCGCGCTCTGGCCGGAGAGCCTGCGGTGCTGCTGATGGACGAGCCCATGGCCGGTATCGACCAGGCCTCACAGGAGGTGCTCACCCGACTGCTGCACCGCCTGGTCGCACGTGGCGTGACCATGCTCATCGTGACGCACGACCTGTCGATGCTGCACGAGGTCATCACGCGCATCGTGGCCCTGGAGGCCGGCGAGATCGTCTTCGACGGCCCGCATGCCGACTACTCGGCCTACCTGCAAGAGCACCCGATGGCTCTGGCACATCATCACCATCCCCGGCGCAGCTCCACGTGGTGGGCCGGGCCCGCGGACCACGATCGGCCGGTGCGGCATGGCTGAGCTGCTGAACCTGGACTTCATGCGCTACGCCTTGGTGGCGGCGGCGCTGGTCGGTGTGACCGCCCCGTTGGTCGGCATCTTCCTGGTGCAACGAGGGTTGTCCCTCATCGGTGACGGTATGGGACACGTGGCGCTGGCCGGGGTGGCGGTTGGCGTCCTGACCGGCCAGGCGCCTATCGCCACCGCACTGGTGGCCGCCCTGGCGGCGGGAGTGTCGATCGAGCTGATCCGGATGCGGGCCCGCACCAGTGGCGACCTCGCGCTGGCGATCATGTTCTACGGCGGCATCGCAGCGGGTGTCGTGGTCATCAACAAGGTCGAGGGGTCCCAGACCTCGACCTTGACCGGCTATCTCTTCGGAGCCATCAGCACGACCTCACGCGGCGACCTCGTCGTGTTCGCGACCCTGTCGGTCACCCTGATCGTGGTGACGACGCTGCTGCGCCAGCGGTTCTTCGCCGTAGCCGGCGACGAGGAGTACGCCCGAGCCAGCGGGATGCCGGTGCTGACCCTCAACCTCCTGCTTGCAGCCCTGACTGCCGTCACGGTGGTGGTCTCCATGCGGGTGGTCGGACTGCTGCTGATCAGTGCCCTGATGATCATTCCCAATGCCGCCGGCCAACAGGTGGCTCGTAGCTTCCGCACGGCCACGTGGTGGGCGGTGACCTTCGGTCTCATCTCCTCCGTGGGCGGCGTCGTGGTCTCGTACTACGCCGACACCTCCTCCGGCGGCACCATCGTGCTGTGCGCCATCGCGATCTTCGCGGTGGTGGCACTCGGGCGCGCGGCCGTCCGCCCGTGGCTCGCCCGCCGACACGTCATGGCCGAACAGCACCACCATGAACACGGTCCCGAGTGTGGGCACCCCGCGGTCCCGCACGGTGACCACGTCGACTACGTGCACGACGGTCATCGGCACGCTCCCCACGGCGGGCACTACGACGAGCACGCGCAGGCAGCATCCAGCAGCGGAGCGCCACCCCAGCGCCGCCGCCAGAGCGACCCCACAGACGAGGAGGCCCTGTCATGAGCAGCGGCAGCCGCAAGCCCACGCGACAGCAGGCGGCGGTCACCGCCGAGCTGAGAGCGACCGAGGACTTCACCTCGGCGCAGGACCTGCACGCGCGACTGCGTGCCGGGGGGAGCGCGGTCGGCTTGGCGACCGTGTATCGCACGCTGACCACGCTGGCCGCCGACGGCGACGTCGACGTGCTCCGGACCGACGAGGGGGAAGCCGTCTACCGTGCCTGCAGCAGCGGGCACCACCACCACCTGGTGTGCCGTGACTGTGGCCGCACGGTCGAGGTCGCGGGCCCCACGGTCGAGACATGGACCGAGCGTGTCGCCCGCGAGCACGGCTTCCGTGACGTCGCCCACAGCCTGGAGATCTTCGGCACCTGCGACGCCCACTGACCTCGGCCACGGCAGGGGGCCGGGCCGGGCTCAGCCGTCGGCGCCGGGCGCGGCGGAGCGATCCTGGGCGCCTCCGTAGCGCCGGTCCCGCTCGGCATACGTCTGGATCGCGCACCACAGGTCACGGCGGTCGAAGTCCGGCCACAGGGTGTCGAGGAAGACCATCTCGGCGTAGGCGCTCTGCCACAGCATGAAGTTGGAGGTGCGCTGTTCGCCCGAGGAGCGCACGAAGAGGTCGACGTCCGGCACGTCGGCCTGGTAGAGGTAGCGCTCGATCGTTCGTTCGCCGATCCGCGACGGACTCACCCTCCCGGCGGCGACGTCCTCGCCCACCGCGCGCACAGCATCGGTGATCTCCGCCCGCCCGCCGTAGTTGACGCAGAAGTTCAGGGTGATGACCCGGTTGTCCGCCGTGCGCCGCTGAGCCTCCTCGAGCTCGGTGATCACCGAGCGCCACAACCGGGGCCGGCGTCCGGACCACACCACTCGCACCCCCCAGGAGTCCATCTCGTCGCGGCGGCGCCGGATGACGTCTCGGTTGAACCCCATCAGGAAGCGCACCTCCTCCGGCGAGCGCTTCCAGTTCTCCGTGGAGAACGCGTAGGCCGACACGCACGACACGCCGATCTCGATGGCTCCGGCGATAACGTCCAGCAGCGATGACTCCCCCGCCTTGTGACCCTCGACGCGGGTCAGACCCTGCGAGTTCGCCCATCGGCCGTTGCCGTCCATGACGATCGCAACATGGCGCGGCACCAGCTCAGACGGGATCGTCGGTGGTCGCGCGCCACTGGGATGACCGAAGGGCGGCTGCGGCGCGCGTCGAGGGGCCACCATGTCGGCGATCATGCCAGAGCCGGAGGCGGCGCCGCCTGGACGTAGCGCAGCGCCCGCACACCACGCTCGAGATGCCAGTGCAGATATACCGTCACCAAGCCGCTCGCCTCCGTGCGGTGCCGCCGGTCGCTGGCGTCGGCCTTTCCCCAGTCACCGACCTGCAGCGCGGTCAGCAGGTCGAAGG
>JBAUJO010000145.1:0-4076 GCA_049683875.1 Ornithinimicrobium sp.
TGTATGAATTGGGCAAACATGATCAAATTCCCGAATTATTCGCCCATTTTGAACAAAACGACCGCCTTTATTTGGTGCAAGAATTTATTGATGGACAAAGTTTATTAGATGAGTTAGAACAACTTACGGCTCAAGGGAATAAGTTTTATCAAGAGAATAATATTCGGGCAACTTTAGCGGATTTATTGCCGGTTCTCAAGTTTATTCATGGTAAGGACGTAATTCATCGCGATATTAAACCAGCTAATATTATCCGTCGCCAGAGTGATGGCAAGTTGGTCTTAATTGATTTTGGTGTAGCGAAACAAGCAACAGCCGAAATTTTGGCAAAACGAGGAACGATGATTGGTACGCTAGGATATGCCCCGGCGGAACAAATTCAGTTTGGCGAGGCTTATTGTGCTAGTGATTTATATGCTTTGGGGGCAACTTGCCTTCATTTACTAACTGGCAAACATCCTTTTAATCTCTATAATTCTTTGGAGGGTTGTTGGATTTGGCAGCAACGTTTGCCAGAGGGAACAACGATTAGTCCTCAGCTTACAACAATTATTGATAAACTGCTTAAGGTATTAGTAAAAGACCGCTATCAATCTGTTGATGAAGTGTTAAAAGATTTGCCTCAGTCTGAAATTTCTACAACGAGGGCGGCTTCAACTTCAGGCGATCTTGCACCGATTATTCATGATAATAACTTAGAAGTGACGCTGGCTCAAGTATCTTTAGCCTCTAAAAAAGGAGTTGATTATACAAAGTTGCGAGATTTATTATCCGCTGGCAAATGGCAAGAAGCTGATCAAGAAACTCGGCTAAAAATGTTGGAAGTTATGGGGCAACAAGATCGGGGTTATCTAGATGGAGAAGATATTGAAAAGTTTCCTTGTTTAGACTTTGAAACTATTAATCAACTGTGGTTATATTACAGTAAAAACCGCTTTGGTTTTAGTATTCAAAAACGTATTTGGCTAGAAGAAGGTGGGAAAACGGGAATTTATGATGAGCGGGTATATGAGAGATTTGGCGATCGCGTTGAGTGGCGTAAAGATGGCAATTGGCGATTGTATTCTGAGTTAACTTTCTCTTCAAATGAGGTGGCTGGACATCTGCCTTTAGGATTAAGTGTTGGTTGGGGTGCTGGGGCAATTAAGTTTGTGGGAGTGCAGGGCGCAGTTGAGGTAGATTGTTTGTTTTCTTTGGTTGATAATTGTGAGGTTTGATATTCTAGGGGCGCACGGCTGTGCGCCCTTATAATATCATTCACAGATGGAATTATTCATTTTTCCAAGTCAGTAAATTCTTTCGCACTAAAATCTACCTTTATGAAAATTTTATCCTTCTGATGAGTTTGGCAAACATCAGTTGATATAGTAATAACGAATCGTGGCAATTGATATTTAATTACCAGAGAAAAACCAGCTAAAATAACGCTAGTAATTCCTTTTAATAGAAGTGGGTGCAACTTCCATTGTGGATGTTTGTTTCTATTATTCACTGTTTCAACTTGATTATTGCTGTTATTGACTTTGCTCATAAATCCTCGTTTATTCTGGCTATAAATTCAATTTAGTCAGGATTTCTTGGAATGGAAACGGCAGACAAATAAGATTTTGTAGCGGTTAATAGAAAGAAATATAAAAGAAATATAGCCAAATATAAGAAAATAGAATAATCTATAAAATCTTTACTGTCTTTCAAGAAGACGTTAGCATAACAATAAGTCATTTATAATCTATGAATACACCATTAATTTTATGCTGCAACTTCAAGAAAAATTTATAGAAGCAATAACAAAAGACTGCTTGCTCGCAGCTACTCAAGTTAGAAAACTAATCTTTCAGCTACGATTTAATCCAGAAAACAAAGAGCGTAGCAATAAAGAAATTGCTGTAAGAGTAAGAAAGCAGTTAGAAGATGCTGGGACAATTTACGAAAGCAATGAGTTAAAAGAAATAATTCGAGCTTTAGTCAATAAATTTGAAGATCAGATGATTAAAGATGAAGTGAATGTTGAATATTTAAAATCTAACGAACCAGGTCATAAGGGCAAGTGGCAATTAGTATATGATTGGTTATGGCAGAAGTATTTCCCACGTTGGTCATTAGAAACGCAGTGGCAGGAATTAGTTGCGAAGGCTGACAAAACTGATGATTGGCTACAGGTAGAAGAGCTAACACCTATACCTGTTGATCGTAATGTTGGTAGACTCAAACTTCCCAAACCGACTATTTCTTTGAATGCTTATATTAATTTAATTGTTAATTGGCGCGGCAAAAGTCGCTATTTATTACTACTCAATCAAGGGACAAGTGGCGAGAAATTCTGTATTTGCCCATCAAAATTATTTGCTCCATCTAATCAGTTGTCTCAACAGGAAATGCGTCTACCGCAAGATGATGTTAAGCATCCTTTGTTTTTTGAAGATCAGGGAAAAGAGCATTTTCTCGGCATTGTGATGGAGCAGCCTTTAGAGTTAGCTTGGTTGCGTCCTAATGATCAAGAAGACTTGCCGGCTTTGGATGCTGGTCGTTTGCATGAGTTGTTGGAGAAGTTGGAACTGCAGGGGAATTGGCAAATGTTTTATAAGTCTTTTGAGGTGGTTTGATGGATGCGGAAGAATATTACAAACGAGGTAATGAGTTATTTGATTTAGGAAGATTTGAAGAGGCGATCGCTTCTTACGACCAAGCCTTGCAAATCCAACCTGACTACGATCTTGCTTGGCACAACCGGGGCTGGGCGTTGTTTAAATTAGGACAATTTGAAGAAGCACTATCGTCATTCGACCAAGCCTTGCAAATTCAACCTGACAACGATGCTACTTGGGGCGGTCGGGGCTGGGCGTTGTTTAAATTAGGACAATTTGAAGAAGCACTATCGTCATTCGACCAAGTACTGAAAATTCAACCTGACTGCCAGGACGCTTGGTATATGCGGGGCAAGGCTTTGGGGTATTTAAGACAATTAGAAAAAGCAATCGTCTCTTTCGACCAAGCCCTGAAAATTCAACCTGACGACTACCTAGCTTGGTACAACCGGGGCATTGCAGCAGCCAACTCAGGTGGTCGTGAAAAATTCTTATTCCCCCCAAGTTACATTGCCAGACAACATCCTGAACTGAATCAGCGAGGTTATGAGGGTGAGTTAGCAAGCTATCAACAAGGCTTAAAATATTGTCCCCAAGACACTCACCCAGAAGGCTGGGGACAACTGCATTATGCAATTGGCAACGCCCACTATAATCGAGGGCATGGTGATTCCCGTCCTCGTCCCTTTTGGCACAAAGCCCTCACCAGTTACAAGCAAGCGCTGAAAACTTTAACAGCAGAAGCCTTTCCAGAAGGACATCTAGAGGTTTTACAAAACCTACTCAAACTCTATGACTACTTAGGTCAAGCCGAAAATAGGCAGGCTGTCTTAGCGAAAGGCACTGTCGTACTGGAGGGCTTACTAGAAAAAACCCCCTTAAATGCCGTCAAAATCCAGCTATCGCGGAAATTTAGCAGCTTTGCCCAATTTTACGTTGATGAACTCGTCCAAAAAGGCGATTTGTGCGCCGCCTTAGAATTTGCTGAACAACGCAAGAATATCTGTTTGGGTTGGATGCGAAACATTTGGAGTAAGTCAACAAATAGCCCCAACTACACCCAGATGCAAAAATTGCTCCAGCCCGTAGGGGCGGTGCCCCCGTGCCCGCCCAATTCCCCGTGCCCGCCCGACTCAGTTCCTATCCAACTTTCCAGGGGCAAAGATGGGAAAATATATGCAACTCTGCCCATTCATAGGCAATCTTTTGCTAATAAAGCAATAGTTTACTGGCACATCAGCCCTGCGGCGATTACTACTTTTATCTTGAGATATGGTCAGCCGCCGATTATTTTGAGTGCAGAAAATGGGGAGTCAGGCAGTGTTTTCTTGCCTTCGCTTTCAGAGTTAGATCCCCCCCAACCCCCCTTAGAAAGGGGGGAGAATCAAGAGAATTCTCTCAAAGTCCTCGTCGAATCAAAAGCGCAGCATCCTCTGACTTCCCCCCTTTTTAAGGGGGGTGAGGGGGGGATCTCTCAGGGGGATTTAGGGG
>JBAUJO010000146.1:0-1600 GCA_049683875.1 Ornithinimicrobium sp.
CGCGCAGACCGACCCACGACGAAGGGCCATCATGAGCGAACTGACCAAGCCAGAGATCGACTTCCCAGGCGAAGAGCCTCCCACCGAGCTCCTGGTGGAGGACATCACCGTGGGAGACGGAGACGAAGCCACCGCGGGCCGCGGCATCTCCGCCCACTACGTCGGGGTGTCCTGGTCCACGGGCGAGGAGTTCGACGCCTCTTGGAACCGCGGCTCCACCCTCGACTTCACTGTCGGTGTCGGGCAGGTCATCCAGGGTTGGGACCAAGGACTGCTCGGTATGCGGGTCGGTGGCCGACGCAAAATCGTCATTCCTCCGCACTTGGGCTACGGCGACCGCGGCGCAGGTGCAGCGATCGCCGGTGGCGAGACCTTGATCTTTGTCGTTGACCTGATGGGCGTGCGCTGACCGCATTGACCAGCAGCCTGCAGTAGCGTTCACATCGTGGCTGCGACCTCCGACCCCCGCGCCAGCCCAGCCGCGGCCAAGACCGAGCGATTACTCAACCTTGTGATTGCCCTGCTTTACACAAAAGCACCACTGAGCAAATCGCGGATCCGGGGTGCGGTGCCGCAATATCAGGCCAGCGGCGACGAAGCGTTCGACCGCATGTTCGAGCGTGACAAGGACGAGTTGCGGGCCCTGGGCATACCCCTGCGAACGCAGGAGATCGATCCGTTCTTCGACGACGAGGCGGGGTATCGGATCGATCGACGCGAATACCAACTGCCGGAGATCGAGTTCGCTCCCGATGAAGTAGCCGTGATCGGTATGGCTAGCCGCGCGTGGTCGCAGGCCAGCCTCGCTGGGCCAGCCGCTCAGGCGATGCGCAAACTTCAAGCCGCAGGGGTCGAGGCCGACGAAGCATCGGTGGCTGGCGTCGAGCCGTTGCTGCACACCACCGAGCCAGCGTTCGAAGCAGTGCGGATGGCCACGATTGCCGGGCGGAGCATCCGCTTCACCTACCGGGCCACCCGGGCCGGCACGCCGGGGGAGCGGCACATACAGCCTTGGGCGCTGACCAACTGGCACGGCCGCTGGTATGTCACCGGGCATGATCTGGACCGCGAGGCTCCACGAGTCTTTCGACTGGACCGCATTCTTTCCGGGGTCACCGTTGATCGCGTCAGCGCAGCCACCACCTATGTCGTGCCACCTGGACACGACCCGCGGGCCATGATCACCGCCACTTACCAGGACCGGCCCACGACTGAGTCAGACATCCCGACCAGGCTGCGGATCAGGCCCGGCACTGCATACAGCCTCCGTCGCCGCGCCGAGTCCATTGTCGAAGGTGACCACGAGTTGGGTGAGTGGGATCTTGCCACGTTCAGCGACACGGCGCCGCAGTCTTTGGTTGCTGACATCACCGCTGCCGGGCCCGATGTCGTGGTCATCGACCCCGCTGAAGTGCGAGATGCCGTGCGTGCCAGATGGACAGCCGTGTTGCATGCTCATCTGCCGCCGGGGGAGCAGGTGGCTACCTCGTGGTGACGTTCGAATCGGCAACTGACCGGCTTGACCGGTTGCTGACGATGGTGCCGTGGCTGATGCGCAACCAAGGCATCGACATCGCCGAAGCGGCCGACACCTTCGGCG
>JBAUJO010000147.1:0-19623 GCA_049683875.1 Ornithinimicrobium sp.
GTCCTGCAGTCCGGTCGCGTGCTCGATGCAGTCCGTTCCCGCCTCGGCGAAGTCGCGCAGGGACTGCTCGCCGAAGCAGTGCGCAGTCACCCGAGCCCCCTCGGAGTGCGCGGCCCGGACCGCCGCGGTCAGGGTCTCCACGGGCCAGCACGGCGTCAGGTCCCCCACCTCGCGCTCGATCCAGTCCCCGACCAGCTTCACCCACCCGTCGCCGCGACGGGCCTCCTGCCGAACGTAGTCGACGAGGTCGGGCGGCTCGATCTCGTGCGCGTAGTTGCGAAGGTAGCGCTTGGTCCGTGCGATGTGTCGGCCGGCGCGGATCAGCTCTGGAAGGTCCTCGCGCTGCTGCATCCAGCGCGTGTCGGCCGGGGAGCCGGCGTCGCGCAGCAGCAGCACACCGGCGTCCCGATCGGACAGGGCGTGCTCTTGTGCGCGCGCAGGGTCCACCGCGCCGTGCGACTCCAGCCCGACGTGACAGTGCGCGTCGACCAGGCCCGGCAGCACCCATCCATCGACGCGCTCGACCTGAGATGCGGGGATGCCGGCGGGCGCGTGGAGGGTGATCCGGCCGTCGACCACCCAACACTGGTCGACCACCTCCTCGGAGCCGACGAGCACCGGGCCGCTGAGGTGCAGGACGGTCATGATGCCTCCTTCGTCGGGCGAGGGTCGCGCACGCTGAGGCTATCGGTGCCGGGCGCTCGGTCCCCGCTACAGTCGCCGCATGCGCTACGACGCCGTCGTCATCGGAGCCGGACACAACGGCTTGACCTGCGCCGCCTACCTGGCGCGGGCCGGCCGGTCGGTCCTGGTGCTGGAGCGCGCCGACGTGGTCGGTGGCGCGACCCGTTCGGCCGCCGTGTTCCCCGGCCACGACGCCCGGCTGTCGGCCTACTCCTACCTGGTATCGCTGCTGCCAGCGCAGATCCGTGAAGAGCTCGGACTGGACCTGACGTTGCTACGGCGGCGCTACTCCTCCTACACCCCGGACGGCGACACCGGGGTGCTCATCGACGACGGGGACCCCGCCCGCACGGCTGCCGACCTGGGTGCCGACGCATCGGCGTGGCAGGAGTTCTCCGACCTGACCTCCCGCGTCGCCCAAGCGGTCTTCCCCACGATGCTGCAACCGCTGCGACCGGCGCACGAGGTGGCAGCCATGGTCGGTGAGCCGGCGTGGCAGGACCTCTTCGAGCGTCCGTTGTCACAGACCCTTGAACGCCGCTTCGGTCGCGACCTGGTGCGAGGGATCGCCGCGACCGACGCGCTGATCGGCACCTTCACCGACCTGAGCGACCCGGCCCGGCTGGGCAACCGATGCCTGCTCTACCACGTCATCGGCGGTGGCACCGGTCATTGGGACGTGCCCGTCGGCGGGATGGGCAGCGTGAGTGACGCCTTGCTGCAGGCTGCCACCGCGGCTGGCGCTCAGGTGCGCTGCTCGAGTGAGGTCACCTCCCTGGAGACCGACGGCGAGCTCGCCCGGGTACGCACGGCCGACGACTCGGTCATCGAGACCGATACCGTGTTCGTCGGCGCGTCACCCACCGTCCTGAGCCGGCTGCTCCACCGCCCAGCGCCGTCGCCGGCACCGGAAGGGGCGCAGCTGAAGGTCAACCTGCTGCTGTCGCGGCTTCCGTCGCTGAAGGATCACGCCACGTCCGCCGAGCAGGCGTTCTCCGGCACCTTCCACATCAACGAGGGGTACGAGGCACTGCAGCGCGCCTACGTCCAAGCGGCATCCGGCCGGATCCCCGACGTGCCACCCTGTGAGGTGTACTGCCACTCGCTGTCCGACCCCTCGATCCTCGGGGAACAGGCTCAGCAGCAGGGGGTCCACACGATGACCCTGTTCGGCCTGCACATGCCGGCGCGGCTGTTCACCAAGGACCCGCAGAGAGCTCGACGTGAGGCCACCGACGCGACGTTGGCCTCGGTGGACGCCGTGCTGGCCGAGCCGCTGCGCGACTGCCTGCTCACACCCGAGACCATCGACGTGCGCACGCCACTGGACATCGAGGCCTCGGTGGGGATGCCGCGCGGGCACATCTTCCACCGCGACCTGCAGTGGCCGTTCGCCGAGCGTGCTGAGGAGGTCGGCACCTGGGGGGTGGAGACCGCTGATGCCAACGTCTACCTCTGCGGGGCCGGTGCCCGCCGGGGCGGCGGGGTGAGCGGCATCCCGGGCCGCAACGCGGCCGCGGCTCACCTGGGCGAGGACGCCCTGCTGCCCTGAGCTACCTCTGCCCGCGCCCCGGCGAGAGGAACTTCTCGAAGCCCTGCGGCAGCTCCAGCTGCGACAGGTCCTGCTCGTCGGCGTCGGCCCCGCCCATGCCGAAGGCGCTGCCCATGGCGTTCTCCCGCGCGGTGTGCTCGCGTTGGGCGGCTGCCTTCTCCTCTGCGGCGCGCTTGGCCGGGTTGCCGCTCCTGGACTTCTTGCGCGCCGGCTGTTGCTTGCCCTTGCCCTTGCTGTGCCCGCCTCCGCCGCCGGGCATGCCCGGCATGCCCGGCATCCCGGGCATTCCTCCGGTCTTGCGCATCTGGCGCATCATCTTCTGCGCCTGGCCGAAACGCTCCAGCAGTTGGTTGACCTCTGAGACGCTGACTCCCGAGCCCCTGGCGATGCGAGCGCGGCGCGAGCCGTTGATCACCTTGGGATGGTCCCGCTCCAGTGGGGTCATCGAGCGCACCATGGCCTCGACCCGGTCGAACTCCCGCTCGTCCAAGGAGTCCAGCTGCTGACGCATCTGGGCCATGCCGGGCATCATGCCGAGCATCTGCTTGAGCGAGCCCATCCGCTTGATTGCTGCCATCTGCTCCAGGAAGTCGCCGAAGGTGAAGTCCTCCTCGGCCATGAACTTGCGGCTGATCTCGCGGGTCTGCGCCGCGTCGAAGGCCTTCTCGGCCTGCTCGATGAGCGTGAGCACATCGCCCATGTCCAGAATACGGCTGGCCATCCGGTCTGGGTGGAAGAGCTCGAACTCGGTCGTGCCCTCGCCGGTGGAGGCGAACATGATCGGCTTGCCGGTCACGGTGGCCACCGAGAGCGCGGCTCCCCCGCGAGCGTCGCCGTCGAGCTTGGTCAGGACGGTGCCGGTGATGCCGACCCCTTCGGCGAAGGCTCTGGCCGTCTCCACCGCCGCCTGACCGATCATGGCGTCGACCACGAAGAGCACCTCGTCGGCCTGGGTCTCCAGACGGATGTCGGACGCCTGCCGCATCAGGTCGACGTCCACGGCCAACCGACCGGCAGTGTCGATGATCACGATGTCGTGGCCTTTGACCTTGGCCTCGGCGACTCCGTCGATCGCCACGTCGACGGGGTCTCCGAAGGAGCGCGTGCCCTCACCGGAGTCCAGCGCCGCGTCGTGGCCGAAGACGTTGCCTCGCTCGGGCGCGAAGACGGGCAGCCCCGCTCGCTCACCGACGATCTGTAGCTGGTTCACCGCGTTGGGACGCTGGAGGTCGGCGGCTACCAACAGCGGGGTGTGACCCTGCTCGGCGAGCCAGTGGCCCAGCTTGCCGGCCAAGGTGGTCTTCCCCGAACCCTGCAGGCCGGCCAGCATGATGACGGTCGGCGGGTTCTTGGCCAACCTCAGGCGACGGGTGTCGCCACCGAGGATGCCGACGAGCTCCTGATTGACGATCTTGACGACCTGCTGCGCCGGGTTCAGTGCCTTCGAGACCTCCGTACCCAAGGCCCGCTCCCGGACGGCTCCGGTGAAGTGCTTGACGGCTGGTAGGGCGACGTCGGCGTCCAGCAACGCCAGACGGATGTCACGCACGGTGGCGTTGACGTCGGACTCCGACAGCGACCCTTTGCGCTTGAGGTTGCGGAAGGTCAGCGTGAGACGGTCAGAAAGGCTGGTGAACACCTCCCCAGGCTAACGAATACCTCAGCCGATGATGGCCTCGACGAAGGCCTCAGCGTCGAACGGGGCCAGGTCGTCGGGACCCTCACCCAACCCCACCAGCTTGACCGGCACCCCGAGCTTGCGCTGGACGTTGACCACGATGCCGCCCTTGGCGGTGCCGTCCAGCTTGGTCAGCACCACCCCGGTGACGTTCACCGCCTCGGCGAAGACCTCGGCCTGGCGCAGACCGTTCTGCCCCGTGGTCGCGTCCAGCACGAGCAGCACCTCGTCGATCGGGCTCTGCTTCTCGATCACCCGCTTGATCTTGCTGAGCTCGTCCATCAGACCCACCTTGTTGTGCAGCCGTCCGGCGGTGTCGATGAGCACCACATCGGCCTCGTACTCGGCGGCCGCCTTGACCGCGTCGAAGGCCACCGAGGCCGGGTCGGCGCCCTCGCGGTCTGATCGCACCGTCGGGACACCGACCCGCTCCCCCCACGTCTGCAGCTGGTCGGCGGCCGCCGCGCGGAAGGTGTCCGCGGCACCCAGCACAACGTCCTTGTCCTCGGCGACGAGCACGCGGGCGAGCTTGCCGACGGTCGTGGTCTTCCCGGTGCCGTTGACCCCGACGACCATGGTGACCGCGGGACGGTCCCCCACGCGGGAGGCACTGATGCGCCGGTCCATGGTGGGGTCCACCAGGCGGAGCAGGTCGGCGCGCAGCCATCCCCGGACCGTATCGACGTCCCGCTCACCCTCGACCTGAACCCGGGTGCGCAGGGAGGCGACAAGCTCTTCGGTGGCCTCGACACCCAGGTCGGCCTGAAGGAGCGTGTCTTCGACGTCCTCCCAGGCCTGCTCGTCCAAACCACCCCGTGAGAGCAGGGCCAGCAGCGCGTTGCCGATCGCGGTGTTGGAACGCGCCAACCGGGCCCGCAGGCGCGCGAGTCGCCCGCGCGCCGAGTCGGGTCGCTCGATCGAGACCTCGTCGGTGGCGTCCGGCTTGGCGTCGACGGCGACCCCACCGCCGGCGTTGTCGACGTCGGCGTCGCCTCCGGGACCGTCCTGTGATCGGTCGTCGTCCCGGGTCGGGGTCGGCGCTGCGGGTGGCGGCGCGTGACGCGTGCTACGGCCACCCCGGGTCAGGGAGACCAGGACCGTCAGGCCCACGAGCGCCACCACGGTGGCTACGGTCAGGTATATCCAGAGGTCGTCCATGGCCCCGCCATTGTCACAGACATGCGTGCTCTTGGATGCCGGTCATACTCACGTGATGGGGAGCACGGTCCTGGTCACCGGTTTCGAGGCAACGGCACGCGGATCGCGCAGAACTTCACACGACTGCGCGCGCTATGGACTCGCCGACAACGCCGGTCGGATGCTTCGGGGAGAGCTGACCGCGCCCGAAGGCCCTGCCGCCTCGTCCGCGCATCGACCAGCAACTGACGGTCACACCAACTGACGGTCAGGACAAGAGTTCCTCGTTCTTCTCGCGTGCCGTGCCCGCGACCGCCCGATGACGCCAGTGGTCCGAGCGCTGGCGCAGCTCGTCGCCGCGACGACGTGCGTCGGCGATCAACCGCTCCCCCTCGGGGGTCCAGAACTCACGCTCTTCCCGTCGAGCCTCGCGAGCGACATACCCCAGTACAACGCCCCCGGTGGCCACACAGGTCAGCATCCCCAATACCAAAACGACCATGCGTCCAGCATGCATCTTTTTCGTCCTGCACCTGCCCTCATACCCCGGCGTGTCCAGGTGCGACACGCCGGGGTATGAGCAAACTCACAGCGCGGAGCGGGAGCTGACCGTCTTCAACAGGACACTGTCCAAGGGGTCCCGCATCGAACGCTTGAGCTCGGCGAAACCGTCGAAGGTCGCCAGCGTACCCACCGCATCCCACAGCTTGACTGCGTCCTCGTCGCTGGGCGTGCCCGAGATCACCGGGCCGAAGAACGCCGGGCCGTCCTGGCCGTCGAACGCCAGGATCGGCGTGCCGACATTGCCGCCGGTGCGCTCCATGGCCTCGTCGGTGGATGCCTGGAGCTCCGCGTCGTACTGCGTGTCCTCAGCCGCCTGCTGGAGCTCGTGCGGCAGGCCGACGGTGTCCAGGATCTCCGGGAGCTGCGCCAACACCGACTCCTGATGCCCGGAGACTGTCTCACGCTTCTGCGGGTCGTCCAGCATGCCCTCCCCCTCAGGAGCAGTCTCCCAGAGCCGCCGGCCCATCTCCTCGTAGAGGTCGCCCACGACCTGCTCACCGTGCTGGGCCTTCGCAGCGGCCGCCACGCGCAGCATCTTGTGTCCGACGGCATGGCCCCTGGCCTGCTCCAGCTCCTGCATCTCCTCGTTCAGCATCGCCAGCGAGATGAACCGCCAGACCGGTTCGATCTCGACCTGGCGTTGGACCTGACGGAACCACTTGGACGTCTGCCAGCAGAAGGGGCAGGCCGGATCGAAGAAGAACTCGACGTGCCGGGACGGGGAAGGAGAGGTAGTCATGCCGGAGGAACCACCTCACCGGTCTCGGTGTTCCCCGTGTCACCCGATCCGGGCGAGCGCTCAGGCCGGCTGGGGCTCGCGCAGACGCTGAGAGATGACCGTGGTGACGCCGTCGCCCTGCATCGACACCCCGTACAAGGCGTCGGCCACCTCCATGGTGCGCTTCTGGTGGGTGATGACGATGAGCTGGCTGGAGTCACGCAGCTCTTCGAACAGGGAGATCAGGCGGCCAAGGTTGGTGTCGTCCAGCGCGGCCTCCACCTCGTCCATGATGTAGAAGGGGCTGGGGCGAGCCTTGAAGATGGCCACCAGCAGCGCCACCGCCGTCAAAGACCGCTCGCCTCCGGACAACAGCGACAGACGCTTGATCTTCTTGCCTGGGGGGCGTGCCTCCACCTCGATGCCCGTGGTGAGCATGTCGCTCGGGTCGGTGAGCACCAGACGTCCTTCGCCGCCGGGGAAGAGCCGCGCGAAGACCGCCTCGAACTGGGCCGCGGTGTCCTCGAAAGCCTGCGCGAAGACGCGTTCGACACGCTCGTCGACCTCCTTGACGATGCCGCGAAGGTCCGCGCTGGAGCGACGTAGGTCATCGATCTGACCACCAAGGTATGTATGCCGCTCCTCCAACGCCGCGAACTCCTCCAGCGCCAGCGGGTTGACCTTGCCCAGCGCCGACAGCTGACGCTCGGCGCTGCGCAGGCGTTTCTGCTGCTCGGATCGCACGAAAGGCACAGCAGCCGGTACGGTCTCGCGATCGTCGGCCTGCGCGGTCGGCTGGAGGGACTCCCCGGTGCTCCCATCCAGCACGGGCACCGGCTGGTCGGGCCCGAACTCGGTCACGAGCGCCTCCGCGTCGACTCCGTGGTCGTCGACCGCCCGGGCATGCAGCGTCTCCAGCCGGAGGCGCTGCTCGGCGCGGGCCACCTCGTCGGAGTGCAGGGCCGTGGTCAGCTCCTGCATCTGGTCGCTCAGCACGCGCGCTCGGGCCCGAGCCGCGTGCAGGTGCTCCTCCCGCGCCGCCTGCTGTGCAGCGAGGTCGGCTCGCACCGCCTCGGCGCGCTGGACGACCTGCTCCACCGAGCGGGACAGGTACGCCGCGGCCTTGACCACGGCCTCGGCGGTCGAGGCCTGGCGACGACGGGCGGTCATGGGGGCAGCCGCCTGCTCGCGAGCAGCCAGCTCGTCGCGGGCGGCGCTCTCGAGGGCCGCAGCGCGGTCGACGAGGGCGGCCAAGCGCTCCTCACCTGTGCGCAGCCGCAACCGGGCCTCAGTCTCGGCAGCCCGCCTCCGTGCTGCCCCGGCGGCCAGCGCGGGGCGGTCATCGTCCTCACCGTGAGCCTCCGGGTGCTCTTCCCGGGCGAGCGGGGCGGATCGAGCGTCGGTGAGCCGTTGCTCCAGATCGTCGAGCTCGGCCCGAGCCTGTTCCCGGGACCGCTCCGCCTCCCGCACGGCGTGCCGGACCCGCTCGCGCTCGGCGTGCGCATTGCGCATGACCGACCCGAGCTGCCCCAGCTGCTCGGCCACCGCGGCCATCCGGGCGTCCGAGTGGTGCAAGGCCTGCATCGCCTCCTCGGCCGCCGTCTGGGTCACGCGGACGGTCTGCTCCAGGCGACCGAGCTCGAACCCGTGGCGCTCGATATCGGACTGAGCCCGGCTGGCGGTCTCTCGAGCATCCTCGAGCGCGGCCTGCACCTCGATGGTGCTGGGGCCCTCAACGCTGCCTCCGCGCATCCACCCGTGTCCGTAGACGTCCCCCTCACGGGTCACCGCGACGACATCGCTGTGACCTGGGTCCTCGACGATCGTCAACGCCGCCGCGCTGTCCGCCACCAGCACCACCCCACGAAGGTGGCGGTGCACGGTCTCGGTCAGCTCGGTGGTGTCCGCGCGAACGACATCTCGGGCCCGGACCGCTCCGCGCGGAGGCTCGAGGCCTTCGTCTTCCGCCGGTCCGCCGAAGCCCGGAACGATCGCCGCCGCATGGCCGTGTCCGTGCTCACGCAGCCAAGCCAGGCCGTCCGCCCCCACGCTGACCGAGGGCACCACGAGCGCTTCGCCCGCCCAACCCAGCGCTGCGGCGATCTGACCCTCGTACCCGGGGTCGACCGACAACCGGGCGGACACCGGCCCGATACCGTCATCGCTCACGTTCTCGAGCCAGGCTCCCGCTCCGTCCGGGCGTCGGCGGCTCATCTCCAGGGCCTCGCACCGAGCATGGGCCGAGCTCGCCCTCACCTCAGCGGAGCGTCTGCTCTCCTGCGCGGCGACGACCTCCTCGGCCGCTCGTACCCTCGCGTGTTCGGCGAGCTCGTACGCCTCGTCCAGCCCTTCTTCGTCGCGCTCGACGTCGACGATGGTGACCTCGAGGGTGGCGAACTGCTGCTCCGCCTCCCGCGCCCGGTCGACGACCGCCTCCTCGGTCTCTTCGAGCCGCCCCAGCTCGGCCTCCAGAGCCTCGACCCGGCTGCGCTGGGCCGCCACCTGGCCTGCCAGCCTCGCCAACCCCTCACGGCGGTCGGCGGCGGCCCTGAGCAGGCTCGCGACCCTGGCCTCCTCCTGCTCGTGCGCCTCCTCCGCGGCGACCCGGGTGGCAACCACGTCAGTAAGTGCCCTTCGTGCTTGGTCGACGTCGCCCTCAACCCTCGCCTGCTCGGCACGCATCTGCTCAGCGGCCGCCGCCAGCTCGGCCGGGTCGCGGTCGCCGCTGCGACGCTCGCCGGAGCCCTTCTCCTCCAGCGCGGCCCTCATGAGCCGCTCCCGTTCGGCGGCCAGCTCGTGCGTGGACTGCAGACGCTGCCGCAATGCGGTCGCGGCGTAGAAGGCGTCCTGAGCCCGGCTCAGCGCGGGGGCGCCGCTGGCACTCGCCCCCTCGGCGTGCTCGATCTGGGCGCTGACCTCATCCAGCTCCTGGGCACAGGAGTCGCGGCGCTGACCCAGCGCCGTCTCGGCTGCAGTCTCCCGCTCCAGGGTCGCCGGCCGGGTGGGCACCTCGTCGGCCCGCAGGCGCAGCCCCGCAGCACGCACCGTGGCCTGGATGCCCGCCGCGCGCCGGGCGGTCTCGGCCTGACGTCCGAGCGGGCCCAGCTGACGGCGGATCTCGCTGGTGAGGTCGGTCAGCCGGGTGAGGTTGGCCTCCATCGTCTCCAGCTTGCGCAGGGCACGTTCCTTGCGTTTGCGATGCTTCAGCACACCGGCGGCCTCTTCGATGAAGCCTCGGCGCTCCTCCGGCGTGGCCCGCAGGACCTGGTCCAGCTGGCCCTGGCCGACGATGACGTGCATCTCCCGACCGATCCCGGAGTCTGAGAGCAGCTCTTGGATGTCGAGCAGCCGGCAGCTCGTGCCGTTGATGGCGTAGTCCGACCCGCCGTTGCGGAACATGGTCCGCGTGATGGTGACCTCGGTGTAGTCGATGGGCAGCGCCCCGTCAGTGTTGTCGATCGTCATCGACACCTCGGCACGGCCCAAGGGCGGGCGACCGCTTGTGCCGGCGAAGACGACATCCTCCATCTTGCCGCCACGCAGCGACTTGGCCCCTTGTTCGCCCATCACCCAGGCCAGCGCGTCGACGACGTTCGACTTGCCGGAGCCGTTGGGGCCCACGATGCAGGTCACGCCGGGCTCCAGACGCAGCGTGGTGGCCGAGGCGAACGACTTGAAGCCGCGCAACGTCAGAGACTTGACGTACACAACAGGGTCGCTCCCCTCCGTCCGGGGCGACGGTCCGCACCGCCGCGTGGCCGTCACCATACCCAGCGAGGGGCCCGAACCAGCGCTCATTCGCGGCGCTGCGCGAGGTCCTCAGCGCTCAAGGAACCCGGTGAGATCATCCTGCGGGTCGTGCCACTGGACGCTCGCGGCTTCGACCCGCCCCGGGCGTCCGGAGGGCGCCTGTTCAGAGCGAAGCATGGCGCACAGGGAGTCCACCGCCTCTCGGGTGCCCTGGGCGTTGACCTCCACCCGCCCGTCGCGCATGTTGCGCGCGTGACCGACCACCTCGAGCTCGAGAGCTCTGCTGCGGGTCCACCACCGAAAGCCCACGTTCTGGACACTGCCCCTGACGAAGATCAGTGCACGGACGGTCTCACCGGCGTCCCCAGCCATCCTCGGAGTCTAGCGACGCAGAAGTCCGGCTTTCGAGCCCCGGTGAGCTCACGGGCCCCGGCGATGCGCTCGAGGACGAGGCTGACATCGGGGACAGAAGAACGAGGAGCGGTTCATGAACTCCTCACGCAGGACGGTGGCCTGGCATCGCGCGCACGCCCGGCCCGCCTGCCCGTAGGCGTTGAGAGAACGGTCGAAGTAGCCGCTGGCCCCGTTGACGTTGACGTACAGCGCGTCGAAGCTGGTGCCCCCGACGTCGAGGGCCTCGGACATCACCGCCCGGGCGTGACCGAGCAGCCGACCCAACGCCGGTTTGGTGAGCGCCCCGCACTCCCTGCGGCCGTGCACCCGGGCCCGCCAGAGCGCCTCGTCGGCGTAGATGTTGCCAATGCCACTGACCAGCCCCTGGTCCAGCAGCGCGCGCTTGATGACCGTGCGACGAGCCTTGAGCGCGCGCACCACGCCAGCCGTGTCGAACGCGGGCTCCAAGAGGTCCGGTGCGATGTGCAAGACCGAAGAGGCGATGCCGTACGGATGCCTCGGCTCGGCGGCGACCGACGGACCGGGTGCGTGAGGGTCGGGCACCAGAGGACGTAGAGACCAGCCGCCGAAGGTGCGCTGGTCAACGAATCGCAAGGTGGAGCCCTCGTCGTCGAAGTCGAGGATGGCGTGGGTATGCCGTGCCAGCTCTGCCTCGGGTGGGCTCACCAGCAGCTGGCCGCTCATGCCCAGGTGAACCACCAAGGCTTCGGGCTCACCACCGGCCGGACGCACCACCAGCCAGAGGTACTTGCCCCGGCGGTCGGCATGCAGGACCGTGCTCCCTGCGAGACGGATGGCCAGGTCGGCTGGGCCCGCTTCGTGACGGCGCGCGACCCGCGAACCGCTGACCGTGGCCCGGCGGATCGTCCGGCCGACCACATGGGCGGCCACACCCCGTCGCACCACCTCGACCTCAGGCAGCTCCGGCATCAGGACGCGGGGTCAGGCTCCGCGGCTGGTATGTCGTCGGTGGCCGACGCGGGCTCGGGGTCGTCGGTGGTCTCGTCTGCCTTGACCTCATCGACGGACCGCTCAGCGCTGACCGCATCGGTCGCCTCGGTCTGCAGCATGGCGGCGGCCCGCGTCGTCAGCACGTTCCACGCCTGCTCGGCTGCGTGCTGCTCGGCCGACTTCTTCGAGGTGCCCTCACCCGTGCCGACCATCTCGCCGCCGACGACCGCGCGGGCGGTGAACCTCTTGTCATGGTCTGGGCCCTCGTTCTCCACGAGATACTCCGGCCCGTCCAGCTCGGCCGTCGACACCAGCTCTTGCAGGCTTGTCTTCCAGTCCAAGCCGGCCCCCCACTGGGCGCTTCGGCGCATGAGGTCATCGAGCAGAAAGTGCACCAGCGTCGAAGCTGCCGGCATCCCACGGGTCAGGTAGACACAGCCGATCAGCGCCTCGGTGGTGTCGGCGAGGATGCTCGCCTTCTCCCGGCCTCCGGTGGCCTCCTCGCCGCGCCCGAGAAGGACGTAGGTGCCCAGCCCGTGATGGCGAGCCACGTCGGCCAGTGCCCGCGTGTTGACCACGGCGGCACGTAGCTTCGCCAGCTGACCTTCGGGCAGGTCAGGGTGGTTGCTGTAGAGCGCGTCGGTCACCACCAGCCCGAGCACGGCATCGCCGAGGAACTCGAGCCGCTCGTTGTGCGGGGCGTTGTCGTGCTCGTAGGCGTATGACCGGTGGGTCATGGCGCGACGCAGCAGACCCTCGTCGCAGGCTCCGTCGAAGACACCCTGGAGGTAGTCCACCAGCTCGGTCAGCGGCCGCGGCCGCTCCTCGGCATCATCTTCGCGGTCTGCGCTCCTCTGGCTCGACACGGCGCGCGGGTGGCTCAGCCCTGGTGCTCGGTGCGCTCGGCGGCGTCGTAGTGACGGCCTCCGTAGGTGCCACACGACGGGCAGGCACGGTGCGGCTGGGTCTTGGCCTGGCACTGGGGGCAGGTGGTCAGCGCCACGGCGCTGGCCTTCCAGTTCGAACGACGGTGTCGGGTGTTGGAGCGCGACATCTTGCGCTTGGGAACGGCCACGTTAGGTCCTTCTCTCGGTGGGGTTGGAGCCCGCGAGATCGGCCAGGGCCGCCCATCGCGGGTCGACGGTGTCGTGAGCGTGCCGCGGCTCGTCGGCCAGCCGCACACCGCACTGGGCGCACAGCCCGGGGCAGTCCGGTCGACAGACCGGCTGGAACGGCAGGGCGGTGACGACCGCGTCGCGCACCACCGTCTCGAGGTCGATGGTGTCGTCCTGGAGCTCGTACTGCTCCTGGTCCTCCGCCGCCGAGTCGTGCTGCGCGTGCCGTGAGGCCCGCTCCGGATAGGCGAAGAGCTCCTGCGCGGTCACCTGCACATCGTGCGTGGCCTCATCCAGACATCGGACGCACATGCCGCGGGCGGTCACGACGACCTCCGCGGTCGCCAGAACGCCCTCGACCACCGACTCCATGGTGAGATCCAGAACGACCGGCTCGCCAGCGGGCACACCGATGACCTCGGTGCCGATCAGGCTGGGGGCCGGGACGGTGCGGTTCACCGAACGCATGGTGCCCGGACGCCGAGCCAGCTCTCGGGTGGCGAACACCCAGAGCCCGTCGTCGTCGTGGTGTGCCATGGGGGGCGCCTTGCTGGTCGAGGATCACTGGTGCGAACTGAGCGGTGTCGCGGTCATCAGGACGGGCCCCGCGGTGATGCGGCCCTCACGCCCTGGCCAGGACAGCCCCTAAGGCTACTGCAGCCGAGGCTACCCGCCAATTTCGGGCCTCGTGGTCGGCGCCGACAGCGCGACCTGCACCGGCTCGGGGACGAGCTCGCTCACGTCCGCGCCGTGGGCGGCGACCTCACGCACCAACGAGCTCGACACGTGACCCCACCGGGGGTCGGCAGCAAGAAAGACCGTCTCGACTCCGGACAGATGGGCGTTCATCCGGGCCATCGGCACTTCGTAGCCGTAGTCCGCGGAGTCACGCACCCCTTTCACGATAGCCACGGCTGCGACCTCTCGGCAGACGTCCACGACCAGACGGTCCCCGAACTCAGCCACGCTCACCCGGCTTGACTCGGCGAGCTCCGAGGGCAGAGAGCGCTCGATGAGGTCCATCCGCGTCCGGACGTCGAAGACCCCGCTCTTGGCGGGGTTGTGCAGCACCGCCACCACGACCTCGTCGAACAGGTCGGCGGCACGGACGATGACGTCGAGGTGTCCACGGGTGAGGGGGTCGAACGACCCCGGGCAGAGGCAACGCCGGGTCATGATGCCAACCTACCCGCCAGCCCCTCGTGGGCTCAGTCCTCCAGCAGACCCTCACGGTGCGCCCGAGCCACGATCGCCTCGACGTTGTCCAGACTTCCCGAGCCGGCGTCCAGGTGGGCGCTGCGAGCGGCGATGAACTCCATGCCGAGATCACGGCGCACCGCCTCCGAGACCTCCGTACGCGCCGGGTTGAGGATCGTCTGCTCCTCTTCGTTCAGGTGGTGCTGAAGTGCTTCGTTCATCGCCTCGACGGCGTCGTCGAACTTCTGGGTGTCGGTGGCCACGCAACGCAGCAGGTCCACCAGGGCCTGATTGATCTCGGCGTGCTCGTGCTCGCCGTGCTCGGCCTCCTCGGCGTCGATGGCGCGCTTGCGCTGCAGCTTGGGGTAGACCTTCTGCTCCTCTGCCTCACCGTGGGCGATCAACACCTCGGCGAACGCAGACCGCGCTGCAGCGCGGTCGGCCGTCGCGTCGCGCAGGTCGCGCAGCAACGACTCGAACAGGCGGTGGTCGTCCAGGATGAGGTCCACCACGTCGCCGGAGGCCGGGCGGGGGATCGTGTAGTCAGCCATGCCGGTCAGGATGCCACGGGCCCGGTGCGCGTGAAGCCTGAGGGCCCCGTCTCGGTCGGTCAGGACGTCATCCCCACCGAGGCCCGGGCCATGTGTACACAGGTCTGGCCGTAGCGCTTCGGCTTCAGCGGGCTCCACGCCGGGGGCCACTGAGGGTCGGGGCTACGCACCGATCGTTCCACCACGACCAGGGCATCCGGGGCCAGGTGGCTGCTCAGCAGTTCCACCATGGTGGACAGCTCCTCCTCACCCAACCGGTAGGGGGGGTCAAGGGTCACCAGGTCGAAACCGCCCACGGCGTGCGGCTGGGACAGCCACCGCTGGACCGTCGCGACCGCGACATCGACCTGCGAGAGCTGCAGGGCGCGGGCGTTGCGTTCGATCAGCCGCGCGGCCGCGCGGTCGGACTCCACGCACCGCACGGCTGCTGCGCCACGTGAGGCCGCCTCCAGCCCGAGCGCCCCCGAGCCCGCATACAGGTCGAGCACCACAGCGCCACCGAGCTCGAGGAGCGCCTCGACCCGGGAGAACATCGCCTCGCGCACCCGGTCGCTGGTCGGGCGGGTGCTGGACCCGCGCGGGGTGAGCAGGGTCCGACCCCCTGCGCGGCCGGCAATGATGCGGGTCATCCGCGCTCCAGGTAGGCCGCTCGCTCGGCATCCACCCGGGCGAGCTCCTCGCGCAGCGCCGGCAGGGCGGACAGGTCCGGGTCGCCTTGCACCGTTGCCCAGGCATCCTCGTGCGCCTGCACGATGAGCTCCTCGTCCCGCGTCAGCTGCAGGAAGCGCAGGCCGCTTCGACCCCCGCTCTGCGTGGCACCGAGGACGTCACCCTCTCGCCGGGACTCCAGGTCGGCGCGAGCGAGCTCGAACCCGTCGGTGGTCGATGCCACCGTGTCGAGGCGCTCGCGACCGGACCCTTCCGGATGCTGGGTCACCAGCAGACACAGCCCCGCTTGCTGACCGCGCCCGACCCGACCGCGCAGCTGGTGCAGCTGGGAGATCCCGAACCGGTCCGCGTCCAGGACCACCATGACTGTCGCCTCCGGCACGTCGACGCCGACCTCGACCACGGTGGTGGCGACGAGCACATCCACCGACCCCGCGGCGAAGTCCTGCATCGCAGTGTCCTTGTCCGCGGGCGGCATGCGCCCGTGCACCATGGCCAGGCGCAGTGACGACGTGGCTGGGGCCGCGGCGAGGGCGCGGTGCACCTGCCAGACGCCGTGAAGGGCGGAGTCATCCTCATCCGCTGCGGCGTCCTCGATCGGCCCGCCGGGGCCCGGGTACGGCTCGCCATCGGTGCCACCAGCGCTCAGTTCGGGGTCGTCCGGACTACCGATGCGCGGACAGACCACGTAAACCCGGTGTCCGGCGCCGGCCTCCTCGGCCACCCGTTGCCACATCCGGCGCACCCAGCCGGGCTTGTCGGAACTCACGACGTGGGTGCTGATCGGCTGACGACCACCGGGGAGCTCGCGCAAGGTGGAGACTTCCATGTCGCCGAAGACCGTCATGGCCACCGTCCGGGGGATGGGGGTCGCCGTCATCACCAGCACGTGCGGAGAGACGGCCCCGGCCTTGACTCGCAGGGCGTCGCGCTGCTCGACGCCGAAGCGGTGCTGCTCATCCACCACCACCAGACCGAGCTCGGCGAACTGCACGTGCTCCTGGATCATCGCGTGCGTGCCCACGACGATGCCCGCCTCCCCGCCTGCGGCCATCGAGAGGTGGGAGCGTCGCTGCGCCGCGGTCTGGCTTCCGGTGAGCAGGGCGACACGGGTCGCGTGCTCCGCCTGCGACAACATCCCCGCCTGCGCTAGCGGCCCCAGCAACAGGGTGATCGACCGGAGGTGCTGGGCCGCGAGCACCTCGGTGGGGGCCAGCAGGGCGGCCTGACCGCCGGAGTCGATCACCGTCAACATCGCCAACAGCGCCAGCACGGTCTTTCCCGATCCCACCTCACCCTGGAGCAGCCGATGC
Organism: Ornithinimicrobium sp.; assembly: GCA_049683875.1. Lineage (GTDB taxonomy): Bacteria > Actinomycetota > Actinomycetes > Actinomycetales > Dermatophilaceae > Ornithinicoccus. The sequence goes on from JBAUJO010000147.1 coordinate 16,294, forward strand.
ATCGGCACCGAGCGCGCGAGGTCGTCGCGCAGGGTGGCCAGCACGTCCTGCTGCCCGTGGGTCAGCGCGAAGGGCAGCTGCTCGGTGAACGTGTCCGCGAGTGCTCCGCCTCGCCCGGGGCGCGGCTGCGCCGGCAACGCCTGGGAGGAGTGCCGACGCACCGCCAGCGAGGCCTGGATGACGAACGCCTCGGCATACTTCATCCGCCAGCGCCCTCGGCGCGCATCTGCTGCCGTCTCTGGCTGGTGCACCAGCCGGTAGGCGCTGAGCAAGCTCGGAAGCCCTCGTCGCTCGCGGACCTGTTCGGGCAGCGGGTCCAGCATGTCGTCCACGGAATGCAGCGCCAGATCCACGGCGGCGTGCAGAGCGATCGGGCTCATCCCTTTGACCGTGGGGTAGACCGGCACCAGTCCCTGGCTGAGCACCCGCACCGGCGTCCCTGATGGGCTGGGGGAAGAGGACCCATCGGGGCCCGGCAATCCCGACTGGCCGTCGGACGTGCCCGCGGTCTCGAGCACCTGGTACTCCGGGTGGGTGAGCTGCCTCCTGCCTGCGTAGCTGCCGACCGTGCCGGAGCAGACGACCCGGGCGCCGGGCACCAGCACGCGCTCGTGCCCGAACGGCCGGAAGAAGGTCAGATCCATCCGGTGTCCGTCGGCGTCGGCGACCGTGGCCACGAGCATCTTTCCCCGTCGTTGCCGCATCGGCCGGGTGACGGCCTGCACGACCGTGGCGATGACCACCACGTCGTCACCGTCAGCGACGCTGGTAAAGTCTGTCGGTCGAGCGGGGTCGAGGTAGGCGCGCGGCAGGAGGTCCAACAGGTCGCCCACCGTGCTCATCCCTCGAGCACGGCTCAGTGGGGCGGCCGAGGTTCCCAGCACGGTGCGCAGCGGAGTGTCCAGCCCTGCCACCGGCTACTCCAACCCCAGCAGCCACCGGTAGGTGCGCTGGCCGCCGTACATGCGGTGGACCTCAAGATCGGGCCAGGCAGAGCTCCAGCGCCCGAGCGCCTCGTCGAACGTCGCCGCGTCGGGGGCGCTGACACCGTCTCCGGCCAGCACCGTGAGTGCGCCCGGCTCGGCACCGAGTGCCCTGGCCAGCGCCTCGAGCACCGCGCCGAGCACCGTGGCCACATCATCATCGACCGCCGTGATGGCCGAACCCACGACCCCGAGCCACTGACCCTGTCGACAGGGCCCGACCGCAGTCATCGCGTCGTTGACCGCGACGGTGAGCGCCGCGTAGTGCACGCTGTCCGCGACTTCGGCCATGGCTGCCACCTGGGCATCGAGAACCTTCGACGGCAGGGAGGATCGAGCAGCACCATCGCCGGACGCGGTGTGCTCCTCCGGGGCCCAGAGCGAGACGGCGGCCAGCCCTTGGACCGCGGACAACGTGGGGACGATGCGGATGTCCAGACCTTCCTCGGCGCCCTGGGACGCTGCCGCCCGTGCAGCAAGGATGGTGTCCGGGTCGTTGGGCAGCACCACCACCCGCGCCGCGCCGGTGTCCCGGCAGGCCTGCAGCAGCACGCCGGTCGAGGCGCGGTTGCCGGCGCTGGAGCGGACGACGCTCGCTCCAGCCTCGGTGAACATGCCGGCCAGGCCGGGCCCCGACGCGCAGCTGACCAAACCGAGATCCGAGGCCCTGGAGTCATCGGCGCCTGGGGTCAAGGAGGTGATAGAGACCTGCTCCACACGCCCCCACCGTGAACCGGCATCCATGGCCGCGGACGGGTCGTCGAGGTGCACATGGACCCGCCACAGGTCCGCTCCGCCCACGACCATCACCGACGAACCCACACTCAGCAGCTCCTCGCGTAGCCGCTGCGCCCCCGACTCATCGCAGTCGCGCACGACGAACATCACCTCGACGGCGCCGTCGTCGGCGACGGTGTGACCGGTGAGATGGGGTCGATCGGTCGCAAGCCCGCCGATCGAGGTCTCGTCTCGACCGGTGACCTCGACGGCGCGCCCGGCGAGCACGGTCTCCAACGCCTCCAGGACCAGCACGAAGCCGGCGCCTCCGGCGTCGACGACCCCGGCCTGAGCCAGCTTGGGCAGCTGCTCCGGGGTGCGGGCCAGGGCCCGCCGCGCGGCCTGAAGGGCGCCCATCGCCACCGCGTGGGTCTGCTCGGCCACGTCCGACCCGTCGGGTCGCGGCACCTGCAGAGCCCCGGCTGCCGCCGCCCGAGCGACGCTGAGGATGGTGCCCTCGACCGGCTGTGACACTCCCGCCCAGGCGACGTCGGAGGCGCGGGACAATGCCTCGACGAGCACGTCAGGGGTCATCTGCGCTGCGTCCGGGTCCGGCGAGGCGTCGACCGCCTGTGACATCCCGAGCGCGAGCTGGCTCAGGATCACCCCCGAGTTACCGCGAGCAGAGAGCAACATGCCCCTGGCCAGCAGGGCAAGCCCGTCGCGCAGACCGAACGTCTCGCCGTCCTGGAAGATCGGCTCGCGCAGCATGCCCAAGGCTCCGTCGACGGTCAGGAACATGTTGGTCCCGGTGTCGCCGTCCGGCACCGGGAACACGTTGAGACGGTTGATGTGCTCGCGAGACTCGCTCAACAGGGCGCGAGAGGTAACGGCCCACCGCCGGGCGGCCGGCAGGTCCAGCACCGAAGGTGACACGGCGGGCGGGCTAACCCGCGTCGGCCAGCAGTGAGAGGCGGACGGTGCGGGTGCGGTTGTCGACGTTGAGGTCGACCAGGCAGATGCTCTGCCACGTGCCCAGTGCCAACCGCCCCCCGATCACGGGCACCGTGGCGTACGGAGGGACGAGGGCCGGCATGACGTGTGAACGACCGTGACCGGGGGTGCCGTGACGATGACGCCAGCGGTCGTCGCCTGGCAGAAGGTCCTGGAGAGCGGCCAGTAGGTCCTCATCACTGCCGGCTCCGGTCTCGAGGACGGCAAGGCCCGCGGTCGCGTGCGGGACGAAGACGTGCAGCAAGCCGTCGCCGGTTGACCGGGCAGCGAACTGCTCACAGTCCCGGGTCAGGTCGTGCACGACGTCGCGCGATCCTGTCGTCACGGTCAGAGTGGTACTGAGCATGCCCACATCGTGCCACCCTCGTCACCCCTCGGGCCGCCTACCGACTTGGGGGTGCCCTCGGTCCTGACGTAGGCTAGAGCGGTTGCGCTGGGGATTCATGATGCCCGCACGCCCGCTCGAAACCTGTGAGAACGCCAATCTGGAGGAGAACACCGTGGCTGCCACTTGCGATGTCTGCGGCAAGGGACCGAGCTTCGGTCACGCCATCTCGCACTCCCACCGTCGCACCAAGCGTCGCTGGAACCCGAACATCCAGCGCGTCCGCGCCCT